>JABITN010000067.1 GCA_018700525.1 Opitutales bacterium
ATGACTAAAACTATGACTGGTATCCATTCTATAATTAACCTCCATGCATAAACTCATTCTTATCTTCGCTAAGACACTCCTTGTGCAACTAGCCTTAGGAACACTGCTTTGGGGAGTGGAAAAGTCTATCGAGACCCAAGTTCTCTTTCGCAAGGCAATTGATGGATACAATAATATTCGCATTCCCGCTATTTGCGTCACAAAGGCTGGGACGCTTCTCGCTTTCGCAGAAGGTCGCGAAGCTGGCGACAAAGGCGACATCGATCTCATATTGCGCCGCTCTGAAGACGGTGGCAAGACATGGGGCGGTATCGAAGTAATTTGGGATGATAAAGACAATACCTGTGGAAACCCGTGTCCGGTTGTAGATCTGGATACAGGGACCATCTGGCTATTTCTTACGTGGAATCTTGGAAGCGATAGCGAGACCGCGATTATGACGGGAGCAAGCGAGCATCCTCGTTCCCCATGGGTCACTTATTCGGAAGACGATGGCAAAACTTGGGCGAATCCGAAAAAGCTTCCCCATCTTCGGAAGAAAGAGTGGACCTGGTACGCGACCGGACCGGGAAACGGTGTCCAGCTTTCGCGAGGCCAGTACAACGGTCGTCTGGTCATTCCTGCGAATCACGCCGATCGGGTCACTGCCAAACGCGATTCAAAGACCTACCGGTCGCATATCATCTATTCTGACGATCATGGAATGAGCTGGCAGCTTGGGGCGATCCAAGAACCACTTACCAATGAATCTACGGTGGTCGAGCTCGCTGACGGCTCGGTCATGCAAAACATGCGTTCCTATCATGGGAAGGGGAATCGGGCGGTTGCCTTAAGCAAGGACGGCGGGGCGAGCTTTGCGCCTCTCTATCTGGATAACGGACTTCAGTCTCCTGTTTGTCAGGCGAATATACAGCGATACAGTTGGCCTGAGGAAAGCCGCAGTCGCATTCTATTTTCCAGTCCTACCGGAGAAAAACGCGAGGGCATTACTGTCCGCTTAAGTTACGACGAAGGAGAAACCTGGCCGGTCAGCAAAATGATACATGAAAGTCCCGGAGCCTACTCAAATATGGTCGGTCTTCCCAATGGCAATGTCGGTCTACTGGTCGAAATTGGAGAGTCTAGCCCTTATGAAACCATCAGCTTTATCATGTTTGACATCAATTGGTTGGAACATTGAGTGTGAATCGCGAGAAAAGGCGATTAAAAATACGTTTCAATACTAATTTGAATTACCCATATGAAACAGAGTCGAGTTAAGGAAATTTGGAAGAAGGGGGGAGTCGCCATAGGCACTCTTGTTAAGTCTACGGACCCCGTGCACACGGAAGTGCTGAGCCAATCTGGGCTGGATTTTCTTTGGTATGATTTAGAGCACGCTGACAAAAGCGTTGAAACCTTCGCTAACCTCGCCCGGGCATCTCGGGTTGGCGACGTAGATATACTCGCTCGCCCGGGACGCTGGGAATACATGCGAATGGGTCGTCTTCTTGAAGCAGGAGCCCTTGGCATACTGTATCCGCGATGTGAGTCCGCGGACGAAGCTCGCGAAGTTGTTCGTTGGTCGAAATTCTATCCCGCGGGCGAACGCGGATTTGACGGGGGAAGCCCCGATAATAATTACGGTCAATATCAAGCCGGAGACTATACGAATAGAGCAAACGAAGACACCTGGGTTACCACGCAAATCGAATCGCCCAAGGCATTGGTAAACGTTTCGGAAATCGCCGCAGTCGAGGGAGTAGACTGCGTTTTCTTTGGTCCCGGTGACTATTCGGCTCTCATAGGAAGACCTGGTGATGTCAAAGGAGACGAGACGCTCAAGGCGGCTCGAATAATCGCTGAACAAACAATCGCCGAAGGAAAAGTATTTGGGACGCTCGCATTCGATATGGACCACGCCAAACACATGAAAGACCTCGGAGCCCAGTTGATTGTTCATGGTGCCGATATTGTATTCTATAAAAAGGCATACGAAGAGTTGGTGGAAGCCTATCGCGATTGGGCTTGATCCAACCAATGGTTAGCGGCTGGTGAAGTGCTGATAAATCTTGGCCTCAGGGTTTGACGAAGCGATCTGCAGCGCATTCGTCCACTGCGAGCTGAAATTCCCGAAGTCTGCTTATTGATTTTTCAACCTTCCGAATCGGATAGCAGTTCGGCGTTTGTCAGGGCTGTTGGAACTGTCCCAGACCGCGAGCCACTCTCCCGGCATATCTTCGACTAGAGTAGGGTAACTGTTCCGGTTGTCGTTGAAATAGAAGGTCTTTTCCTTCGACCAGTTGCCGCCGGGCTTCAGGGTCTTGTAATAGAGCCCTCTTCGATCGACTCTGTTGCTGTAAACGTAAATGTGATTTCCGTTGGCGTCTTTTCCAAAAAAGGCTTTGGAGCGATGATTCGGCAGGTCAGGTTCCGCTTTAGATATCGACCATGTAGTTCCCCCATCCTTACTGATTGACGAATAGGCGAGAGGCGGGTTCAAAGGGCGCTCGCGGTCCATGGTTGCGGTTCTCATGACCATTTTCAGGATGTTGGGATCGTCTGTCTGGGCAATTTTGCCTTCGTGCAGAAAAACCGGGTCATCTCTAGCGTAAGGAACATAACCCGCAAGATTCCAGTGCACGAGGCTGGTACTTTCCAGAACGAATTGTCTGCGATCGCCATGGAGATCATGACGCTGCGAATTGCGATGGGCGGGGAGAAGGTAGTGATTTACTCCATTTCTTTTCACCGTCTCGATCCCTGCGACGATTATCAAAGAACCCTGGTAGCCCATGGCCAGTTCGACGTGGTGCCAGGAGTATCCACCGTCTGCGGTATAAGCAGCCACCAGATCCGCGTTCTCGCTATCGCGGTAGTGCATAGGCGCGCGCATCGCATAAAGCCAAATGACATCCTGGTCCGGCGGACGGAAAAGGACCGCATTGTTGTAGGCGTATTGCACGCTGCCATTACGTTCTTGGTGATCAAATATCATGACCCTAGGGCTCCAGGTCTTCCCTTTGTCCAAGCTTATGGACGCGACCATGTCTCCCATATCTCCTTTTCCCCGTACCTGAAGTCCGTAAGCACAGATGTAGTGATCGTCAGACCACTTGGCGAAATGCGGTTCCCAGATTTTGTTGAAAGGGCCCGAGGGATCCAGCTCATCGATCGTTACAACGTCACTCAGATCTCCTTCGTATTGAGTCGAAGCTCCTTGGACGGAGCAAAGCGCGATTGAAAGAGACGCAATGGTCTTTATTGAGTATCTAATGTTGGATTTGAGGAACATTTTGATGGAATTTGAGTGAGTAAATTGCTGACGTGGCGGGTTCTGACTTTTAAAGCCTCCTCAAGCGTGATGGAGCAGGGTTGTCTTATCAAATTCGGATTGTTGGTATGGTAACCGGACCAAAGGAGAGTGTTCTTGCCTGATAAGCTCCGTGATTCTGCTTGAACAGACAGCAAAGCAGAATCCTGTTGTTTGATTGCGGCAGAATCTACCATCGAATGGGGTTCAAATCCCCTCTGTGCTACACGCAAAAAACGCTCCCAGTTGTGGAAGCGTTTTTTATAAAAATGGCGGAGAGAGAGGGATTCGAACCCCCGGTTCCTTTCGGAACAACGGTTTTCAAGACCGCCGCATTCGACCACTCTGCCATCTCTCCACAGTCAAATTAGAATGCGAAAGGCATATGCGCCTAATCGGGCGTGTCAATGTTCGGTTTCAGTCAAATCAAACCAATGCCCATAAATGTAAAAAAGTCCCCGGATTTCTCCGAGGACTGACACTACCCAGTATGAATTTCTATTTACCAACTAGAAAGAAAAGATCGTCTCGAATGCGAACGAAGTAGCAGAGCCCATCGTATCGAAGTCGGTTTCGCTGATTTCGAAAAGCATTCCAAGGTTCTCGCCTACTGTCCAGCCTGGGCTGAGCGTGTACTTCATCGCCGATTCGCCACCGTCAATCGCATCGTCGCTCACGCGAGCAGTGATTCCAAAAGTATCGCTCAATGCCCAGTTGCCCATTACGAGCCATTGGTTGCCTTCGACAGATCCGAAATCATAAGTGTTATACTCGACCGCGTAGGTCGCGTCGCCAACTTCGTAAGACGCCCAAAAATTGATCAAATCCTTATCTGGACCTGTATCCATCGAATCCTTCGCTAATCCCAAATAGAGCGTCAGCCCTTCAGCTGGAGTGAACACTGCCTTCGCTTCAATACCGTACTCGCTGTCCTGGATCGATCCATCAGCTGAATACACGGAATCCAAAAGGCCAAGGCCGAGCGTGACGAAATCATCGCTGTAATCGTAGGTGACACCATTATGGTAACCAGGAATCGTGCCCATGAGGTCGTAAGCGTACGAGTACTGGAACAGCCCAGTCGGCTCCGCCGTTTCCCAACCGTGGTAGCTAAGAAACTTACCCGCGCTAACGCTCGATCCATTATCGAGATCGTAAGTGATAAACGCTTGCTCCAAGCTGAAATCGCCCGTCGAGTTATCGCCCAAGTAGTTTAAATCGACCTGCCCAGTCACATCCTCGAAAGATAATATGAAATCGATTTCCGCCTGATCGAAATTGTACGAAGACGAGCTTCCGCTATCGTCGTCCGTACTCGTTGCGGACATATCGAAAAATCCGGTTACAGTGAGGTTTTCGTTCACCTCGATTTGACCATACATCGAACCCGCAGCCAATAAGGCCGAAGCGATGAATCCAGTTAGTATTTTGTTCATTATAATTAATTCAGTGAGTTTATCGTTAATGCGGATCGAGAAACCGATCCGCAATTCGTCTCTAGCAAATCGCTTGCCAACTCTTCACAAGCTTTTGAATACAGCAAATTTTGATCGATCTTGATCCCATTATCTCAAAATTGAGCTTCTAAGAAACCCACTTTGATCATTTTCGCAGTCCTCAATTCTTCTTGATCTCCCACCCATCGCCAAGATCCTGAACATCTCTCCCCAACCGAATATGCCAAAAACCATCGACCTAACCCTATCCTTTCGGCCTGGAATGCGCGGATTCCAATCCGAGGTCGCCACTACTAAGGAACGCGATGGCTGGAACGCCCGCACTCTCTTACCTCGTGCCAATTAAGTCTGAGAAACCAAGACTCTAGCGTACCGTACTGCAGATGCTTGAAACATGCCGCACTAGTAAAATCGTAGGAATTACAAATTCCGCCCGCAGATTACGCAGATGATTTTGAAATCGAACAGTGAGATTCAGCTGATTGAACAAAAACCCTTAGAGCTTTTATCTGTGCTCATCTGAGCAATCTGCGGGCAAAAAGCCAAATGCAGACAATTCTCTTTTTCGATAGAGAAACCGATCAACACGCAGCCATGAACATACGGTTATCGGTACCTTTTTCGCCAATACGAGCTTGATAGCACTTACCGCATCGCGGGCAACTACCGACGTACGCCGTTCCTTCGTCGTTTTGATACAATCGCCCGTAGCAAGCACAATTCACGAAACGAACGCCAAGAAAACGTTTTCCCTTATTGGTTGTTTTTCGAGATAACTGAGAACGCATGATCCGAACCCTTCCTCTAATGTTTCAAGACGCGGTCGCCGCGTACTCGAACTGGCTAGCCAATAATTCCATCGAACCGACTAGAGCCATCCAGTTGAAATCATTTCGTCCGTAAGGCTCCCAACATTCTGCGACAGAACCCTGACCGTCTTTCTGCCACATGAGCATATAATAGTCCATTCCTCGTTCGCCGTCGCTATGGTCCTGACACTCTTGCAGCAATGAACGGTTTAGAAAATTGAATACAGGATGGTCCGGTTTGACTTTCGTTTGAAGCACGTCCACTTCGGGTGATCGATCGTCGGATCCAACTAATTCGCAATCCTCCAAAAGCTCCCAAACGGTTTCGCAATACCGAGCGAGCGTTAACACGTTCGAATCATCGTTGAAAACCACCGAATAAACCTGTTCAGGACCATTCGCCGGGACATGAATCAAACTAACGTAATCGCCGCTGAAGCGATTATTTCGTTTGCGACAAGGCGTAAACGAGAGAAGTGATGAAAGATACTGATCAATATCGTTTGTCATATAAAAAGTCTCCTACTGTCGATTAAACGAGCAAACGAAGTACCGCCTGGGGTAAGCTATTGGCCTTGTGCAGCATCGAAACACTCGCTTCCGTTAGTATTTGATTCTTGGCCAAACACGTCGATTCGACCGCAACATCTACGTCGCGGATACGAGAATTCGCTGCCATCAAATTTTCTTGCTGTACTTGGAGTTGGGTTCCCACGACACCTAAACGAGATTGTTCCGCGCCGATATTCGCCCGCTCTTGGGCAACTTGGGCCACCGCAGCGTCCAGAGCTTGCAGAACGTTAGAACTGTCTACGTCGATATCCGACTGCGACCCGTCCACTGAGCTGTCCCAAATCAAGTCGGAAACTCCTGAACCAATCTCGCGTAAATTCACCTGACTCACGTTCATCGACTGACCTCCCGATGCGCCGACCATGACAATCATGTCGGCCCGAGCCCCGAAAAGACTAATTCCATTGAATGAACCTATCGGTGTGGTGCCCGATGCATTCCAGTTCGGATCGCTATCCGTTCCATTATCTCCAACGCCGATCGTGTCACGCAATTGATCCTTCATCTGCTCGAATTCCAAACCATACAAATCGCGATCCTCCGCGGTCTTTGTTACATCGGAAGCCATCACAGCCAATTCATTCATACGGTTCAGCACCTCGCCCATCGACTCCAAAAACCCGTCGGTCGTCTGCGAGAGCGATACGGCATTTTGAATATTCGTTTGCGCTGCTTCGATCCGCGAATTCTGAGCCTGAATTTTCTCTGATATCGACAAACCTGCCGTATCATCCGACGGTTTAACGATTTTGTTGCCCGTGCTAAGCCTAGCCATTGAGCGGTTCATCGCCGATTGGCTCCGCTGCAAAGCGGAAGTTGCTTCCACTGCATTCTGATTTGTATTGATAACCATATTACGACCTCATCCCTTAGGTAGTTGCGAACAGTCTCGAACCTTACTCCGATTCTACTCTATCTTTGTCTTGCTTCCTGCTTGCCAAACGCTTAGCCAACCCAGAGAGCTGTGGTTTGATGGCAGATTCTCCTGTGGCGACAATCGGAGCGGCAACAGCTTCCAGATTAGTCGCGGAAACTTCTTCCACGAGTTCTTTCCGTACAATCGGTATCGAGCGCGGTGCGTCGATACCTAGCTTCACGACATCTCCATCGATGCGCGTAATGCGAATTTCTATATTGTCGGCAATGACTATTGCCTCGTTTACCTTCCTGGATAAAATGAGCATGGCTGTTTCCTTCCTGGGTTAGCCGTTAACAGAATCTTTTAAAATCGAATGCTTGGTTGAAAACCTCATATGGTTCGAAACAATCACTTGCTTTCCGAGCAACGTATTGCGATTAAGTATAATAGGAGCAACAAGATTGACGGTTGCGGATTCGATATCCCCGCCTTCGCGTATCGTTACTATATTCAAAATTAGAGCGTCACCGGCCTTTTCAATACCGAGAGTCTCCGCATCATCGTCCGCCACTTCGATTTCATAGTCGCGCAATATCTCGGAGGGCTCGATCACAACGAACCCGAGCTCATAATTTCTCTTAGAGCGAATCCACATAAATGGAAGCTCCTCGCCGTTTACCAATAATTCGAATTCAAGATCCTCTGGAAAGCCTAGCATTCCTTTCGATATACGAAACTGGATTGGTCTTACCCAAACTTCCTTATCCTCTAGCGATTCCGTTGCTAATCTCATGGCTTATAAATTTCAATAATTCTCTTTGCTTTATATATAATTAAGCAGGGATGAGTTAAGCACCTTGCCAGCACTTTGCAGCGAGGCCTGGTATGAATTCTGTATTTGCGTTAGACGAACGATCGTCTGCGCTAGATCCACATCCGCTTCCGCCGATATATTCTCTTCCAAGTCCGTGAATCGCTGCTGACTCAAATTCCTATCGAATTCGATTCGTAGCTGAACCGAGCCTTGTCGACTCAACGAGAAAATCAAATCATCTTCTGAGGCCTCAAGCCCCTCTCTCATCGTAGATGTCACCGCATTTTGATTACCGCCTTCCAACGCATCACGCAACTCCACCATCCGATTGATAAATTCGCCGAATTGCTGATTCGTGGTCCCATCGGTAAAAGGCGACACCTTACCCGACTCAGACAAATGAAACTCCGGACCTTTTGCAGCCCCCTGATAAGTAATAGCCGCTCCGACTCCAGTTCCATCCGGATCTTGGATTTTTCCGGCAACGTCTACATTGACCGCGAAGGGTTCCGTTCCACTAGCCGTACCTCCAAAAATGTATTCGCCATTGAATTTGGCATTAGCGCTTCCCAAAGCGTGCTCGATCAACTCATCGACCTCCTCCGCATAAGCCTGCAAGCCTTCTTTACCCGTCAAGTCATTGGCCAAAGTAGAAATTTCGCCAATACGATCCGATATTCGAATAAAGTTCTGAACCTGAGAAATCGTCGTACTATTTATATTCTGAGCACGAGACGCATTCTTCGAAAATTGAGTTAGCTTACCCTTTTCCTCCTGCATATCCAGGATTCGGTTTCCCGCAGCTGAATCATCGGAAATATGAGTGATCCGTTGTCCAGTCGCCGCCTGCTCTTGCAACGAATTCATTTGATTGGTAATTCGCTGCAAATGACGCAAGAGGGTGTCGGGATAGGTATTGTTAGTAACTCTCATGACGGGATTTCTTTTCAGTGCACTCTATTATATCAATCGATTGATGATCACATCGAGCATCTCATCGATCGCTTTTATATGTCGTGCCGTTGCTTCGAACGCTCGTTGAAACTTCATCATGTCAGTCATTTCCTCGTCAATGGAAACGCCAGACACGGAATCCTGCTGCTCCTTCAAAAGATTGAACACAATACCTTCGTCTTCCAAACGAGATTCGACCGTGGCTACATTCTGGGCCAAGTCGGAAACAGTCGCTCGGTAGTAGCTGCTAAACGAACGTTCACCCAATCCCGTAAACTCAGCGTTATCCAATTCTGCGATGGCTAGAACCAAGGTATTGTCTCCTTGTTCCTGAGCACCATCGTTCGTCGTGCGCAGGGTTGTCGTAGACAAGGTAGCATCCAAGGAGATTCCTGCAGCAGTCTTCTGGGCAGCGTCTCCCGTATCCGTAAAGAAATTCGTGTTCCCCGGCGCTGTTCCAGTATTGTACAGACCGTTGACCTGGACAACCAGCTCGGAAGCTAGACGATCCAACGATCCGATATAATCCTGTATCCCTTCATCCCGAGCCTTTAACGCCCCGTGCATGCTTCCTCCTTTTATGAGGATCTGTTCCCCACTGCTTTTGATCGAAAACTTCGGAGCGCCAGGAATACTATCATCGAAACTAATTTGCATCGAGCGACCTTGTTCAACTAATTTGAAAGAGCCGTTGATCGTCGAAACCGAAACGCTCACTTGCCCACCGCTTCCTTTGATATTACTGACATCAATCTGAATAAATTCGGAAAGGGCCGCCAATCGAGCTTGTCGTTGATCGCGCAAATCCAGGGCCTGGCCCGCATTGCTAGCCTCGGCCCGGGCTACTTCTGCATTCAAACGCCCGATTTCTTCAATTAGACGATTTGCATCACCCAAATCCGTTTCCACTTCGCTGGAGAGGTCGTCTTTCAAATCCGAAAAGCGGCTCGAAGTCACATTTAGCTTCTGAATAAGCATCTCGGATTTCTGTAGCAAAGACTCCTTCTCCGCGTCCGAACTCGGATTTGCTGAGAGCGAGTGAAGCGAATTGAAGTAGTCATTAAGCACCTCAGCCAATCCGCCCGCTCCCGAACCATCATTAGAAACTCCATTGATAAACGCCGAGTCGCCAGTACGGTTGATTTCCTGCCCCATGTTAGCTTCCGCTTTCGCCAAGGCGGCGTATTGCGACTGAAGGGAACTATTGATACTCGTTTCGCGCAGGACCTCACGATCGAGGACCGTATCGCGCATTTGAGCGAAGCCTACAACCTCAACACCTAGGCCACGAGGACCTGTTATTGTTTGAATCGTACCGCGATCGCCAAGAATTGCTCTCTGGCGCGCGTAATCGGGATTGTTCACATTGGCGATATTCGTACCGGCCGTCGTTACGCCGAACCGATGTGCATTCAACGCTTTGGTAGCGTTGGCAAGATCACCCATTATGTTAGAACTCATAACCCGTATTCTCTATGTAAATACCAATATCCTACACGAAAGTCTTGTAGGTCGCTGGCATACGACCAGCCATTCCCACTTGACCTTTTCGCGAATAGGTCTTCGAAAAATTGTCCGGCTCAGCCATTCTCAGTGCTTCTTGCGTAATCTCCATCGTCCGAGATAGAAGCAAGTAGTTCTGTCGGGCCTTGCGTCGCGTACGGTTCACCATGCCATTCACCTCGTCGATCAATGCTTTCAACATTGGCCTAATGAATTCCGGAAAGCACAGTAGCATTTTCGTCAACGACAAGGAGTCGTCGCAAGAACAACTGTCAGCCATATACTTCACTTGGTCCTCTCGGCGTTCGCGCAGAACATTCATCTCCCGCATGTGCAATTCGATGTCCTCATTCGTCTGCATAACCAATTCTGGTTCGCGGTTGAAGATTTCGTTCTGCTGACGATCCAGCAAATTATACAATCCTCCGTACTCCTGAACTTCTTCACGTAAAAGATCAACGAGGGGATCCCAATCTTTTTGATTGAAAGTCATATTCATTTTTTATCCGATTTCTGGACTTCGCTTGCTGGCTCACTGCCCAACTGAGCCTGCAAAACGGACGATAACCCGAGTGAAGTTCCTTGAGTGATGCTATTGGCCAACGTGTCCTTAATTAAATGATCATACATAGGAACAGACGAACCAAGAAGCCCGCCTTCGCCATCCGTATTTTTCAACGCCTCATCAAGAAACTGGCGCATCAATATCCCTTCGAACTGCTTCGCAGCCTGGTCGATTTTCGCAGTTTCACTCTGTGGTCCACCCTGTAAGCCCTGATTCCATTTTCCACTCTCAAAGGCAGAAACTCCTGTCACTATAGGGTCCATACTTACTTGATTATTAGTTCTGCCTGAAGCGCTCCAACGCTCTTCATCTCTTGCAAGATAGACATCATCTCGCGAGTGGTCACTCCAACGGCATTCAAAGCCGACGTCACTTGCTGAATAGTAGGATACTCCTCGACGATCTTAAAGCCTCCTACCATTTCCGTAATATCGGTTTGCGTTGATGGCGTAACCGCAGTTTCGCCTGCATCTCCGAAACCAGTTGGCTGCGAGACATTCAAATTCTTCGATATCGCAATCGTCAAAGCCCCATGACTGATCGCGACAGTCGATACCCTTACATTCTCGGTAGCAACGATCACGCCGGTCCGTTCATTGATTACGACTCGAGCAGGTATATCAGGATTAACCGTTATGGCTCCAAGCGAAGAAATAAAATCAACTTCACGGCCTTCGTATATATCGGGGATCGCTACCCTGATAGCCGCCGAATCCAAAGCCTGGGAACTCCCAGGGAAAATTTCATTGATAGCCTCCGACATTCTCGAAGCAGTTCCATAGTCGGGATTATAAAGCAGCCAGCTAAGGAAACCAGAGCTTACCACTTCCATCGCAATCTCGCGTTCGACAATCGCTCCATTCGCCAGAATGCCAACCGTTGGATGATTCTTCTGAACAGTAGCACCGCCAGGTCCCGTCGCTCCACCAAGGAAACCGCCAACTTGGACGCCACCTTGAGCAACCGCATAGACGAGATTGTTTGCGCCGAACAATGGCGTCTGAACCAAGATGCCTCCCTGTAGACTATCTGCATCTCCAATCGACGATACGGTAACTTCAATCCGCGTACCCTCGCGAGCATATGGTGGGATATCGGCTGTAACGATTACTGCCGCAACATTGTCGCCTCGCAAAGTTGTTGAATCAACCGTCAATCCAAAATTCTTCATGGCATTTGCCAAACTATTGACGGTCACATCCGAAGTACTGTCCCCATCGCCCGACAAGCCGATCACGAGACCGTAACCGACGAGCTGATTGTCTCGACTACCTTTAAGGGTCGCCAAATCCTTAATACGCGAACCGCCAAAAGACGTTCCCGCGAACAAACAAGAAGCGATTAAAAAATAAACTACGATTCGTTTAAGCATATAAATCCTTACCAAACATTCGCTACATCCAAGAGCTTAGCGATCCAGCCTTGCTTTTGAGCGGAAGCGATCGCTCCCTTATCTAAAAATTCCACTTTAGCGTTAGCTATCTTGGAAGACATCACCGTGTTATCGCTAGCGATATCGTCCCTTCGCACAACTCCACGTACGACTACGTATTGCGTTTCCCCTGAGACCACCTGCTCGCGAGCGCCTTCGATAATCAAATTTCCATTTGGCAAGCGGTCGATCACGAGAACCGATGCCGTAGAAACAGCCGAACGTATACTGCTTACATTACCAGTTCCGTTCGAGGTCGAATTCAAAGGCGTTGCAATAATGCCTTCAGTAAGTCCTCTTCCTATATCAACACCGAAAAACGACCCAATCGTTCCTCCGGAAAGCGTACTACCCGAATTGGTGAGCTTACTTGCCGTGGCGCTAACAATCGTCGATTCATCTATCATCACCGTAAGGATATCACCAACTACCGCTGCCGTTCGATCCGCAAAAAGGCTCGTCTCACGAGTGGATTTCGAAAGCCAAAGCGACTCCCCGGTCACTACCGAGATCGCAAGGACCGTCATTCCAAGACTGATTAATAGTGCTTTCATATCGCTATATATTATTTAGAACGTTACTTGCACACGCCCTTCTCCGATAACCTCGCCAGAAAAATCTTTGCTAGAATCCAAATTTCTCATAAAAACGACATCTCCTAGAACACCATCTCCCTGAGCCATTGCTCGCATCGAAATCGCGATCATTCCTTGGTAGGCGTTAACTTCAACTACCTGACCCTTGCGAACCAAAGAACGTTCGTTAAGGTCACTCCACTTGAGTGGGTAACCTGGATGAAGGTCTCGGCTGTATTCATGTTTTTGCAACACATCTAATTTTGCATTCACCGCATCCGGCTCTACCAAAAGATCTACGCGCCGCGTCTCGAAATCGGACTCCGATGCCACATCCCCTTTTCGCAAATGCCCTCTAGCAAACCAAGCCGCACTTATAAGGTGAGGACGAAACGTCAAAGCCCAGTTTCCAACGACGCCTTCGTCGTTCTCAACTTGTATATTCAAATTCATCGTACTGCTACGCGAAAGACGCACGGGTACTCCACTCACTCGGACATTGAATGGTTGGCTATAGTCCGAAAGATTCGGGAGGGAGCGCAAAGGAGACAGCGAGACTTCCCCAACAGGTCGAATTCTTCGTTGAACCTCCTGCTCAATGGCGTTAAGAAAGTCCTCCCGAGTAATCGGAATTGATGGGTAGACATTTTCCAATAGAGCCGGAACTTCACCTGTTCGAACACGTTCAACTGGACTATTTAATTGTGTTTCTCGAACCAATGCCGAATCAGTATTATCCGAACTGACCTCAACTGCCTTTTCGACAACACTTGCTATCGCAATTGCCGGAAGCGGTGCTAATACGTCTTCCAAGGAAGCACGAGTTGCACAAGAAGTAGCGATAAAAAAAGCGATAATTGTAAATTTATTCATCGTCCACCTAGCGTTTTAGCTGACCAATTTGCTGCATCATCTGATCCGATGTTTGTATCGATTTGGAGTTGATTTCGTAGGCTCGTTGAGCTACGATCATATTCACCATTTCCTGCACAATATTGACGTTGGAATTTTCTACGAATCCTTGCCGAAGCGATCCGAAACTTTCAGTTCCTGGAGTACCGACATCAGGAACCCCACTCGCGGTCGTCTCTCTAAAAAGATTACCGCCCAATGCGGCTAACCCCGACGGGTTGTTAAAACGTACCAATTTCAATTCAGCCGTTCCAAGCGGATTCGAGTCCTGCATAAAGCTAACCGTACCGCTCTCGCTAATCGCAATGTTATTCGCTGCTGGATCGACCGTAATCGGAGGGTCCAATACTTTGCCCTGGCTTGTTGTCAACAAACCCGTTGGTCCGCGTTTCAAGCTGCCATCTCTAGTATAGAGGTCCTCGCCATTTTCGTCTTTCACCTTAAAGAATCCTTCGCCAACAATTGCGACATCCAGTTCCTCGTCCGTGCGATTGACTTGCCCTTGCGTGTAAACTTTTGACGTCGCCACAACTTGGGTACCACTACCAACTTGAATACCAGTAGGAAGAATGTCGCCGCCCGTATCCGCCCCAACCGCTTTGGGCATTTGGTAGAACATATCTTGAAACTCGACTTTGCTCTTCTTGAAGCCAGCCGTATTCACATTTGCGATATTATTCGAAATCACGTTGAGGTTCGTTTGCTGAGCCTCCATTCCACTTGCTGCTGAATATAACGATATACTCATAATTCGTTGTCCTATTTAAGTTAAAATTGCCCGCCTAAACGCGGCCTCCCAAAGACTGAATAGCTTTCCCGATCAAATCATCGCGTCCGCGTATTACTTGTTGATTGAGCTGAAAAGCTCGTGAAACATGAATAAGATCCACCATTTCCTTCGTACTAGTCACATTACTCTCTTCGAGCGCTGCGTGGCGAACCATGATACGATCCGGCTCTACTGACTCCGCGTCGATAGCGAGAGACGGATCAATTACAAAGCCGCCGTGAGAACGAAGTAGGATGCTTTTATCATCCACATTACGAACGCCTAAAATGGCCAATGGTCGTCCGTCTTGGCTCAAAGAACCATCGCTTTTACCTACGAGTGAGCCTCCTTTAGGAGTCATCTGAATCACCGTCCGAGCATCGCTCATCACGTGATACCCCTGTTTACTCACCAACTCCCCGTCGCCGTTGATCTTAAACTGTCCATCACGTGTATAGACCAGTTGCCCTTCTGGAGTTTTCAATTCGAAGAAACCGTCACTTTCGAGGGCGAAATCCGTGGGGATACTCGTACTATGCACACCTCCCGCTGAAAAATCTATACCATCCTTGCCCGAGGCGGCAATCGTCTCTCGGAAAAGCGTTTTTTCGAATGATCCCTGATAACCAATCATTCCGTTAGCCTTACCCTCAAACGAAAGCGTGGCCTTCTTGTATCCTGGATTCGAAGACTGCGCCAGATTCTGAGCGATCGCGTTATTCCACGATTCAAGCCCATCCATGGACGACGCATTCTGATAGATACCGTTCAACATTTCGACTATCACTAAGCAGTCGACATGCCAGATACATAAGTATCTAACCAACAATGATTAAAAAATAATAATGCATCAAAGGGCAGTTTTTGCCTCCCCCAATAGCGGCAATTCGCGCCGCAAGGCCTCTTTTCCGAGGAACTAGCCCTCGTACTTGCAGTCGATTTCGGTCAATTGGCCACAAGCGCAGGTAACGACGATTTTCTGAACCCGACCCTCTTCCATCACGTATGAAACGCGGCTACCGGCTTCGCCAGTTACTTCTTCCAACTGGGCATTCTCTATTGCCTGTTGCAGTTGAAAATCGCCCAAAACACCCTTGGAAGTGCTTGGAGTTTCCTCCTTGGGCTTCGGTTGATCACCTACGTGCTCACGTCCTGAAAGAAAACTGTCCATCTATTCTACTAATCTAAATTTACTTAACGAGTGAGTCGAAACCATCCTCAAATCCTAGAGTATTGAAGGTTTCCGACAAGACAAGGCTGATCGACACCCGATCGTTAGCGTCAGCAGTCGGAGGCATAAAAGGAAGCGGTTGCGAATCGCCATAAGAGCTGACTCCCTCAAACTGTTTGCCGTCGACCCCATAGAGTTGCATCATACGCCGTGTAACATTCGCTCGATCGCTAGACAGTTCCCAAACCGTGTAGTCCGTATTTTGGCCCTCAAAACCCTCCGAAACAAAACCTTCAACTCGCACCTTGAAGCGATGGCGATGGACAAGCCATGACATAGTTTCGACTACAAATGCCCCCCACTCCGTGTAATCCGCCGTATTATCGACAAAGAACGGATTAGCGTCTCTGTCGTAAAGGGTCACCCTTAGGCCATCGCTCGTCACTTCCAATTCGATCGATTTTTCAGGATCGGAATGGTCGATATTCAAGAGTTCCATAAAGGCCTGGGCCATATTCGTAAGGACCTTCATATCCGAGATCTTAGCCCGACCGCGCTCCCTGCCCATGCTTTCTTCGCGAGGAGATTCTTCTCCCTCCAGAATACCCGAAGACTTATCCATAGGCGTATTGAAGGGATCCTGGAAGACCTTGGCCATCTCCACTAGATCCTCATTGTCCTGAGCCGTCAGCCACAAAACCATGAACAACGCCATCATTGCCGTCACGAAATCCGCGTAGGCTACCTTCCAAGCACCGCCATGATTTGTTCCTAACTGAGCCATTAAAATTCGCCTGAGCCTACTTGCCCCCGCTTGACTTTAGAATATTTTCTAGATCGTCCGCATTCGGAACCAATCCCGCCTCTAAACTGCGACGAGCCAACTCTACCGCCATAATCGGGGCTAAACCGCGAGCAAATGCTCCAATAGCGCGGGACATACAAATGTAGTAATTTTCCTCAGCTTCATTGCCGAACTCGATCATATTGCAAATCGGATTAACAAAACCATACGCTCCGAAAATCCCGTAGAACGTACCACTCAAAGCAGCCGAAATCTTGTAGCCTATAACCGCCGGTCCCTGGTCGATAACGCTCATTGTCAAAATGATACCCATAACTGCCGCGACTATCCCAATCCCAGGAAGCGAATCGCCCACCAAATGCAGGACGTTGATTGGGCCATGAGCCGTATTCTTCTTCGCATCGATCTCAGCTTTGAGCAAAGGCTCTAGCTGATCGGGCTTAATCTTACCATCGATAATCGGTCTCAAAGCCGAGCAAAGGAAAATCACTTTTTCCTCGTCCGCTAGAAAATTCGGATAGTTCTGAAAAATAGAGCTCGATTCCGGAGCGCTCACATGCTCGTCTAAAGCCAACAGACCATTGCGACGCCCCAGCATAAACATCTCGTACAAAACCTTCATCAGATCCAAGTAGTCGTCCCTTTTCGGACCAGCTCCCTTGAGCACGCCAAAAACCGCACGCATAGTACGCTTGAGCACGTCCATCGGAGCACTCACGAGCAACATACCACAGGTGATACCTACGATTGCTATGGCTTCCGAATTGTGCCACAACAACAGTACGTTTCCGCCTGCCATAGTGAAGGCCGTTGCTGTAGCCGCGATAACGATTATGTATCCGATTATTATAAACATAGCTCTCGGCCTCCTTTATCGGCTGGATTCCAAGGAGCTTAACACCAGATCTGCGGAGGTTACTTATGCATCACGCTCGTGATGTAGCTTCGCAAGCTTATGATGGCCTGAGAGTGGATCTGACAAATGCGAGATTCGGTAAGCCCAAATACCTCCGCGATTTCCGCCAGGCGCATGTCCTGAAAGTAATACATAGCCAAAACCTTGCGCGGAACCTCAGGCAATTGATTGATTCGCTCGGCGACCAACTGCGTGACCTCGTCCTTCTCCATTTTGGAGGTTACCGGCACGACGCCTTCATCTGGAATGATCTCGTTGAGATCCGCCGAATCGGAATCCACGCCGCCCGAAGAAGACGCACTATCTAGGGGTAAAAAACTTATCGGACGCACTTCAACCATGAGCTGATTGTACTCCTTATGGGTCAGGCCCAACTCCGTGCGGATCTCATCCTCTTCCGCTGGGCGACCGAGCCTTTGCTCGAGCTCCTCTACGGTTTTACGAAGTTTCTTGAAATTCGTGCGGGCATTGCGAGGCATCCAGTCCATTCGACGCAATTCGTCGAGAATAGAACCACGAATGCGCATCGCTGCATAGGAGCCGAAAGATTTCTTTTGCTCAGGATCGTATTTCTTGAGTGCGCTGATGAGCCCGGTAATCCCAACGCTGTTAAGATCCTGTTCGTCGATGTGAGGGGGCAAATTAATTTTGATGCGGGCGACAATCGACCTCACCAATGGTAGATAGGTTTCATATAGAGCCTTCTGTTGAACAGGTGGTTTCGACGATTCGTCTTCGTATGCTTTTGCTGCGCTTGCCTTTTTCATTTTCGACGTTTCGTTACGGCTCCTAGATATCGTTTGGTTCATGGCGTGAGTACTTATGCGGGTTTTACAACTGGGTTTTTAGCTTCTTGTCGTTTGCGCTCTTCA
The DNA here is from genome assembly GCA_018700525.1 of Opitutales bacterium. Classification (GTDB taxonomy): domain Bacteria; phylum Verrucomicrobiota; class Verrucomicrobiia; order Opitutales; family Opitutaceae; genus Pelagisphaera. The sequence goes on from JABITN010000067.1 coordinate 18,279, forward strand.
GCTTCGGCGATCGCTGCTACGGCGGCCTGTTGCTTTTCCATGAGCATTTGTTTCACATTCCTTATCCAAATTAACGAGACCCATCGAAAAAGCAGACCGATAACGATACTGCCAATACTCGCATGAACAAGCGAATCGACGGGCGGTTTTCCCGCAACCAAACTTGTCGCGAATATCACGACAAAACCCAAAAGGCCTCCTAGACACATCGCGTATTTCATGCGCTGGCTATCGCCTCTCGGTTGATTGCTCCGTTCTCGACAGGCTTACGAGCCGCCGATTTTGCAGATGCGAGCGAGCGCCCCTGCGGGAAAGTCTTTTCTAAAAGATAGCTGTACGGATCCATAGTGTACTCCCCAGCTGGGTTGGGTCCGTAACTAAAAAAGAGCGGACGAGAACCGCCGTTCAAAGCGAACTTCCACAATTTGCCGGCCCTTCTGGCTTCATCCAAATGCGAAAAAACCACATGTCGGGCTCCCATTTTACCGCCAACCGCGATAGACTCTGCTATCAATTCCGTCTCATAGGCAGCGTTCACCACAACAACACTCTCGTCGACCTCCATCTCTTCGAGTATCTGCGAACATGCGCCGACAGACGCAGCATCTGAAAAATTCACTCCAGGCAAATCCAAATAAAGAGGGCGACGCACGGGGTCTTCCGCCGCTTCCTCGATCGAACGATACAATGGAACACCCAAGATATCGCAAAACGCCTCCAACCCATCCGAAGGATTCGGGACCGAACCATCTATCTTCAAAACCGCAGTTTCCAGGCCGTTAACGAAAACGTCAGCCGATAAGGCTTTGCACAAAGCAGAGGTCTTACCAACGCCACATCCGCCAATGAATGCACGTCGCGAGCCGGTCAATTCCTGCTTTTCGCTAGGGAAACGACCTCGCAACCAATCGCAGATCCGGCTGTAGATCTCCATAGTAGGCAAATCGCCAATACTGCTGAAGTTCAACTCGTAACGGATTCGCTCGATCAATGAATCGTCGAACCCAACCGACCGCAGCATTGAAACTGCACGGTCAACGTGTTCCATCGTTCCCGAACGAACAGGATTAGCCGCCGTTCCAAGAGGCGCTTCCATCGCAGCAACATCCGACTTCTCCATATCCGAGAAATACGATTTCGAGCCATTTTCTGAATACAGATTCTCGATCGGCTTCTTTGGTTTGGGTACCACTGATCCCGACTGGGCATTTTTTTCCTCTTGTTGGGAAATAGGTTTATCTTTGCCTGCTTGAAAAAGCGGTTCCGGTTCTGTAGACGGCGACTGCGCATTCGGTTCTGCCTTCGCCTTTGAATCCAAGTTGGATCGAGGAACTTCTACTAGAATTTCTAAACGTGGCTTTTTCAAAAAGCGTTTCAATCCATCCGCTTCAACTTGCGTTACCGACAACACTTTTGCCGCTTCCCCAAATTTCTCCTGAATCGCCTGAACCGCTTCGCCAGCACTATCTGCAACAATCTTGATTTGCATCGTTTCCGATTGGGTCTGAACTGCTTGGGAAATAGTGGTATTCATGCGAGTGTAGAGATTTGCTTATTAGTTACTGAAGGCCATTTCCGGAGCACGCTCGGTGGTTGCGTTCCCAGCCATTTCCTGCATCTGCGACTGGATAAAATCCGGCAAGACTATGATTGCGTGATTTTGTATCTCCGTCGAAGACGGCAATTCCTGATAGCTCAGGATATTCAGCTTGGGCAGCGAAGGCTCGAAGAAGCGCTTGAATGGGAGCCTAATCTCCGCCGCGGTCACTAACACTGGTAATAATCCATTCTCTATCATATCGTTCGCTTTCAATGCCAATTCACGTAGCAAATGCTGCGCCAACTGCGGATCAAGCGACAAAGTATAGTCCGTATTCGTTCTTTGGATTTTGGTAGCGATCACTTGTTCCAATCGAGGATCCATAGTGATTGCCTTTAATACCCCTTTTTCAGACTCGTATTCCGCTACGAAAAACTCCCCTAGCTTACGGCGAACATATTCGGATAGGTCATCCGGATTCTTCGAAACACTCGCAAAATCTCCGATCGCCTCCAGGGCCAAGGTCAGGTTTCGAATCGAAACGCCTTCTTTTAACAAATTCTGAAACACTCGATGGATAATACCAACAGTGACGAGATCAGGCAACAATTCTGAAACCAATGCCGGGTGACTTTCCTGCACATGATCCATTAACTTCTGCACATCTTGCCTACTCACCAAATACATAGAATTGGTCTTAAGAATCTCAGATAGATGCGTAACTAGAACTGAGCTCGAGTCTACGATCGAAAATCCGCTTAATTCCGCATTCTTCTTCTCCTCTTCATCCACCCAAACCGCTTCGATTCCGAAAACCGGCTCAACAGTTGGGATTCCGTTCGGCTGTGTCTCGCTATTCGATACATTCATCGCCATCCAGCGATTCGGCATAACCTCGCCACGAGCGATTTCCTTGTTATGCAACAAAAAACGATACTCATTGCTTTCGAGTTCCAAATTATCACGCACTGCAATCGGTGGAACGACTATCCCCAATTCCCGAGCAAGCGTTTTGCGAACTCCCGTTACACGTTCAAGAAGATCGCCTCCTTCGGCTTTATCTGCTAGGGACAACAGATTGTATCCAATTTCCAAAGCAAACACATCAACTTCGATTAGCTTTTCGAATTCGCCCGGCAAATGTTTCCCATCCAACTCACCGTCTTCGCCAGCAGCTTCCGCTTCCCCAGAAGCAGATGTTCCTCCATCCATTCGCGCTGCTTCATCTTGTTTCTTTTTGCTGTTCTTTCTCAAAACATACATCAAACAAGCAAAAAGAAATCCCATGAAAAAGAACGGAGCCTTTGGCATACTTGGTATCAAACCAAGCCCGAACATCATAGCCGAAAGTAAACCAAGAGCTTTGGGATAGGCAGAAAGCTGACCGCCAATTTGATCTCCAAGGTTATTCGAATCGCCCGAGGTCCGTGTTACTAAAACACCCGCTGCCAACGAAACGATCAATCCGGGGATTTGAGAGACAAGGCCATCTCCAATCGAGAGCAATGTAAATTTCTGCACAGCATCGCCAAAGCCCAAACCATGCTGGATCATCCCAATCGCGATCCCGCCAAGAACATTGATGGCAGTGATCAGAATACCAGCTGTCGCATCCCCACGAACGAATTTACTCGCACCATCCATTGCTCCATAGAAGTCGGCTTCCTTTTGAATCTTTTCCCGTCGTTCGGTCGCCTTAACTTCGTCGATAATTCCTGCGTTCAATTCCGCATCGATCGACATCTGCTTACCAGGCATCGCATCCAGCGTGAATCGAGCTGCCACTTCCGCAATACGCCCGGAACCCTTTGTGATGACCATAAAATTGATCGCCACCAAAATCAAAAACACGACCGTACCCACCAAATAATTATTGCCTACTACGAAGGTGCCAAAAGATTCGATGACATTACCTGCGTCACCCTTTAGTAAAATCAGTTTTGTCGAAGCTACGTTCAGGCCTAATCGATAAATCGTCAGTCCGAGTAAAATCGTTGGGAAGCCAGTAAATTCGGAAGGCTCTTTAACGTAGATGATAACGACCATCACCAAAAGCGCCGCACCAATGCTGCCAACCAAAAGGAAGTCCAACATCAAACCCGGCAATGGCACGAACAACAACAATACCGTGCCAAACATCCCTAGCGTTACCAAAGTATCGCCACTTTTCAATGACCCAAATATGCTTTTTAGGTCGAATCCGTTATTCTTCTGATCCATGGTCAACGACTGCTTTTAACTGCTCTCCTAGCCTTCAGTTTGTGAAAGTAATATTTATGTGTCTTATAAACGAATGCCAAAATTTCGGCAACCGATTGGTACATTTCTGCTGGAATCGATTGCCCGACTCTACCAACTTTGTATAGCATCCGAGCCACCAATTTATTTTCAACAATCGGTACGCCACTTTCCTTCGCGACTTCCTTGATACGCAAAGCGAAAGCATTTTCACCCTTAGCTAAAACCATCGGGGCTTCATCAACGCCGCGCTCGTATTTCATAGCAACAGCATAGTGAGTCGGATTCGTTACGATAACATCAGCCGTCTCCACTTCGTCTAACATTTGCTTTTCCATCAAACGCATCGACATCGCCATGCGAGCCTTCCGGACTTCCGGACTCATATCCATGTCTTTCCGTTCTTGCTTAACCTCCTCCTTCGTCATCTTGAGGTCAGTTGCCGTCTTTATCTTAGAATAGATATAACTGATTGCTGCGATCATTGAAACAAAAATCACAAGACGAATAAATACATAAATAATTGTATCCGTTATAAAAACACCGATATGATTGAAATCGATAGGCGCATAGAAAATCGGATCGCCCACAATCTTCTGTACCGCTCCGTATAGCACGATACCAATGGCGACGAGTTTCAGCACATCAATACCGAACTTAACCAGAGTATCTTTAGAAACGAGACGTTTGGCCCCTATAATCGGATTAAGTTTCTCGAAACCGAATTTCAAGGCTTTCGGAGTGAGACGGAATCCAGACTGCAACCCACCTGCAATAATCGCCGCAATAAATCCCGCTAACAGAAAAGGTCCTGAAAGCCGAGACATTGTAGCCAATGCCTGGAGGGACCAATACTCTATACCGTTCTCGCTAAGATTGACGCTAGAAAGATTCGTGAAAATCTTAACCGTCAGATTCATGACGTTCATTGAAACGCCTTTCCCGAACCAAGCCACGACAAGCAGGCCGGCGAATAATGTAAACGCCATGCCGATCTCGGGAGACTGAGCGAAATTTCCCTTCTCGAATGCTTCGTCAACACGTTTTGATGAAGCTTGTTCTGTTTTCGAATCTTTATCGGTCTCAGCCATCAGAATGCAGGGCGAAACATAATGAAACGCATCATCATCTCAGGCAACTTTTCAGTATACCTGAGAATATAGCTTACGATCATCAATGATGAGAAGGAGAAAATAGCGGTACCCGCAAGGATCCGCACCGAAAAGCTGAGAATGAAAACATTGAGCTTTGGAACAACTTTGCCTAACACGGCAAAAACGAGGTTGACCAGAAAGTTGACCGCGATGACCGGTGCCGCCATCAATATACCTACTTTAAATACTCCTGCAGTCTGCTCGACTAAAAACTCTAGAGCATACCCATTTTCTACCATGTAACCAACCGGAGAAACTTCGTAGCTCGATATAAACGCTCGAAAAACATTGTATTCTCCTCCCGTCAACAAAAGCACCATCATTCCGAGAAAGTACATCATCGAGCTCAACGGTCCTGCTCCTCGAGCACTTGACGGATCGAATTCAGCGCCAGGAGTAAGACCTATTTCGACAGTCAGAATATAGGCAGCGAAATCCAAAACGAAAAAGAGCATTCGTACAGCGAAACCCATTGCCAAACCAACCGCGATTTCTTTTGCCATCCAAATCGCCAACACCCATAAGGAACTCGGCATCGCTACATTGATGTCAACTAAAGGAAAAACAATAATAGCGAAAGCTACTGAAAAACCAGCTTTGGCAATCAGAGGTATAGCGTCATGGGCGAAGAACGGTACGTACAAAAAGAGCCCAACCATTCTGGTTAGGATTAACATGAATACAAATACGTCCGCTATTTCAACCATGGATTCAAAAAGGGATTTCAGGGATTTTGGTTAAAACCGTGATCGTAAAATTCATTAGCGTCTCCATCAACCAGGACGCGGAAAATACGAGTACGCCACCCACTGCGAACAACTTCGGCGCAAACGAAAGCGTCTGCTCTTGAATACTTGTAACCGCCTGAATCAAAGAGATCGCAAGACCCACGACAATCGTCGTCAACAGGATAGGACTCACAAGCAGCAACGCATTGTAGATGGCTTGACGAAACAATTCTATGGCCATTTCCAAACTCATATATTAAAACTCTGTACGAGGTTTTTGATGACGAGCGTCCATCCGTCCACCAAGACGAATAACAATAGCTTAAAAGGCAAAGAGATAACAATTGGTGGCATCATCATCATGCCCATAGCCATTAGAGTCGTACCTACGAGGAAATCGATTAGAATAAAGGGAAGGAAAATCAAGAAACCCATTTGAAACGCGGTTCGGATCTCGCTCATTACAAATGAAGGAACCACTACTCGCATCGGAAGCTCATCCGTTGAAGTAGGCCCCATCCGTGCCAATTCCAAAAAGAACTCCACGTCATCTAATTTCGTTTGCTTCAACATAAACTCGCGCAACGGACCAGAACCATTTTCAAGTGCTTGCTCGGTCGTAATCGTCTTATCGAACAAAGGCTGCAAAGCGTTTTGATTCACATCCTCAAACACAGGCTGCATGACGAAAAATGTAATAACGAGAGCTAGCCCAACAATTAGCTGATTCGATGGAGCTTGATGCACTCCCAGAGCCGTTCGAACAAAACCGAGAACTATAATAATCCGAGTAAAACTAGTCATCAAAACGATGATCGATGGACCCAGCGTCAAAAGGGTCATCAAAAGTAAAATCTGAATAGCGGTACCCACATCCTGAGCACCATCTGCCTGATCTCCCATATTCAGACTTAACTGTACCCCCGACGTGCCAACGCCTCCGGAAGCCTGTCCGTAGGCGACGGAAGAAAAGCTCAAAAAAAAGAGTGCAACCAAGATTATGGATACGATTTTCTTCATGCTATTTCATTAACGGAACTTTTATCGACTTGAGGCTCAAGGTTTGGAAAACCATTCCGATATCCATCTAAAGAGGTTAGATAATCTATCTTACCAGGGCCGACTCCCAAAAGAATTTTCTTATCCTCGTATTCGACGACCATAATGTACTGCCGATTTCCAAGCATCCGACTTTCAGCGACTTTGAGCTTTCCCTCTTTGTTAGCGAATGGCTTGCGAAGAACGCCTCTCTTAAAAAGATACCAAGCTGCAACAGCCATCGCTCCAAGAATGAGCAAGTATCCAAAGATAGTTACAATCATCCCAGCAGGCGAAGAACTCTCAGAAACAAGATCCGCATACGGACTGTTCGAATCGGAATTCTCTTCGGTAGGGGCGTTTTGGGGATAAACTACTGTTGGCTCGTCAGCGGACTCTTCTTGCGCGTACGCGGTCGGCAGGGCTATCGAGAAACAAATAGCGAATATAGCTAGTGCACGCATTTCGATATCAGGTGCTAGCCATTTCAGTTATCTTTATTCCAAAATTGTCTTCCACGACAACCACCTCTCCATAGGCAACGAGCTTGTCGTTTATAAAGAGACCAACAGGATCCTTTGCTTCTTGATTTAGTTGAATCACAGAGCCAGGCACGAGCTCCATCACTTCGCGCATTGGCATGCGACACGATCCAAGTTGAACCGTCATTTTTACCCTTACGTCCATAAGAAGGCTGATATCCTTCTCTTGCTGCATTAAATCACTCATTTTTCTTCGTTTCTTTTCTTAAGTTTTTCGCTTATCCGGACAGCAACTTTATTGTTATCTAATCCAACTTCCCCTCGAAATTTGCATGTGTTCGCTAATCTTATGCGCGTTTCATTCAATACGGTTCTCGGGAACCGAATTACGTCACCTGGACGTAAATGAGATACCTCTTTTACGCTCATGCTATCAGCGTCCCACTCGGCTCGAATCGGAATATCAACATCATCGAACGTACCTTGCCAAATTTTCTTAGAACCAACGATTTCCGGATTGATCTCCTTCTCCTTGTTCTCGTACATCTTTCTGATAATTGGCTCCAATGTATAGTAAGGAATGCCGATCTTAATCGACTCCGAACAATCGCCAACCCCAGCCTCCATCGTCAATACAAGCATAATCGAATCTGCAGGAGCGGTTTCCAAGAAACGTCCATTGCTCTCATGTCCAATAATAGAAGCATCGAGCTCTTGCTCGACTTTCCACTGACGACACCATTCATCCAAGACGATGCTTACAACATCATCTACCAAATTCATTTCGATCTCGGTAAGGTAACGCTCGCCTTGAACGGAATGTCCCTTACCTCCAAGCATTCGATCAACCATCGTCAACGCTAGACGTGGATTGATATCGATCACGCCTACTCCAAAAAGCTGCTCCATCTTAAAGAGAACAACATGAGCGGGATTTGGAATCGTTTCGGTAAACTCCGCATAGGTCGACGTCGAGAGACTAGACATTTTTAGCGAATACTCCAACCGAAGAAAAATAGAAAGTCGTGCAGCGAGATACCGAATAAACTCCTCATTGCGAATTCGAACGCGGCGCAACTCAACCTCTGTCAGGAAAATCGGGTTTCGAAAATCGTAGGGTTCAATGCGCGTACCCTTTTGCGTTTTAACCTTATTGCCCTCAGGATCGTAGATAATCTCGTCCGGCTCATCCATTGCCTCGGAAATGAGGGCATCGATATCGGTTTGGTCGAGCAGTTCGCCTTCACCGGAGACATCTTGGAAATCATCAGCCATTAATCCTAAGTATTGATTATTGAACTACCCATTGAGAGAAATAGATCTCATCGACCATAAGGGGTTGCAAAATTTTATTGAACCCTTGCTTAATCTGGTTGCGAATCGCATTTTTGGTACCAGCTTGTTCATGGTCCGCCAAGGTGAGTCCTCCTAGAATGGTACCCGCCAAGTCCGTTAAGGCAGCTAAATTATCCCTCACTTCGTGATCGATATCCGGATTCGAACTTTCGATCGTAAACGTCGTAAGATGAAAACGGCTTAAGCTCACTCCTTTAACATTAACGATCACATCAGGAAAATCGACTCGATAGGTTTCACCCGACTCCGCGTGAATTTTCTTCGGGTCAATCCCTTCATGATGAGTTGTCGTGCCCCCTTCCGGAACTATTTTCTTCAACTCTGGCAGAAATACGAATTTAAACATCGCATAGGAAACCACCGGCATCAAAGCGATAATAAGCAATGCAGGAAGCATTCCTCCACCGCCTCCGCTCTTTCCTGTCTTTGCTGCTACTTCCTGATTTTGAGTTTCTTCTGCCATAAAGACGTCCGCTTTCTATTAATTCAATTAGTTAACTATTCGCCGATCGTTGAAACTATCGTTTAAGGTTCACTACTTCCTTTAATATGTCATCGGATACAGTGATAATCCTGGAACCTGCCTGAAAACCACGTTGAGTAGTGATCATTTGAGCAAATTCTTCAGTCAAATCGACATTCGACAATTCCAAAGCTCCTTGCTGGATCCGTCCAAGACCTTCACGGCCCGCTACTTTCAAACCAGACAACGCATCGCCATTGCTATCCGAACCCTTCAATCCCGCCGCTCCAAATCCACTAAAAAGATTACGACCTTCACGGATTAGAGCCGATGTATCATTGAAATCAACCAACTTGATTTGGCCTCGATTATAAGAAGAACCATCGGATAGGAAGAAAGTGATCATTCCTTCCGGATCGACCGAGTAGTTATTCAAATCAGGAGACTCATCGTTTCGTACTCCGCTAATCCGCTGAAGAGCAGCCGACTGTCTTTGGGCGTCCGTTCCTCCCGAGGGAATCAACCCTTGAAACGCAGTAACGTTATTTCCCTGAGCTGTCGCATCGCCCAAATGACTGAGGTCTATTTGCGCCATTAAATCGGTAATGGCCGTCCCCGTTAAACCGTGCGTTCCAGCATCTGCGGAAAATACCGCATGGAACATATCCTTGGATACAGCATTTTTAATATCCTGATCTGATATCGCATCCGCTTGGGTAGAGCTTTGGTTACGTTGGGCGATAATCGCGTTTACCGCGTCTTGAGCAAAAGTATGCCAGCCAGGAACCTCATCAATAGTACCGTCAACATTTAGAGTCATCGATCCTGCACCAATATTATGATTGCCATCCCAAACCATCTTTTCATTACTGTCAGTTGAGATCAGATGGTTCGTATAGTAGATCGAATTACGAGCCACGCCATTTGGTTTATAAGGACCTACCACTTCTTCCGCTTGGTTCTTTTCGAAAGAAAGAGAAATATCTCCAACTTTGGTAGGGGCGATTGTCCCTGAAATCGAATCGTTGTTCTTATCGAAACTCCAGTTCCCATTCGCATCGACACTTGCATTGAATCCGATGGCGCCATCGCTCGTACCTTGAACTCGGAAACCTTCAGACGTCACAAGATTGCCCGTGTCGTCGATCCTAAAATCGCCACCACGAGTAGCGAATTTCGTGCCCTGGTTACGAGCATCGCTCACAAGAAAAAAACCTTCGCCGGAAATCGCCAAGTCCGTCTTCTGATTCGTAGTAGTTAGACCGCCTTGGTGAAAGAGACCTTGAACTGAAGACACTTGAACACCTAAACCAACTTGAGAAGCGGTAACATTCGAACCTTGTCCATCTTGCGGGGAAGGTGCAGAGTGCGTTAAAACTTGATTGAAACTCTCCGCGTATTTAATACGAGATCCCTTGAAAGAAACCGTATTTGTATTTGCTATATTATTACCGATTACTTCCATGCCTCGCGTAAAACTCCGTAAGGCGCTAATTCCACTGCTTAATGCTCCAAATGCCATAATATTTCGTTTTTAAAATTCTCAGTTTATAATTCGATTACCGCCTAACCTTCGGGCAGCTCCACTTTAAATACCGTATCGATATTGTACCCTTTGCCGTCTACAAAAATGCGTGTGTCGCCCCGATCATCCTCGATGCCTGTTGCCAGACCAGAAATCTCTCCTTCTTCCGATTGCAGTGTCACGTGCTTTCCGATGTAGCCCTGGGCCGCTTGGAATTGCTGAATACTAGTGAATTCTTCGAAATTCGTACTCAGCTTTGACATCATTTCCAACTCGCTAAAATTGGCCATCTGGGCAATGAACGCTGTGTCGTCCATCGGCTTCAAAGGATCCTGACTCGCAAGCTGCGTAGTCAACAGTTTGAAGAACTCCGCTTGACCTAAAGCCTTCTGCGTAGAACGTTCGGCTCCAGTGCTTGTAGGATTTGCAAACACCCCATCAAGGGCCTGCGATGAATTTGGTAATGCTGTTGCTATATCGGACATGGCTTATGCGTACGTTTTCAATTCTTGTTCTCCCGCCCCTTCAGACTCGTCAGCGTGGGAAACTGATTCGGATTGAGAAGCACCGACGTTCGATCCAACTACTGCTGTTTCGCTGCGACGGTTACCTCGTGAACCGGATTTTCCGGAAAATTCGTTCTGCGACTGGCTTTCACGCTGAAAAAAATTACCAGAACCCTCTTCCCGAGCTAATTCGCCTTCGCTATTCGTAAACTGGGGAGCGGTAAGCTTCACACCCTTGGCATTCCAGTCGGCGGCTAACTCTGACCAGTTGGATTTGATCATTCCCTCAAGGCCCGGAAGATCCGTTTGCATCATCGTCTTGATCTGTCCGCCTTCCATGGATATTTTTAGTGCCATCGAACCACCTTGATCGAAATTGATTCGAACATTAATCGTTTCACCTTTTGTATTCACTAATCGATCAACGCTCTTCGACAATGCAGTGTAGACTTCCTTAACTTCTTCAGCGCTTTTGCTAGAATAGCTGATTGATTCAGTCTTCACCGCAAATTGCGACTTACTAGAAGACGCGCTAATCGAGCTGTTCATCTGAAAACCTTGAAGTTCGCCTTTCGGAGAAACCGTATTCGTTTTCGGAGCGACTTCGCGCACCGCGCTAATATCGAAATCCTGCTTCCCGGAATTTCCGAAAGAGTTTCCTTGAGACTGAGCTTCCATGCCCGCCTTGGGACTAGGTTCTCCACCAGAAGGAGCTGAGAGGCTGCTAGCAACCATCCTTAAATTCGTTGGACGCGGGGCCCCACTTACCTGCGACCGCGGATTGCCGGGGCGTATTTCACGAATCATTTCATGAAGAGAATGCGTACCGACTTTCTTGGTCGCTGAAATCTCAGAGGCTCCATTGTCTCCATTCGCAGACATTTTAGACTGACCTGCAGGCTCAGTTACTTCCGCTCGATCCAATTTCGCGTTTGAATTCGCTTCTGCGGCCTTTCCCTGTCGTAGTACATCCAGTGAAACGCTTTTATCAAAAGCCTTCAACAAATTGTGTTTCACTTTTTCAGAATCAAAAGTCAACTCGCCACCATTTTTGCCAAAAGTCGTTCTAGCTTCGGAATCAATTGCTTCAGCCTTATCTTTGACCGCTTGTTCCCCTAAACCCTTGCGCTGTACCGATTGAGCTGTTTGAGAAATTACTTCTCCCGAAACTCTCGAATCCTTACCAATCCCAGATTTTTTTTCCCAAAAAGCGTTTGCTCGGACCGATTTTGCGGCACCGGTTGCCGCTGACCCATGTTGCGCTTCCTTCGAAGAGCTTTGGTCACCCTCAACCGAAGTCAATGAACTAGGTTCATCAGTCAGGGGGGTTAAATTGGCGGTTAAAGAAGGCATGTTCGGATCTATTGCGGTTTGTTTAGCATGGTTGATGCCAACTGATTCCAAACCTAACGTAACATCCTCTCTATTAGAGTTTAATAAATTACAACTTCTAGCATTCATCGCTATTTGACCTACAAACGGAAACGGGCGTACTGACTGCTCGGCAACTTTTGCCTTGTTACCTTCGATCTCATCTTCTTCAGATAATTCGTCCTGATGGTCCTCAGGATCCACAGCGCTTGCTAGAGATTCAACGGTCGCTTCGTCTGAATTACGTCTTCGACCCTCGGAACGATCACCTAAGGCTACTTCCCGACTTGTCTCCTCGCTAGACGAAGCATCAAAACTTCTGCCAACCGATCCAATTGCGAGCATACCCCCAATCCCATCGAGCCTGACCGTCTGCAACAAACGCCCTCCAAGACTAGAGCCCGAGAAACTCGATGCCAGTCGTGAATGCCCGCTGGGACGGTTTTCCGAGTAGGCCTCTTCCCCACTCGGATCGTCGCCATTATCAAGGCCGCTCGCTTCCGAGTCGTCATTCGACGATCTCTCCATTCCAAAAAATTTCTGAGCACCGAAAACGGCTTTATCCCAAAAACTACCAAATTGTCCTTCCTTGCTACCGGTAGCGCTTCCTTGCGTTCCTCCTCCCGTGCTATGCAGGGAGCCATTGTCATTATCGCGTATCACCAGGCGAGATACGCTAGTGGTTTCTATAGACATATTTATATCATTATATATATATTTAAATATATTTATTATTCTTCGGTAAAAAGCCTGAGGAGGTTCGAGAGTTTGGCTGCACGTTTCACGAGACCTTCATTACCTCCGTTTCGAGTAGCCATTTCACCTAAGATTTCTCCTACGGTCTTCGTATCCATGGAGTGCATAATTTTCGCTACAGTCGAATCGTCCATTTCACTGAATATGCTAATGGCTGCTTCCGCATCTAATTTATTATAAGTCGTAGCGAGAGTCTTTAGGTTTTTCTTTTCCCATTCCTCAACCTTCATTATCTCGCTCATCAATGAGTCACGCATTCGCTCGACTTCGGATTTGATTGCTTCAATCTCCGCCCGATCCGAGTTCAATCTTGCTTCATGACTAGCCAACCCAGCCTCCTTCGCGTCAACTGCGGCCAAACGATTTTCAAGTTCCGTCTTCAATCGCCCAAGATCTTCGCTCGAGAAACTCCAATGAATTGACTCAGGATCTTCGCGCTTAACGACAAGCAAATCCCTTGGAGCGGGAGATAATTGAGCCCAATACACATAGAAGGCTCCTGCTTGAGTCCCTAGCAGAATCACTAGAGCCAATGTCGCCAAGAACCACGGTTTCGTTAGTAGATTACTCATGAGACACCCCTTCTTTTTCTTCGAGCATTATAGATATCTTCGATTTCAAGACCTTCACGTAAAATGCTCTCCACTTTGTACGCCTCTAAGCGCCGCTCTTTCAAATTTTCTACAACTTTCTTATTCCGAACGGCTTGCGTTACTTTCGCCAATGCCTCTTCTCGCTTTAGATTCGCCGTTTTCAACGAAGCCTTCGTCTCAAGTTTCAGAAGACGCAGCGCATCCACGCTCCCCATCAGAGCCAATCGATCATTCCGATTAAAAACCTCGACATGCACAGCATTCCATTTCTCGCATACTCCGGCTGACTCGTTTTCCATATTTCGGATACGCTCTTCGAGAAGCGTCACTTCGCTGGAAATCTCATTGAATTCGAGGCGAGAGACTTGCTCCTCCCATTCCCGTAATCCAAGCACCGACTCAAGACTGAATACAAACTGCTTCATCTAAGCGCCTCCGCAAGCTGACCATAGGCATCCGTTCGGGAGATCTTTTCCGTAAACTTCTGTCTCAAAGTATCCATAACCTTTTCATTCACTCTAACAGCCCTATCTATCCGAGCGTTCGTACCTTGAGTATAGGCTCCTAGATTAATAATGTCCTCGTTCTTCCGATACATAGATAAGCAATCTCGAGCGGCACTAACCACTTCGATCTCTTCAGTCGTCGAAACATCATTAACAAGTCGACTGATACTCTCGAGCACGTCAATTGCAGGAAAGTGATTCGCCGTAGCCAAACGTCTGGAGAGCACAATATGGCCATCCAAGATACCTCTCACCGTATCTGATATCGGTTCATTTAAATCGTCGCCTTCAACCAAAACCGTATAAAACGCTGTAATTGATCCTTTTTCAGAATTCCCAGAACGCTCTAGTAATTTCGGAAGTTTAGAGAAAACAGACGGAGTGTAGCCCCGACTCGCAGGAGGCTCTCCAATCGCTAAACCTACTTCACGTTGAGCCATAGCATAGCGCGTAACCGAATCCATAAGAAAGAGTACTTTCTTCCCAGATTCTCGAAAATTTTCGGCAATCGATGTTGCCAAGCTAGCAGCACGCAACCGCATAGGCGCTGCTTGATCCGAAGTCGCGACTACGATAACGCTTTTCTTCATTCCCTCAGGACCCAAGTCTTTTTCTATAAACTCCCGTAACTCGCGACCACGTTCCCCAACTAGAGCAATCACATTAACGTCAGAATCTCCACCCCTGGCAAGCATGCCCATCAAAGTCGATTTACCAACGCCACTTCCTGCGAAAACCCCTAAACGCTGGCCTACCCCTACCGGACTAAACAAGTCTATAGCCTTCACTCCTGTTTCAAACGTATCGGTTATTCGCTTACGTAAAAGTGCATTGGGAACTTCCCGGCTTTGCACCTTTTCTTCGCGATAATGGATCAGACCCAAGGCATCGATTGGCTTTCCCAAACCATCCAACACACGACCAAGTACTTCCAGACCTACAGGAACTCGATTCAATCCAGAACTCATAAGAACATGGCAACCAGGATGAACGCCTTCCATATCCTCCAAAGGCATTAACAAAATGCGATTATCGCGAAACCCCACGACTTCCGCATGAAACCTTAAGTCCGATGAAGGCGATACAATGTCGCAAATATCCCCCAAACTCGCCTGAGGACCTTCCGACTCGACAACCAAACCTGTAACCTGAACAACCTTACCCCAACGTTCAACCGTATCCGAAGAGCCGATATGAGCGCCGATATCTGCAGCCCAGTCTGGAAGTAATCGATTATTCATCTTGGGGCCAACCCATCCTTAAGGCGATTCATTTTTGTCGACAGCAATCCGTCTACTTTTCCAAACCGGCTGCTCAATATACAATCTCCACGATTCAGCGATTCATCGCTCGAAAACTCTAAACGCGGATGTTTCGATTTCAACTCGGCCTCGAATTCCACGAGAAAATCTAAATCTTTTGGATTTAGCCGAATTTCCATTCGCTCTTCGTCCAACCCAGATTCTTCGATAACCGAGTTTACGATCGAGAGAATGATTTCCGAACCGATATCCAAGCCTCCAATCGTACGAACGACACATTCGTGAGTCAACGTGACGAGAGCGTCTCTCGCTTCCTTCAATATCGAGCTGAACCTTTCCTCTAACGCAGAAAATGTACCTTCACGTAGATCATTTACTTCCGACCTAAAATCTAATATCTGTTGATTGTACTGAGAACTGGCCTCATCATATCCCTTACGATATGATTCCTCGACAACTGATTGATGGGCAGGTGCACCGACGCGTTCCGCCCCATCGTAACCGATAGAGAGTCCGACGATAGACTCATCAAGCCGCAATACTTCTTTAGACTGTCTGGCTGCCACCATCTAAGCTGATCTCCTCTTGTTCTTCGAGTCTTCGTACTACCTGGATAACTCGCTCTTGCGCTGCTTCGACAATCGTCAACTTGACTGGCCCCATCATTTCCAATTCTTCTAACAACGTCTCAGCCGCGCGTTTCGAAACCGCCTGCATCACAAAATCGCGCAACGTTTCCGAAGCTAACTTGAGAGCCAAAGTAAGATCGCCCGAATCTACTTCTCGCATGATCCGCTGTAGATCTGGAAGTTCGAGACGGATAAGGTCGCCGAAGCTGAACATCTTCTTTCGAATTTCCGATCCTAAAGCTGAATTGCGTTCTTCGATATTAGCAAGAATCGACTTACTGTCATCCTTCTCCAAAGTGTTGAGCAGATCAGCGACCATACTAACACCGCCACTGCGATTCATCGTAACCTTACCGCCTATATCTAAATTTTTACTCAAAGAACCAGCGACCTTATTTATGATTTCAAGCGAAGTCGGCTCGAGCATACCTAAACGCTCAATCACTTCCTCGCGAAGTTCTTGACTGAACATACCCAAAATCAAGCCGGCTTTGTCATTCTCCAAATAGGAAAGCACAAAGGCTATCGTCTGCGACTGCTCCGTCTTAATCATATTGAAGATCTGCTGAGGTTCCATCTGCTCGATTTCCTTAATGACTTCAGCTGAATTGCTGCTCGGCGCGATACGCTCCAAAATACTAGTGGCTTTGAAATCTCCTTTAGCTATTTCCAATGCTTTCCGAGTATAACGCGACCCGCCAAGCAAAGAACTGTAGCTCGAAAGGACAACCCCTGAAAATTCTTCAATAGCCTGCTTCTGATCGTCCTCTTCGATCGCCATTATTCCGGTCATCTCCCGGCAAATTAATTCGATCTCATCATCTTCGAATTCCTTCAAAAGATGTGCCGCAGCTTCAGGACCGATAACGATCAAGAATGTCGCCAATTTCTGAGTACGTGAAAGGGTATTGTAGACTCCAGCCATAACGCTTATCTCTTTTCAGATTCGCCAATCCACTCGCGCAAAGAAACACCAATATTGGCAGGCTTTTGACGTATCAGCTCGTTAAGCATTTCCGGAGTAACTGTTCCGGGATCCTTGAGTTTACGGCTTTGTAGAGCTTCCTGAGGTTGTAATAGTTCAATTGAAATTTGTTCCGGCACGTTTTTCTTCAGCATCTGAAGAAAGAAAAAGATAACACCAATACCCAAAGCGATTCCTGCGACGTTCTTACCCAATTCGATCCACCTCTGGTAATCGACCTCCTTTTGCATGAACATCGTCTGGACAGCGAATGGGTCCGCAGCGAATTCCATTTCCGTTACCGTTACTAATTCCTCAGAAGACTGGTCTTCCTTCAATTCGATACCCAAGGCATTAATTACGATCTGCCTCAATTCTTGAATTTCCTCCGGTGTCCTATTGATCGGAGCGCCTGAATCTCCCATACGGTTCGAAACAAACAAAGATGCCGTCAGTCTTCGTATCGTACCTGGACTCTGAATACGGCTACTGACAACTTTTCCAACTTCAAAATTTTCGGTTATTTGCTCGGTAGTATCTTCCTTGTCTGTAAATACCCCTCCTGCACCTTCTCCCTGGTTCGTCAAATTGGAGATCACACCAGCGGCACCGCCTAAGCCACTGCCGCTCTCTCTCTCGCTCATCTTTTTTTCGTCCGTAACAGACGACCGTAAAACCTTTTTATCGGGATCGAAACTTTCTTCAGTTGTCTGGCTAGATGAAGTGTCTACATCCACAGCGACTCGTACCTCCGATTGATTCGGTCCAAGTACTCGATCCAACATTGATTGTACTTTCGTCGTGAAATAAACTTCAAGCCCTTTTCGATAACGAATCACGTCATTCGAAAGCCCTCCGTTTAGACCAGTACTCTTTAATTCTTCGCTCAATACAACACCCTGACTATCAACAACAACAACATCATTTACATCCAAACTCTGAATGGAATTTGCCACCAAATGCCGGATTGAATTCACTGAAGATAAATTCATTCCGCCTTTCGTATCCACAAATACGGACGCTGTTGCTCGCTCCCTTCCCTCGCTTGAAACAAGGATCCGGTTTTCTGGCATGACCACCATCACGCGAGCCGAACGAACTCCGCTAAACTGAGTAATGGTTCGCTCCAATTCGCCCTTAATAGCTCTCAAATAATTCGTGCGCTGAACAAAATCGCTGATACCGAAACTTCCTTCGTCAAACAACTCGAAGCCAGGACCTGTGCCAGATGGCACCAAACCCTCCGAAGCCAATTGCCAACGCAAGCGATGCACTCTAGACGCTTCGACGTAAATCGAATTGCCATTCTTCCCAGTCTCTGGATTCGAGCCCAATTGCTCAAGCTTCTCCATAATCTCACCGGCTTCTTGAGGATCCAGATTGCCGTACAGCAACTGCATGTCCGGTTTACCCGCCCAAACGACCATCGCGATCATCGCCATGGCCACTAGACCCGAAGCAAGTGCTAACGAAATTTTCTGATTGACGCCTAACGGCTGCCAAAGGTCTTTAACTTGATTAATCAGTCCCATTAAAATTGTCTCCAAAAGTTGGTTATACCGGCATTCTCATCAGTTCCTGATAGGACTGAACTAACTTATTGCGCACTTCCACCAACATCGTAAAAGCGAGTCCTGACTCTTGCATAGCGATCATCGATTGATGAATATTGTCCGTTTCTCCAAGGAGCAGCTTATTCGTTTCGGTCGCAGCGATCTTGCCCTTACTGTCAACTTCCTTGACGAGGTCGCCGATCATATTGCCGAACGACTCGCCAGAACCGCTATTCGGCAGACCTTGCAACTCGCTCGGCTGCAACGAATCTTTCCCCTTCAAATGGGAAAGCATCGATTGGCTGAATGCTTGTTGAGCCGCTATATTGGAATTTGCTTCGATCATTGTCGCTCTATAAAAAGATATACTTCTCTAATAACTATTTCCCGATTCGCAGTGCCTGCTGCGCCATTTGCTTTGCCGTTCTCACTACTTGCAAATTCGCTTCATAGCTTCTCGAAGCAGCGATCATATCCACCATTTCGTGCGTCAAATTGACGTTCGGCAGCTGTACGTATCCTTTTTCATCTGCGTCGGGATGGGTGGGATTATAGACGAGACTACCAGCGCTCTTATCGCTATCGATAGATTTCACATGAACGCCCGTGGTCATTATCTTCGTGCCATCTTCTTTTACGCCAACTTCCATAAGCTTCGATTCAAAACTAACCACTTGACGGGCATACGGCTTTCCGTCGGGCCCGCGAGTAGTGTGAGCGTTCGCTATATTCTGGCCGATAACGTCCAATCTCACTTTTTCGGCAGCTAAAGCGGATGATGTACTTTCAAGTCCAGGTAGAATATTCATAATAATTCGTTCTTAGTAGAGTCGGTCTACACTTGGCCCGTAATAGCGGTCTTAATACGGTTGAGAGAGTTGGAAGCGTATTGGGCGAGAAACTCGAATTGCATAGAATTCTGATTCATTTTCAGAAGTTCCGCATCGAGCTGAACGTTGTTTCCGTCAGGCCGCACACTCGGCGAGTTTAAATCGACTTCGACTGGCGCTTCGAGTTTCGAAATACTCGCAAGGTCATTGCCCGAAGCTAGTTTTTGCAGCTCCTGAGCGAAATCGGCTTTAATGTCACTCCGCTTGAACCCAGGAGTCTCGGCATTCGCCAAATTTCCCGCCAATGCTTGGTGGCGAGCATGAGACACGTCCAACAGCTTTTTCGCTAGGACGTAATTCTCGCGCTCTAAGATTTGATCAATCATGCCATGCACCTAGCAAAACGCATGCCCACATTGTATCAATTAGCCACAAAACCCTAATGACCAATGGTTTAAAATTTCAAAATAAGCTGAAATCGAATTCAAAACGATCCCATTGGCAATTATTGCCTACCTTGAAAACGTGCTCGGAAAACAGACTTTCCGTGTTTTGAAAATCGAAGATTACACAGGTTCTTCACTCTTTCGGTCCATGGCGTAGCGATCGATAAAAAGCAGCGAATCCGGATTTCCTTCAGCCATCTTGAGTTTATCGATCATATCCGAAACCGTTTTCTCTTCCTCGACTTGCTCATCCACAAACCGTTTCAAAAATGAAACCGTAGCGAAATCGGATTCATCCTGAGCCAGCTTGTACAATCCATAAATATGCTCCGTAACGGAGTGCTCTTGATCAAGACTCGCCTCGAAAACTTCTCTCACAGAAGAATACTCCCAACGAGGAGCTTCGATAGCAGGCAAACGAGCCACACCGCCGCGATCATTCAAATAATGATAGAATTTCATCGCGTGTTGGTGCTCTTACGTGCTTTGCAGGTGCATCCATTGGGCGAATCCATCGAAGGCATTCCGCTCGAAATAAGCCGCCATCGATAGGTATGAGTGCGAAGCCGAAAATTCTATACCGATCTGCCCGTTGAGCGCCGCTTACAATTCCTTGCTGATATTCATGCTAAAAAGCTAGAGCGTCGTTCCTAATGATCGAGCTCGAAACTATCGCCATCAGCGGTTTTCACACTTGTCTTGGCTATCGATCTAAGCCCCCGCCAGACATACGGGCATTGCTTAGCAAACGGCGGAACGCTCGGCATCGATAGAAATTGAGAGTTAGGCCCCAGTGCCTTCAAACAAATCGCCCAAGCCAAGTTCTTCCCATGCCCCTCGCCCTCCGCCAAGAAACTCGAAGTTCCTAAGGCCAAGCCTAGGAGAGACGGTCCAAGATCGATTAAACTCATCAACATAGGATCGCGGCGAGCTTTGCCCAAACCGTTCGGCCAAGAAATTAGCAACGGAACGCGAACCGCTTCTTCGTAAGGCCATCCTTTGCGGAAAACGCCATGCGATCCATGCATATCTCCGTGGGCCGAAGTGAAAACGAACAGCGTGTTCTCCCAATCGCCACTCTGCTTCAACCGCTCGATTAAACGCCCAATCGCACGATCCGTAGCTTCGATATGAGCATAATAACCGGCTAGCTCTGCCCGAGCAATCGAGCGGATCGAATCTTCCTCGGACACATTCTCATCAAGCAGAACCGTATCCGGAGCGCTAGCCGTAATTCCAGCAGCATCTGCAGCATAAGGCGGATGCGGCGCATCTAAACTCAAAAACGCAAAGAACGGAGTTTCCGAAGCACGTATATCCAAGAATTCAACAGCGCGATCGACAACTACGTCTGACTGATAGCCTCTCAATTGCCGAGGAGAGCCCAGATTTGAACCGTGATAATAACCGTCATTCAACAGGAACCCCGACTCGAAGCCTTCCCAAAAGCTGAACCCTCCTCGCCGATCGGCAGGAACTTCGATCTTCGCATGCGCTTCGCCCACGACCGGATCACCCGGATCGCGCTCATACAGCTGCCATTTCCCGAAAAACGACGTCTCATAGCCGCGTTCTCCAAAACAATGAGCCAACGTTCTAGCATTTTCTGGAAGTGGATCGTAGTAATCACGAATTCCGTTTTGCGGACAAACCGTTCCCGTTAAAAACGCCGCTCGAGCAAAAACACCGAAAGGATGAGGCGTAACAGCTTGGCAGAAATCAATCGCTTCTTCCGCCAACGCATCCAAATGAGGAGTCACTGCATTCCCATCGCCCGCATATCCCGTCGACTGAGCCCTCCATTGCGTCGTCATTACAACAACTACATTAGGTCTCTCTCCAAGGTCGCTCATTCTTATCAAACCCCAGCGCTCCAATGTTGATATCGCAAGCGAATTTGCTCAGCGTCCCTGAAATGAAAATCCCCCCGCAGAACCGGCAGATATCCCGAGTATCATTTCGATGATACGGGGGATTGCTGATTACGAAAAGTTCAGCGATCAACTCGAAATCCGAGCATCTAAAAGGATTTCTCCTATGCGAAATCAGGAGCACACGAGAAAGCGCATAAGACTCAGCGTAACTCTTCCGGAAGCTGTTCGTATCGATACCTTAAGGACGAAACAATATTCTTGAATTCATCCCTATCGAAACTCTCTCCCAACGAAAGCGACTCTTCGTTCAGTAGATTATTTATCAACGCACAATATCGATTATCGACCATCAGACCAAGTAACTCTCCCGTTTTTGAGAAGACCAAATCTCCCTTCGATGGAGAGAAGTCACCGAAAATACGACTAAACACCTTAGACTGCATTCGAACGTAACCAGGAGTATTCGCGGTCAATTTGAACTCGACCTCGCCGTAATAATCACCCTTCTCGTCTATCAGAATCGCTTCGGAGAACTTAAATGGCTCAAGCGCCGTATAGAACAATTCTCCCCCAAGCGAGTCCGCTTCTTCCTTCGAGATCCGTGTCGCCGCAATCCGAGGATCCAAGGCCAAGAACTCCAGTACCGATGGCACCAGTCGAGCCTCTCCTCTCACAAGCTCGGCACGCACTTCGCGATAGCCCAAGGTGCTTTTACTCAACCCCAAAGGAGTCGAACTTAAATGAGAAAGCGCGTAGATTGACTCGCCATCAGATACGAGAATTGTCATCGCCCGCTCTTCATCCTGCAAATTCTGCCCACGATAATAGCGATTCGATGCGAACATAGTTACAATTCGGCTAGCATTGAATTTCGAGAACAAGGTATTCGCATTTACCGGCAGACTCGATCGAAACTCCTCTGTGAGATCCTGCGAACGTTCTGCCAATTGAGTAATTCCTTCCGCCATCTGCGTAGTTTGAGCCTGCAACTCCTTGCGTTCCGTTCGTTCAGCAATAACTTCGCCCTTAAGCGTATCGACATTCTCTTGAAGTATTCGTTTCTGTTCATCCGATACGCGGACCTGTATATTGAGTTCTTGAATACGATCCTCCACTTCTTTCTTAGCAACTTGCTCCCGCTTCAGAGCTTCTTCCTTTTGCTTGATCTGCTTAAGTTTATCATCCAGCTCCTCCTGCAGCAAACGAGCTTGAGCCTCGGTCTGTTTCGCTTTCGTTTCCAGCGACTGGTATTTGGATTCCAAAACGACAATCGATTCCTTGGCTTGATTCGTCCCATCCAAAAGTGTTTTCTTCTCTTCAGCTAGCGCATTCTCTCGCGCACTCGCCAACTCCAAGTCATCCCGCAAACCGTCAATGGACGCATTTCGTTCATCAATGAGCTTCTCTGCTTCCTCAAGCTCTTTCTGCGATCGAGCTGTCTTATCCTGCAATTGTTCCTGAGCTACTTGCTCTTCCTCCAACGAAGCTTTCAATGTATCCAACAAATCCTGCTCCATCATAGCCATCGCGGAAACACTCTGCTCTCCCGACTCGGCAGGCGGCGTATCATCCGACTTCTTTTTCTCCTCCCAATTGACAAGCGACAAAAGAGTGAGAAGCAGAAAATCGCAAAGGATCAATAACAGCGTCTTATTCATCGTCCTTATGCAGACTTCACCTTCGAACTAAGGGCAGCGAGTTCATCTTGGCTTAAGAGAATCAATTTGTTCTTGAACGGACGCACCAATTGAATTTTCACAATTGCCACCCCGAGAATCCCGAAAAGATTGGAACTGTAGGCGGCAATCAAATTCGCCTCAATCAGCCCCAATACCTGAAGGACCAAGGATATGCAGGTCCCAGCAATTCCAACATAGAGCCCGGAGTCGAAAAGGTTCTCTTCGTTCTCCATCAACTTTAACTTGATAAGATTTTCATAATCGCCTCGATCTATTTGACGCACTTTCAAGAGACAGATCATAAAGACCAATATCTGAAGCGTAAAAAAGAAGGAAACGGATAGCAGTGTTGCGGGTTCCATAGATGCGGTAGGTTCAGTTTCTAAAATAACGGTTTCGCCATCTACTTGTGCAAGTACAGGCATTACAAATTTAAAGGAGTATCCTTGAATCTCGCCATTGCCAGCCAGATAGGGTTCACTCAGGATGACGAGGACGATAACAGATGCGAGCGAAACGAACAATCGTTGAACATTAGCAAGTAAAACTGGGTTCGATTCACGATACGGACGATTAAATCCACCCATTCCCCAGAATGCCAAAAACGCTCCAACGAAATAAGCAAGATACTTGATCGCGAGTGACGACTTTGGATTCTGCAGACTATAGCCAACAAGATATGCCTCTAACGAAGAAACCTCCGGCGACCCCGAATCCGGCTCCAGGGGAAGCTGCTCTCTTACGAGCATTTTGACCGAATCCACTCCATATCCAGCCGCGACGCGCAAGGCTTCAACTCCATCATCGCCAAATAGTCCGAGAAATTCCATCACATGCGCCGGATCATCCACAATCATGGCTGACGCGTAAATCAATGGAGCTACATCCGCTCTCCGGTGAAACGAATAACGTAATTCCTTCACAGTATTCAAACCTTCGATCCTACCGAAAAGCGCTTCGTACTGACCCCAGTCGAACGAACGGGCCAATGAAAGCGCATCAAGATAGAAATCTTCTAGGGAAGCCACATCGCCCGATGCCAACACATTCTCAAACCGATTTCTTAACTCCCGCTTCAGCGACGGTTTCAACCGATCGCCTTGAACCAATAGTCCAAGCGTCAATAACGTCGCCTCTAACGGCCTGCCTGAAACGCTCTGAACTGGGAAAAGCCGTTTATAAGTAGTTAAGTTACGCGTTCTCAACAAGTCACGCACCATTGGGTCGCGTGAATTTTCAAGCAAGCCCCTCAAGGCATCGCGGCAAGGTTTCGAAAGCGCTATACCCAGAACACCCGGTTGATCCGAATAATCGGCGAACGCTACTCCATCGAGAGCCGCTTCCAGAAAGGGATCCCAAGCCCCCCAGTGGCTCAGCGTTGGATTCAAGCCTTCCCACTTGCTGAGTTCAGTTTCGATCTCCTCAACACCATCCAAACCAGATATCCGCCCGGCCTCGAGATACATACGAGCAAGTCCAGCCTCCTCCTCTTCCACTGCCATCTTCGCCAAGTCAATGATCGAGACCGAACGTGCACCCGCCTCGTGGAGGATCGCTCTTGGTATCGATTTGAATCGCGACGGAATCAGCCAACCGAAGCCCACCAAAACAACTCCAAAGATCACGAGAACCAAGGAGCGAACGATACGACTGCGATTATTGTTTTTGAGAGAAGCCATACACTAGAAATCAATTCTTCCATCGAAAGAATTTGCCCTAACCTGAGTCGGAGTTTTGCTTAGGTCAAAATCGAAGACCTATGACCCTAGAAATTGTTCATTACGGAGAAGACGTGTTGCATCAAAAAGGCGAAGCTGTAACTCGTTTCGACGGCGAGTTGAAAACTTTGTTTGAAAACATGGTCGATACGTGCATCGAAGCCGAAGGCATTGGGCTCGCTTCCCAACAAATCGGCAAAGCATTAATGTTCTGCGTCGTAGATTTACGAGACGTTGAAATCGATTTCGAATACAAACTAGACGGAACCTCCCCTCCGTTAGAACTCTTCAATCCAATTGGAATGTGCAATCCAATCGTTACCATTCTCGATTCCCCCAAAACAACCTATGAAGAGGGCTGCTTGTCCTTTCCAGGTATTCGAGGCGATGTGGATCGCCCTGATTGGGTTCGCTGCGAATACCAGGAGATCGACGGCACACCCCATATTATCGAGTGCAATGGATTACTTGGTCGCTGTATTCAGCACGAAGTCGATCACCTCAACGGGATTCTCTTCACCGAACGAATGAAGAAAAAAATCTTCAAACAAATTCAACCGGCAGTAAACCAACTTAAGGCAAAAACCATAATTCGGCTTTCCAAATAATCGCTAACCAAGTCTATGGCGATTCGCCTAAAGCGTAACAGTTCGGGACCGAATCCCCGAAAAGAAGATGGCGGACTGTCTACCCCTAAACAGCCCGCCTTGGTTTTCTTCTTTACCCCAAAATCCCGCTAAGCAGGATTCTACTGTTTACTAGATATACGTCTTTCTGTTTCAAAATCAAGCATAAGTTTAGATTTTTTCATATATATATTTTTTACAAGTAGTTTTCCTAATAACTACGGTCGAGTCACTTATCATTGCTGGCACGACAATCGACCTTTACGAAGAGTTCATTTGCTTCGATAATGGAGTATTTATTAGAGTATCCCTTTGGCATTCAGAAACAAGTAATGAACCGCGAACCCTGAATCAACCGTCGAAACCATATTCCGCCAGAAACTTCGAAACCCCCTCAGGAAAGGAATACGGCGATTGTGAGCTCGATAGAAATTCTCCAGAACAAGCTAAAAAACCCATTTGAACTTCGAATGCAGAAGAGCGGTTTTCTCGAATCAGGAATTGAAGGAGCGATTCCGATGCTCGAATCCACTCGCTGGTCGAATAAACGGAATCATTCGCATAGGTCTCGATCATACTCAGGACAGATCTCTTCCTGTCCCCCCCTAACATAGCCGTCGATTCGCACAGTTTGACCAAGCTGGCAGGACGTTCAATTTCACACGCGATGCCTAGAATCGTTTCATTCGACCAACCAGCTTGTTCGGCAACCGAAAACGCGTACCTCCAGGCGATCTGCATCGAGCGAATTCCCCCTGAGCGTTCTACGATCCATTCCTTCAGTTCAGTCGCCATTTACAGCAACAGGCAATTAACGAGCACCTCTCTTCAGTCAATCGCCGAACGCGATTAATCCGCTTTGCCTACATGCTACGAATCAACCTAAGCGAGATCTCTTCTCCGTCACCTTCCATTCGGTAGCCATCCGTCTTCAATGCGAACCGGGAGACCGTTCCCGGCTTAAAAAAAGCGGGGGCTTCGCCAGCAGGCTGATTCTCGAACGCTACCGTCGTCAAACTCAACAGAGCCTGCGGGTTGCCATCCTCCTTTTCTACGATGTCTAGGATTCCCGTAAAATGCTTCGAGTGCTTGTGATTCGAATCGAGCTTGAGAACTCCCTTTATCATGGCGCCTTCGTTTCTGGTTTCCGTTATAATCAAAGAGATTTCCCGAGCATCTGCTCCGTCTTTGCCGGCAATCGCCATCCCCTGGAAAAAAGAGCCTTTCGATAATGAAGTAGCCAAGTGGTTGCGACGTTCAACGCGCTCACGCTCACGTTTGATTTCTTCCGTTACAAACTGAGCTTCTAGGACTTTTACTTTCTCAAGATAGCTTTGGGCGGCTAGCTTATACGTCCTGAGCCTATATTGAAACTCCTGAGAAGATACTTCCATGGAAGTATCTTCATCAAGATCCACAACCTCACCTTTACCCCAAATCAGGCTGGAACCGTCTGCCTTTACATGCAAATTCGAGAATGACCACGCCTTCCTTGCCGAATCTCTCGTAAGCCGAAAATTCGCATTCAGCGGAAAGCTCTCACCCTTGTGAGACGACAGTCGATAGAGATTTTTCCAAGGCTGCTCAGGCGGCGTCAACGATTCCTTTGGATACACTTTCGACACAAAGGACGCCGCGGTCTCAAGGTCGCGGGGGGCGAACTCAATTTGGGAGTATACGAGAGTATCTTCCACTGGAAGGTATAGATCGGTCGTTAAATGAGCTTCCATCTTCACTTCGATGAGCACCTCCGTATCCGAAGTCTGTCGAATTTCCGTTTTAAAGTCGTTTACATGATAGTAGCGCGTATCTTCCAATTCCTCGAAGACTTGCTTCGCAATCGTAGCCACGTGCCAGCTAATCGTCGCCTCCTCAAGACTACTGCCCTTGAGGTATTCATACAGTTCATCTTTGACGAACGCCAAGGTGATCCCCAAACCGACGAATAACAATCCTGCCGCCAAAGTAGTCGATTGAAGCATTCGTCCGAAGATTCCTCGCTTCGAGACGGATGCTGAATGACTTCCAATTCCCAAGAATGAAGCTGAACGAGCCTCCAAGGGCTCTTCTCCATCCGAACCTACATTAAATCCATCAAAGGATGACCCCGCAGCCATAAGATCATCATCCTCCATCAAGAACGAAACGTCACCCGAGACACCCTCAGAGACCGACAATTCATTGGTCTCCGTATCCTCAGAAGCCAAATTTTGCTCATCAGCCGCAGCTTTTTCTTTCGGCGGCTCAGCTTGGACAAACTCATCTTCGACGTAAATCTCTCCATCATCCAAGCACACTGGAACTGGAGGCGGAGGGGGTAAATCTCCAGCCCGATCCGCAATATTCGAAGCGGCATTCATTTTCGGCAAGTCGGTAACTTCGCCTGGATTGTCGCTGTCAGGGTTCATGAGAGCCTGAGGGTCAGGCATCGCCATTAACGCGTCTCCCTCGATCTCCCGAGGCTCCGCTATTTCCTCGACTGGAAGCTTGAAATCCGCCCCATTCAAAATGCTCCCAGCCTGGGCCAATAGATCTTCCGCTGTCGGCAATGAATATTCCATCTCGTCCAGAATTTCTTCTACCTCTTCCTCAGCAAAAGCACCTGATACTTCATTACGAATATCAGCTGCGGCGAGTTCATCTACAAGTCGCTCGTCTACCGCATCCTGTTCGGATACCTCCGAATCCGCATCTTCCGCATCGAACTCATCTACCAAAGGGTCGGAATTAATATCAATCGACCCGAGCATATCGTCGATCTCACCGTCAAACATTTCCTCTGAAACCGCCTGATAATCTATTGATTCCGAACCATCGCCCAAGGCAGGCTCAAACCCTTCCCCGTCGTCATCGGAAGGGACCACTGAATCGAGATCTGAAGAATCAGGTTCTTCAAACTCGGCGCGTTGGGAATCGGACTGAGCCATATAAGGTTTTGCCAATCCCGCCAATTCGCGATTGAACGGGAAATCTAATAAGCTTATCGGTTTAATTCCGACAGGTCTTTAGTGTCCGACCGCAATTGAGAACTCCTTCTCCAAATGTCCAACAAGCTTTGCAAAAGCCATTCTACCAATTTTCCACTAAAATCCTCTATGAACCCCGAGTCATTCCAAGATCTTGAAACGAAAATCGCATTTCTCGAACGCCACATCGAAGAGCAAGACCGCGTGATCATGAAGTTCCACCAAAAGGTCGAAACCATCTTCCAAGAAATTGGCCAATTGAAGACTACCCTTCAACAGGCCTCATCCTCATCCTCCGAGATCCCCAACGAAAAGCCGCCTCACTACTAAAGCTAAGCCCCAGAAGGCCAATTTTCCTATAGACCCGCTCCCCAAGAGGCACTACGCAGTACCGATACCCAAAGCCACTCTCCCTTCGGGGACGCTTCGCCTCCGCCGAATGACTGACAATAAAGATCGAATAGACTCCCTGAAAAAGGAATTAGCAACCGTTCGATCCCAACGAACCGAAGAACCGGAACGGACGAATCGAATGCGCAATTCTCTATCATGGTGCCTAACTCTGCCTTTTCGCGCTCTACGTCGAGCGATTATCGATCCCTTCACTCGCTCAGAGCAAAACGAGCAATCTACGATCGCTCCCCCCTCGCCTATCGTAGACGAACCTACAGAACCCGCCGCACCAAAAGCTGGACCGCCGCCAGCTTACCGAGACTATCGAGACTTCTGCAAACGCATGAAACCATTGATAGAAGACTACTCGAGCAATTTTGTCCAACGCCTAGACCGTCTTGAACTCCAACCGCTCGTCTCCATCGTTCTACCGGTCTACAATCCCAATCCCAAATGGCTTCGAGAGGCGATCGACTCCGTACTACTGCAAATCTATCCCCATTGGGAATTGTGCATAGCCGACGACGCCTCGACCAAACTCACCGTTAAAGAAACGCTCCTTGAGTACTCCGAATTTCACAAAAACATCAAAGTCGCTTTTCGCGAACAAAACGGCCACATCAGCCAAGCCAGCAATACAGCGTTGGAACTGGCCACGGGTGAATTCGTAGCCCTGCTCGATCACGACGACATTTTACCCGCTCACTCTCTGGCTCGTGTGGTCGACTGCATAAACGAATACCCTGATGCTTCCGTAATCTACTCCGACGAAGACAAAATCGACGAATCAGGCCATCGTTCCCAACCGCACTTCAAATCCGACTGGAACCCAGACCTTCTAATCGGTCAAAACTTCATAAGCCATCTTGGCGTGTACCGAAGGTCGGATGTAGAAGGAGTTGGAGGATTTCGCGAAGGTGTAGAAGGTGCCCAAGATTGGGACCTCGTTCTGCGAGTTTCCGAACGATGCAGCCCTCAGCAAATTCGCCATATCCCGGAAGTCCTCTATCACTGGAGGTCCATTGAAGGATCTACCGCAATGGATATTGGCGAAAAGAACTATGCCCATACGGCAGCCGGCAAAGCGATCGAAGACCACCTCAGCCGAATCGGAAAGGCGGCAACACTGGAACCCGTCGATCGTTACTATTGGCGTCCCCGGTATTCGATACCCGAGCCAGCACCACTGATCGCCATCGTCATACCAACCAAAGATCACATAGATCTACTCAAAACCTGCATCGATTCCATCCAATCGAAAACGAGCTATCCGAATTTCCAAATAGTCGTTGCCGACAACGAGTCAGAAGACGCATCATCTCTAGAATACTTCGAGGAAATACAAAAACGCGGCATCGAAGTTTTTCGAATTCCAGGCAAATTCAATTTTTCGAAAATCAATAACTCCATTATAAGCGATAGATCCGAGTCGCTCATTTGTCTCCTTAATAACGATACAACAATTATCAATGAAGACTGGCTCGACGAAATGGTCATGCACGCTTGCCGAGACGAAATCGGAATCGTCGGAGCCAAGCTCCTTTTTCCGCATGACCACGTGCAACACGCTGGTATCGTCCTGGGTATTGGCGGAATCGGAAGCGAAGCATTCAAATACATCCACAAAACCGATGACGGATATATCCACCGTGCTTTTCTAATTGGAAACTACAGTGCAGTAACAGGGGCCTGCATGCTATTCAGAAAATCAATCTGGGAAGAATTACACGGACTCAATGAAGACGAAACACCCAACGCCTACAGCGACGTCGATTTCTGCCTAAGGTGCCAAGAAAAAGGATACAGAATCCTATTCACTCCATTCGCCCAGCTCTACCATCACCAATCCGCTTCACGTGGCCAAGATAGCAGCGAAGCCCTTCAATCCTCGACGAAA
This sequence comes from Opitutales bacterium, assembly GCA_018700525.1. Taxonomy (GTDB): domain Bacteria; phylum Verrucomicrobiota; class Verrucomicrobiia; order Opitutales; family Opitutaceae; genus Pelagisphaera. The sequence continues at coordinate 49,372 of JABITN010000067.1, forward strand.
TACATGCAAAAGCGATGGGGCAGCTACATTCAACGCGACCCTTATTACAATCCAAACCTAACCTGGGATCGCGAAGACTTCACTCTAACTTTCCCGCCTAGAGACTATTCTACGAAATGAAAGTCTCATTCATAATACCCGTTTACAACCAAATCGAATTAACACTTCGATGCATCAAAACGCTTCAAGAAACAGTTGGATCCCACGACTACGAAATAATTATCGTTGACGATTGCAGCGATTCCGAAACCCGAAAGAAGCTCGAAATATTCCGAAGCGATCGAATTCGACTGATTTCCAATTCGACGAACCTCGGATACGCAAAATCCAACAACATAGGCGCGAACGAAGCCAAAGGCAGAATTCTGATTCTCGCCAACAATGACCTGGAATTCCTTCCAGGCTGGCTAGAGCCGATTCTCAAATGTGTCCAAGAAACAGGCACCGGTATTGTAGGTAACATTCAGATAGACAATCGAACGGGAAAGATTGATCACGCAGGGTTTCTCTTCGACGGAAAGGGCACGCTACAACACAAGCGCACAATCAACGGCAGAAAATTCTACAAACCCAGATTGTCGTCATTCCATGCCGCGACCGGAGCCTGCCTCGCTATTAGCAAAGATCTCTACCTTCAATTGGGTGGTCTCGACGAAGCATTTGAAAATGGATGCGAGGACATCGATCTTTGTTTCAAGGTCCAAAGCGAAGGCAAATCCGTCGTCGTTGCAAACCGTAGCGTTGTTAAACATCACGTCAGCTCTACACGTGGCTTAAACTCTCTTCGGGATGAGCGAAACATGAGGCGCTTTCAGCAAAAGTGGCACAATCGTATTGCCGAAATAATGATCGCAGATTGGCCCAAGACCTACTTAAAAGAAATCCTAAAGGATAAAAGCGTATTCGATTGGAATCGTTTTAAAGAAGCGTTCGCCCATTGGCTTCCATATAACTCGACACTCTCGAAAACCGGCTCGCTAATCGTCGAAGCCAAATTGAAACGCAACGAGCGCCATTGGCTCTCGATTCTGGACGGAAAGTCAGATGAAATGATCAAAGCAAGCTATCAATCAAAAGCGAAGCAATGGCTTCATAAACACCTTGCCTACAACGGACTCGAAGGAAGTCAATCGCTCGAAAAGGGTCGCTGGATTAAGGAGAAAGCGTCCCTTCAAATAAAGTCGGGTCTCTTCATATCGAGTGTGCAGATAGCCGGCACCATTCTACCGCCAGGCGATAAAGTCGAAGCAAGAGGGCAACTAGGCTTGCGCATCACGACCAACGGAGCGGAGTCCAAAACTTATTATCCACTCGATGAAGGAGACTTCGAAATCAATATCGAAGACCTTCCTGATGTTCCCGAAAAGGATACCCTTATAGAATTCGAACTCGCCGGTATCTGGCGGACCAATGCCTATGCATATCTTGGGCGCATTACGCGTAAGTGGTTCTTTCTTTCACGCAAACTCCGCCAATTTTGGAAATCGCATAGGGAGCAGAGGAAGAACCAACGATTGCTTATCAAGCGAATCGACCTCAATCACGAAAAAATTCTTGATTTCGAATCGCAGCCCACTTCGCCGGTCAATTTCGATTTCCTGAGACGATATCGCAATATCGGGATCAATCTAGTCGGTTGGTTCGACGCTGAACTCGGAATCGGCGAATCTGTTCGCCTAGCTGCGAAAGCCCTAGATACCACAACAATTGAAACGAATCTGATTTCGCTTAAAGTCAATTGCCTAGCAAGTCGCGAGGACAAAACCTACACGAACCGACTCGTAAGCCGAAACACCTACCCCATCAATGTCTTCCATATCGATGCGCCCCAATCCGGAGATATCGACCATCATCACGGAGCGCATTTCCGGAAAGACCGCCGCAACATAGCCTACTGGGCTTGGGAACTCCCTGAATTTCCGGATCACTGGATTCAATATTTCGACTATTTCGACGAAATCTGGACGCCTTCGAATTTCGTCCGAGATGCAATCGCTATAAAATCGCCCCTGCCAGTCCTAACGATTCCGCACTGCATCGATTTCGAAATCCCAAGCCAAACCGAGAGAGCAAAATTCGGATTGCCTGAAGATCAGTTTCTATTTCTCTTCGCCTACGATTTGAACAGTTACCAGGAGCGCAAAAACCCGATGGCGATCATCAAAGCGTTTAAGAAAGCGTTTTCCGGGACCGCCGGCAAAGACATTGGCCTCGTTATTAAAACGCATTCAATACAACAAAACCTGGAGTCTTTTGAGCTACTCAAGAAAGACCTCGCTGGCATCCACAACGTTCACTTGATCGACAAAAGACTATCCAGGAGTGACGTCTACTCTCTGATGCATTCAGTGGATTCCTATGTTTCCCTCCATCGATCAGAGGGTTTTGGACTTACGGTCGCAGAATCAATGTTCCTAGAGAAACCAGTAATATCAACGGATTGGTCAGCCACATCGGAGTTCTTAAATTCCACTAATGGTTGCCCGGTCAGTTGCGAACTGATCAAGATCAAACAAGATTTCGGCCCCTATTCTCAAGGACAATATTGGGCGGAACCCCACAGCGACCATGCAGCGTCTCAAATGCTCAAACTCGTCAACGATTCCGATTTTGCGAAACA
>JABITN010000124.1 GCA_018700525.1 Opitutales bacterium
AAGCCCGGGTGGCGGAATCGGTAGACGCAGCGGACTTAAAATCCGTTGTCCGTAAGGACGTGGGGGTTCAAGTCCCCCCCCGGGCACCAATTTGCTTTAGTTGAAGGGATCGGAATTCAGGTTAATGAACCTGTTAGGTAGCGAGTTTGTAGATTCGTTGCGCGTTTTTACCCCAGATGGCGGCTTGTTCGTCAAGGCTGAGTTCATTGAGGGCGGAGTTTACGGCGTCGATCCATTTCCCGTAATCGGTTCCAAGGAGGCTGACGGGCCAGTCTGAGCCGAAGAGGAGGCGATTGGGGCCGAAAGCTTCGAGAGCGGTTTCGAAGTAGGGAGTGAGTAGTTGCTGGTCCCATACGAAGTCCGGGGCTTCGGTGACCATGCCGGAAAGCTTGCAGCTTACGTTTTCGCGACGTGCGAGTTCAATTAGGTTAGTTTTCCAGTTTTGATCAAAGGTGTCTGGATGGATCTTCGGCTTTGCGATATGGTCGACGACGAATTGGATGTTCGGGTGGCGATCAACGAACTCGATGGTCGCTGAGAGGTGTTTCTCGAATATGAGAATATCGTAGACGAGATCGTGGGGCGCTAGGCGACTGATCCCTTCGTTGAAATCCGCTCGTAGAATAAATTGGTCGTCCGGTTCGTCGTGGATGATGTGACGAACTCCGACGAGGTGGGATCGATCGGCGTATTGTTCGAGGGTTTGATCGATCTGTAGATCGCAGAGGGGGAGCCAGCCGACGACGCCTTTGATGAATGCATTTTGCTCGGCGAGTTCGATCAGCCAGTTGGTTTCCTCAAGCGTTTGGCGGGCTTGTACGGCGATGCATCCAACGATGTCCGAAGCTTTGAGGATGGGTTTGAGATTGCCTGGGAAAAAATCTCGTTTAATTACAAGATGCTCGGCCCCGATCCAGGGATAATCGTTAGCATCGTATTTCCAGAAGTGTTGGTGTGAGTCGATTTTCACGAAGAGTCGGATTGAGTGCCCGTGTGACGACTTTATGGATTTACGACATTGATCGGTGTTCCGTTTATCCACGAAGCGAGATTATGGGCTGCTGTATCCATTAGTCGGCGACGAGCGGCTAGTGTCGCCCAGGCGATGTGAGGTGTGATGTGACAGTTCTCGAGAGTGAATAGAGGGTTGTCGGAGGCTGGGGGCTCTTGGGTCAGGACATCGAGTCCGGCTCCGGCGATGCGGTGATCTTTAAGGGCTTGGAAAAGCGCATCTTCGTCCACCAACTGACCGCGACTGGTATTGATAAGGAAGGCGGTTGGCTTCATTTGGGCTAGCCGGTTTTGGTTTACTAACTTTTCGTTGTCTTCGGTTAGTGGGCAATGAAGACTGATGAAATCGCTTTGTTCGAAGATTTGGTCGAGCGAGGCTTTGTCGATAGCTTCGGGCATAGGTTTATCGCTTTTACGGTTGGCGATGACTTTCATTCCCAATGCCTGAGCTATTCTGGCGGTGTTTAGTCCGATCGTACCCAGGCCGATAATGCCAAGCGTTTTACCGCTCAATTCGATCTGAGGAAAATCCCAGTAGCACCAATCCTTATTTTGCGCCCAGCGAAAATTGCGTACTGTGCTGGCGTGATGAGCGACCTGTCGTGAAATATTCATGACATGGGCGATCGCCATTTGAGCGACCGATTCAGGCCCATAGCTGGGTACGTTTGTGACGGGGATTCCGCTAGATCGCGCGGTGATGGAGTCTACTATGTTGTGTCCGGTTGCGAGGACTCCAATGTATTTGAGATCGGGTAGGGCTTCGAGGGTCGACTGGGAGAGGGGCGTTTTGTTGGTGAGCAAGGCGTCTGCTCCGAGTGCGGCATCAATGATGCCATTGGCGGTAACTCGTTCGTGAACGCGAATCTCGCCGAGCGATTCGAAAGCTTGCCAGGAGAGGTCTCCTGGATTGAGGGCGTGTCCATCGAGTACAGTGATTTTCATATTTAAAATGTTTATTCCGCTAGTAAGGCACCGCCATCGCAGACGAGGACTTGACCGGTGACGAGGTCGGAGCCGGTGATGAGGGATATGATGGCGTCGGCGACGTCCGACGGTGAACAAACTTTGCTGAGAATGGCACTTTCCTCTCGGGCTTTTTTGGCGTTTTCGAAAGCCTCTCCGAGGCCTTCTTCTAGCCATTCGCCAGCGATAAATCCCGGAGCAATGGCGTTCATTCGGATATTCGGTCCCAGTACTCGAGCCAGCGATAAGGTGAGCGTATGGACGGCTCCTTTCGAGACTGCGTAGGGGATGGAGCTGCCGATACCTCGAATGCCTGCGATGCTGCCGACGTTGACGATTTCGCCGTCGCCGGTCTTCTCTATCCAAGGACGGGCAGCACGGCTGCATTGGAAAACGGCTTTGACGTTAGTGGAGAAGAGATTTTCCCAGTGATCCGGTTCTACTTGGTCCAGGTCATCGTGGGGAATGAACACGGTGGTTCCGGCATTGTTGACGAGGATGTCGAGCCGCCCGAATTTTTGGAAGGCGGTTTTCATGAGTTCCCTGCAGAAACGATCGTCGCAGATATCGCCTTGTATCGCTAGGGCTTTAACCCCGCAAGATTCGATATCCTTGGCGGTTTGCTGGGCGTGTTTTTTGGAGGAGCGGTAATTGATGACGACATGGCATCCAGCTTGGGCTAATCTCAATGCGGTGGCGCGTCCTACTCCGCGGGCGGCTCCGGTGATGACCGCAACTTTATTTTCTATGAGCATAGGTTAATTGTCTGTGGAAAAACCCGAAATCGGGCAAGTGTTTAGAGACGCTTGGATTGGGGAGGATCTTCTTGTGCAGGGCTTGGGGAGGGCACTGCCCTACTCATCCAGGCACAAAAAACCCTCGCGGTTGATTGCGAGGGTTGCGAGTGGTAGATTCGAAATGGCTTAGAATGGCGAGTCTTCGAGATCGTCTGCGTTGCCACCACTTGAGGCGCTTGATTCGTTGGTGACGTTTGCGAGATCGCTCGAGACTTCGCCCCCGCCGTTCTCGATACGCCATGCTTGAAGGTTCACAAAGTAGCGACCCTTGTATTCGTTGCCGCGAATGTTGAAGCTGACTTTGACGTGATCGCCGGTCCGAACTTTTTCCAAGAGTTCGATCTTTTCTTTCGTGCACTCGAATTTCACGTCCTGCGGAAATTTTTCTTCCGATGTGACCACGAATTCGCGCTTTTGAAACCCACTTCCAAAGGTCTGAGTATCCTCGATGACCTTAACCTTACCTTCCATTTCGTACATAGAGGTCGATTATGTGGTTGCCAGTCTCAATGTTAAGCAAAAAGTGGTGGGGAGTGGCAAAGATAATGGGTGGTCCTGATTATCAGGGTGATGCGTCGCGAAAATCGATCAATTGATATGCTGGAGTTTAGGCGAAATCTACCAAAATGCGGTTAAGGTCAGCGTTTAGTTGATCGACTCCCGAAGGGCGTCGAGAGTTTCACCTTTGGTAAGCTTGTCATTGCGATCCAGATACGCACGAACTTTTTCGGAGTCTACGGCAGACCAGCTTTGCAGGGCTTGGAATAGGACGGTTTCCCGATCTAAGTCCGCAACCCCATAGGCGAGTTCGGCGAATTGAATGGAGCTACTGAAGTCGTCATGCCCGATTTCGTAGAGGGAATCGTTGTAGGCGCGGTAGCGCGAGGTCGGGGTCTCGATCGCCGATATCCAATCGATCGAGATTTGGGGGTCGCGTCGGGCGAGCAGACGGGCGCTTTCCCAGGCGACGGAGTCGCGTTTTCCGATTTCGAGGAGGTTCGAGTGAAATGCTACAAGTTCTTCGTGTACGCCGTTCAAGAGAAGGTCCTTGGCTATAGATCGCATGCCTTGATTGGAGACTTGGCTTTCGTTCTGCAGAGTCCAGTTCATGGCCCCGATAGAGTCGCGGTTGGACCATTCGCTCATGATGGCATCCATTATTGCGGAGTCGATTAGGGCGTCGCCTTCGAAGTTGAGATTTTCGAGGGCTTGCGCTGGATTCTCGGATACGACGCGGTACGCGATCTGTTCGGCAAGCTCGTTTCTTAATTCAGGCTCGAGTAGACTGGAAACGAGATCCGCTGCGAGTTGTATTTTGCCCGCACCCGCAAGCACTACCCCAAGAGCTTCGTGAAACATCTGGTTTTGGAGTTTCCGGTCGATGAATTCCCCATCCGAGTCGATCCAAGCCGAGTCGATCCAATCCCATGCGGATAGAGCGTCGTGCTGGGCCCAGCCTTTGGAAAGGGCAGTCGCAAGGCGTTCTTTTTCGGCAGGCGAGAGGGCGTAGAGTAGTTGGACTGCGAGTGAGGGATCTTGAGCGGCGACGGCTTCGAGAGCTAGGCCAGCGGCTTCAAATGCTCGGCGATCGATTAGATCGAGCGAAAGAGCTTCGATGTAGAATTCCTCGAGTTCTTCGAGATCGAGAGCGGATAGTTTCTTATCAAGCGTAGAGGATCCGAATTTGCGATTCGAATCCAGGAAGGTCGAGACGAGTGATGAGATAGCCGAGCTGGAGGCAGGAGCAACAGGCTTGTCGACTGTATCTGGTTTCTGACTACCATTCGATTCGGTCTGAACGCTCGTTTTTCGAACGCTGGGAGGGAATGGTGAATGGGCCAAGTAATCCATCCAATAGGCGAGCTGGTAGCCTACCGCTGAAATCGTTATAAACGAAACGACGATTTTCAGAAAGGTGAGCATGGGTCCAGCCCGTTGAAGCGACGTGTCTTAAGACAAGCGTCTAAGGTTCGATGCGCTTAATGTATTTGAAGAGATCGCTGTTGGTCGAAAGGATCAAAGTCGTGTCGTCGCTGAACATGGCTTCGTAGGTTTCCAGCGTTTTTACGAATTCGTAGTACTCGACGGATTTGTCGCTTTTATTGAAAGCGCTCGCGTAGATTTCGGTTGCCTTCGCATCGGCTTGGCCGCGGACGGTCTGAACTTCCTTGTAGGCTTCGGACTCGATCTCTTGCAAATCGCGTTCTCGTTTGCCGGTAATCTTCGCAGCTTCGCCGGCTCCTTCGGATCGAAAGCGGTCTGCTATTTGCTGGCGCTCGCTGATCATTCGGTCGAAGATATTGCCTTGTACGCTTTGGTTGTAGTTGATCCGCTTGAAGCGAACATCCAATAATTCGATACCGAAATCGGTTAATTTTCCTGCAGCGTTTTCGAATATTTCTTGCTCGATTTGGGCTCGCCCCTGGCTGATTGGGTTGAGTACGCCGATATTGCCTGGCGTATCGACGAGGGAGGCATCCGCGTTGACTTCGCGGTTTTTGCTGGTGCGTATGACTTCAATCAGCTCGTGATTGGCGATGGCGTTCAGGGTTTCACTGCGAAGGATGTCGTTCAATCGCGACTGGGCGCTGCGTTCGTCGCGGAGCCTTAGGAAGTACTGTTTGGCATCGCTGATACGCCAGCGTCCGAACGTATCGACGGAGATATAAGTCTTATCCTTGGTGGGCATCTCGGTGGGCTTGCCATCCCATTCCAAAATACGTTTTTCGATCATGTTTACGTCTTGAACGAAAGGAGTGAGGAAATGAAGGCCTGCTTCGGTTATGGGTTCGCCCACGGGTTTTCCGAATTGAGTGATGATAGCCTGTTGCGTTTCCGATACGGTGTAAGCGGAATTGTAGAGCACGAAGCCTCCGGCAATGAAGATTAAAAAAATTATTAGTCCTGCTGCTTTTTTCATGGTTCTAGCGAGTTGAAGCGTTGTCGTTTAGTTGGAGGAGCGGCAGAATTTGCTGCGCTTCGGCGTCGATGACGATTTTCTTTCCTAGCTTGGGTATTACCTCTTCCATGGTTTCCAAGTAGAGGCGGCGTTTGGTGACTTCCGGAGCTTTCAAGTACTCTGTTAGAATAGCGTTGAATCGGGCGACATCGCCTTCGGCTTCATTGACGCGCTTCAGAGCATATCCTTCTGCTGATTGGATTTTCTGATCCGCTTCGCCTCGAGCACGAGGGATGACCTTGTTGTATTCGCCGTTGGCGACATTGATCATTTGCTCGCGTTCTTGCTGCGCCTGATTGACTTCGTTGAAGGAAGGTTGGACGGGCTTCGGCGGGTTGACGTTGTTCAACTGAACTTGTTCTACGATGAGCCCGAGCTCGTACTTGTCCACGAGAATTTGCATTTGGTTCAAGGCTTCGGTTGCTATTTCTCCTCTACCTACAGTGATGACTTCATCGACTGTTCGATCGCCGATGACGGTGCGCATGACCGATTCGGAGAGGTCGCGCAAGGTGTCCTTGGGCTCTCTCACTTTGAACAAATAGAGCTTGGGTTCCAAAATTCGGTATTGGACGCTCCACTCTACCGTCGCAGCGTTGAGGTCGCCAGTCACCATGTTGCGTTCGCGCTCGCGCTCTATGCTGGAAGGATTGTATTGGCTTCTGTCGGTTGCTCCGCTGGTCGCGAAGCCGAATTCTTGCTTTAGCTGGCGTTCGACTTGCACTATCTCGACAGTGTCTATGCCGAAGGGCAACGTTACCCGCAATCCTGGGTCTATGGTTTTAATGTACTTACCGAAACGGAGCACGACGCCTTGAGACTCGGCTTGCACGGTATGGAACATAGTGAACCCAGCCCAAAGCAGGATGCTCACTATTGGAATCCAGATAAACGACGCTATCTGAGATTTCAGCTCGTTGAAATTGTTGGGTAATTTAAATTCGATGTTTTCGCCCATGATTTGGGACTGTTTATGAAAGGCGGGCTATGGCAACGCGAATCGGTCGGGTAGTTCGAAATCAGAGGATTATCGATCGTTCGGGTTGAAAATGATTTATGGGGTAAGGTTCGCTATCGTGTTTGCGGACTCCAGTGATTGGCTTCTACGGGGAGTGACTGGGCTGGCGGTTGAAACGCGCCGTAGGCCCAGGTGGGGACAATTGATCCGTCGGTTTGTACGGCAGGAATTATTAGGCGCCGGTAGGTTGTGCTTCGCTCCGGCTGGAAGCTTTCCCAGGCATCGGTTTTGTCGAGAGAGTGGTATTCGAGCGGTAGTTCGATCAATTCGCCTTCGATAAGACGCAGTCCGGGTGAAGGCTCTATTGTTTGTGGTAGGGGGAGTTTTCGGGCTTCTTGCCAGTCTTGGAGGCAATCTAAGGTGGCGGAACGCAGAGCGAATTCCGGTGGAATGACGAGTATGGGGTAGCCTTCTTTGAGCTCGAATAGGATTCCTAGAACGCGTGCGGGCGTCACGGAGAGGGCGTTAGGGCAAAATTGGCGGTGCTCGCTGTGGGAGCTGCGCAGGGTACCGTAGGCAAAAAGGTAGTGAGCGTATTCCGGATTCATGGCATAGCGTAGATAAATAATAGTTAGAGATTTGTAAATTGGCTGTAACCGAGTTTAAATAAACCGCATTTAGCGGGATATGGCGGCACTCGTTTTCAATTTCTTATTGGTTTTCGGACACTTCACGGTGCCGCAAGCTGCAATTGATGAAACCGAACGTTCGTTCCATTGCGTATCAGCTTAGCCAACCGCTTCTATCAACTACTAGTTTCTTGATGAGTCTATCAACCCCTTTCCCTTCCCATCGCTCAGCGCGGGTCGTTTTGTTCGCGACCTATCTGTACTTGGTTTCGCCGAAACTCGTCTCTGGGGAGGAGCATATCTCTGTCAAATGGCAGGATTACAGCGAAGATAACGATCGGATCCGGGTTATTTCGCGCTATCTCGGCTTTGAAAAGGCGATAAGTAATCAGGTCGTCCTCAAGGCGCATGCCGTTCATGACGCTATTTCGGGAGCCACGCCGACGGGGGTGCCGGCTGACGAGGACGGGAACGTACCTCTATCGAACCTGGAAGATATCCGAGAAGCCGGAGTGATCGACCTCGATTGGACGCACGGGATTCACAAGTCGACTTTCCAATATTCTTACAGTTCCGAGAGCGATTTTCTGTCTAGGGGGTACGCGTTTTCGCAGACTTCGGAATTCAATAAGCGTAACACGGGGTTGAGCTACGGGGTTTCTTTGATCGATGACGATGTGCGGCCGAGCTTTTTCGAAACGTCCCGAGAGAAGGAGAGCTACGACTATTTTCTGGGGCTCAGTCAGGTTCTCGACCCGAATACGATTGTCGCTTTGAACTACACGTATGGCGACGCCAGCGGTTATTTGAGCGACCCGTATAAATTGGTTCGCAAGAATACGGAGATTCTTCCGAACATTTTTCTGCCGCTTTCCTTTTCCGAAAACCGTCCGGCGGATCGGACGCGGGATATCGTATTTTTCAATGTGAAGCGGTTCTTCGATGGAGTCGGTGGCAGCTTGGATTTCGACTACCGTTATTTCACTGATAACTGGGGCGTGCGTAGTGACACGTTCGACATCGAGTGGTACCAGAAAATTGGCGACAATTTGATTATTCGCCCCAAATACCGCTATTACAGCCAAAGCGCGGCACGTTTCTATACACTCGACCTGAGCGGTACGCCGCTCGAGCCGGGCGATACCATACAGGGGCTGGAGCCATTCTATTCGTCCGATTATCGCTTGGCGAAATTCGATACGCATAGTTACGGCGTTAAATTCATCTATAAGTTTAGCGAACGCTACAGTATCGACGCGTCTTTCGAACGCTATGAGATGGAAGGTAAGGACGAGACGCCTCAATCGGCGTTCGCCGATGCGGATATCATAACCCTAGGAGGGAGTTTGTGGTTCTAACGATGACACCGCCACCGGTGAAGATCGATGCTCGGGTCGTTTTCGACTCGAAGCGCAGGTTGTATGACTTGCAGTTTAAAGCGCTTGGAACGAATTGCCGGATTCAGTATTCGGCGACAAGTAACGATCACGCAGCCGTTTTCGCTCGGGAGGCGGTGCAATGGGTGGCGAGCTTCGAAGGAAAATATTCGCGTTTTCGCGAAGACAGCTTAATCAGCGAGATTAATCGGAATGCGGGCGTTTGTTGGACGAAAATCGACGCGGAAGTCGAATCGATTTTCGCCATATGCGATGATTTGAATTTCATGACGCAAGGGGTGCTCGATCCGACGATGCTGCCTCTGATTAAGCTTTGGGATTACCGCGATGCACATGAGTGCTTGCCAACTGATACTGCGATTGCGGAGACGATGGCATTGATTGGTTGGGACCAAGTAGAGCGGAAGCCTGGATCGGTCTATTTGCCTAAACCGGGGATGGCGTTGGACTTGGGAGGATTTGGCAAGGAGTACGCGGTCGATAAAGTGGCTGCTATTGCGGTCGGGAACAGGATCGGCGCGTGTTTGGTCGATTTCGGCCGAGATATTCACGCCCTAGGCACGCCGCCTGGAGCGCCAGCTTGGCACATCGGCTTGGAGAATCCGGAAATGCCGGGAGCTTCCTGGAGTAGTTTGGCGGCAGTCGATATGGGCATTGCTACCTCGGGAGACTATCGTCGATTTTTCGAGCACGCAGGTCGGCGTTACGGGCACATTATCGACCCCAGAGTGGGCAAACCGGCGATCAATGGTATTTTGGCGGTAACTATCGCCGCAAACTCTTGTCTAGAAGCAGGGGTACTTTCGACGGCGGTTTTCGTTTTAGGCGAAGAAGCAGGAATGAAGCTTGTTGAAGGGACCTTTGGGGCGGAAGGATGTATTTTTATGAATTCAGGGATACAGCAAACATCGAAATTCTATGAACATGTGGTGGAAAAATAGCATACATTTAGGGTGTCGAATCGGCCTAATAATTGCCGTGATCGGCTCGGTCACTGCTAGGGCTGAAGGCTGGGGCCCGAAGATCGAAGTGGGCAACTTGGAGGCATTCGAGTTGGTTGGAGATATTCCTGAGATGAAAGGCAAGGTGACGCTCATCGATTTTTGGGCATCTTGGTGCGCTCCCTGCAAAGCGGCGTTTCCTGAGATGGAGGACTTGTATCTGAAACACAAAGACGCTGGATTCCAGATTGTGGCGATAAGCTTGGATCAAAAAGCGAGAATGATGGATAGTTTTCTGAATCGTCAAAAGCCGAGTTTCGTGGTCGTTCATGACTCGAAGCAATTGTTGGCGAAAGCGGCGGAAATTCAGGTTATGCCTTCGTCTTTCTTAATAGATAAAAAAGGCGTGGTGCGATATGCCCACAAGGGATGGCACGGCGACAAGTCGGTTAAGAGCTTGAACGAACAAATTAAAACCCTATTGGACGAATGAAACGATTAAGAATTTCTAGTCTAAGTATTTGGGTTTTGAGCGGGCTCTTTTTGGCTGTTTTCTCCGGTTGCGCCACGGTTGAGCCTTATCAAAAGGGCAATCTTGCCGACTATACCATGCGTTCCGATCGTGATGAACTCGCAAGTGTAATGACTTCCCACATACAATTTTCTCGCGAAGCCAGCACGGGTGGCGAAGGGGTTGGCGGAGGGGGTTGCGGTTGCAATTGACGATTGGTGGAGATTCTTTTTCCTTTTTTACGACAAACCATTAACCCCCTGGATTACCCATGAACTTATTGTGGCTACAGATGAAGTGCGCTCGCGCTCAAGTGAGTATTTTTATGTTGATGATGCTCTTGCAGCGTACGCCTGTTATCAAGTATATGATGCAGCTCGAGAAGGCGGCAACGGCTCCCATTGCGAAAATGATTCGGGCATTCACGGTTACAGCAGCCTCGCTGGGGGGGCTGCATTCGCTTTCTGGGGCCACAGAATACGTTATCAATCCGGCGTCGCCTGCCAGCTCGAAAGTCGGGGAGGAATTTGCTTTGGCTTTTGATGTTGTCGGTGCGCCTGGGGACGTATCCTCATGGAGGATTACAGGGGATATCCCCCCGGGAATGGCGATTGATGGTTTGGTAGGAAATAATATCAATACCGAAGATTCGGTCACGATTACGGGGACTCCGACAACAGTCGGGAGTTATAATATAACTATCAAGCCGTTTAATGGAACGAATCAAACACGACAAACATGGATTTCGACTACGATCACAATCAATGTCGCGGAGGCCCCGAACCCGCCTGAAATCGTTTGGCATCCGCGATCGATGACAGTACCGACTGGCGGGCGAGCCCAGTTTTTCTTCGAAGCGTCAGGGGAAATGGATACGGTTCAATGGCTGAAGGATGGGGTTCCCATTGGGGGCGAATCGGGATCGACTCTGATTTTGGCTGAGGCGACTTTATCGGATGCTGGAGTGTACACCGTGTCGGCGAGCAACGAAGGCAGCGCGACGATTTCCGAGGGGGCCACCCTGACGATAGATGATTCGGTGGCGGGCTCGACAGCAAATTTTTCTAATCGAGGTTTCCTTTCTCCCGAGAGCGATGTTTTGATTTCGACTTTGGTGATCGAAGGCACGTCTGCCAGGACGATTCTGTTGCGCGGTTTGGGCCCTGCTTTAGAGGGGGCGAATGCTTCGGGAGTTCTTATAAATCCACAGCTTGAGTTGATTCGATCGGTCATCGAAGACGATGAAGAAATTGGAACGCAAGCGCTTTTGTCCAACGATGATTGGGAAGTGGATCCGAACGCGGCGGAAATGGCGGCGGCTTTGAATGCCAACGGGAAATCGTTTGAGGCGGGTTCGAAAGACGCGGCGATACTGGTTACGCTTGCAGAGGGCAGTTACACGGTCAGATTTTCGGGAAATAGCGAATGGACAGGAGTCGGCTTGGTAGAAATGGTAGTTGTCGAGTGAAGTTAT
>JABITN010000259.1 GCA_018700525.1 Opitutales bacterium
AGCGGTGAAAAAACCGTGACCTACGGCGTGGCATATCACGTAAATAATATCGTTACATTGATGGCAAACAAGGCTAACAATGCTGGATTGTCAGCGTTCGCCGAAAGATCTATTATGGGTGCTTCCGGAGAACAGGGTCAGGCGGTTCCTGTACCACAAGGCAAATCTGAAGATTTTGGTGTCATGCTGGAACTTATGGAAGGGAAACTCGTGGTAACGGGTTCTGTGTACGAGACCGCGGCCGACCGTGAATCTTCCTTTGCATCCTGGAACGATATAAACGCCGTTACAGGAATAAACAACATTTACGACAACCTGTCTACGGGAAATCCATCGGCTGTTCCTCCCATCGCTCCGTTTATTACGCAGGCAATTAACGACAATCAGCGCACAGACGCAGGAGGCGTGATAACCAGTTCTAACAGTTCCGAAGGTTGGGAATTATCCGCAACGGCGAACATCACCGAAAACTGGCAATTCACGGCAAATACTTCTTATATTAATTCTACGGTTGCTGATACTTTTTCAGAATTCACACCTTGGTGGGAGGGGCCAACAGGTAAAGCGTTCTTCTCTCAATTTGATCAGAACTTTGTTTTTCCTGATAATGGAGTATTCGAACCTGGTGTGACTCTTGGCGGTGCCATAGCACAAACGGAATCCGAAGCTAATAGCGTACAAGCGCGTGCAGGAGGGTCAAGCCCCGGACAACGCCACCAAAAGTTCAATCTATTCACCAATTATGCTTTTACGGAGGGTGCACTGGCTAATTTTTCAATCGGTGGTGGAGCACGTTACCGTAGTGGAGCAACCTGGACTCAAACCTCTACATTGGGGCTGCAGGAATTCAATGGCATGACCATCTTTGACCTGGTCGGCGGTTACGATACTGAGATGTTTGGTATACCAGTTCAGTTACAGTTGAACATCAGAAATCTCTTCGACAAAGATGATTTCTCAGTTGTTCGCCTTAGCAACGCCGCAAGACCCGATGGCGGTTTCGACGTATTCAAATATGTCCACACACCAGGACGCGACATTCGCCTAAGAGCCAGATTTAAATTCTAGAAGTAGTTCTAAGTTAGTTTGATATAATAATAGGCGGTACAACTGAGGTTGCACCGCTTTTATTATTTGGGCACTTTGATTTTTATCGTTTTCAGATTGCGGAGGTCAAAAAATCATTTGGCCGATTCCGCATCAATGCATTGCAGATTACAGGAGAAGAACTTAAGGATTAGACCAAATACATTATGAATAAGACTACAAGTGATCGACGGAAATTTGTAAAATCCACGGCGGCAGCCAGCGCTGGGCTGCTGATAATGCCTAGCGGATCGCTGTTTGGCCAGTCCGCGGCCAGTAATAAGCTGAATATCGCGCTCATCGGTTGCTGGGGCCGCTCCAGACGCCATCGAAGCATGCTTCAAAAAGAAAACGTTGTAGCCATCTGCGATGTGAATGCATTCGTTCTGGCGGCTACTTCAAAGGAATTCCCCGGCGCTAAGCTCTACAAGGATTGGAGAAAATGCCTGGACCAAAAAGACCTTGATGCGGTCGTCTGCTGCACCCCTGACCACCATCACGCGTTTGTATCCATATGGGCCATGAACCGCGGGCTGCATGTTTATTGCGAAAAACCTCTCGCTAACAGCATCCAGGAAGCGCGTATGGTTCGCGATACCTATCTAAAAAACAAAGACAAACTGGCTACCCAATGCGGCACACAACACCACGCAGAACCAAACTATGCACGCATACGCGAACTCATCCAGGATGGCGCCGTTGGCAATCTCAAGGATGTCCACGCCTGGACCAACCGCACACACAATATAACGGGATACTTACCCGAAAGCGGCTCCGCTCCAGATCACATTGATTGGGATCTCTGGATAGGGCCTTCACCGATGCACCCATTTAACCCACGCTACTTTCAGGCTCAATCGCAAGTAAGCGTTGTTCTGGCTGGATCGAAAAAAGGCGATACAAGTTATCTCCACCCCGATAGCAAAAAATGGCCTTTAGGCAGAAACTGCCTTTCATGGAATATGTTCCGTGACTTCGGCAACTGGCAAATCGGCGACATGGGCAGCCATACCATGGACCTCGCCTTCAGTCCGCTGGACGCCGACTTCCCGACTTCCGCTCAAAGCAAAGGCGACCCTTACAATCCAGAAATGTCGCCTTCCAATATGAGTTCCACCTGCATCAATCCAGCCAATAGCTGGCGTGATGAAATACGTGTCACTTGGCACCAGGGCGGCAGCATGCCAAAGTCACCTCTGAACTACCTTGACCTCTCAAATATTAACCATGGAGCCATGTTTAAGGGCGACAAGGGTTTCCTCATCTGCGATTTCAAGACACGCTTGGTTATTCCTTATGGCAAAGCTGCCGACATGACCTACTTTGAGCCACGCAAGAAAGATGAACTTATCCCGGAGATGGATAGCTTCCAGGAAGAATGGACAAATGCCTGCAAGACAGATCTTAAAACCACCTGCAACTTCGATTATTCTGGTATCCTGATTGAGCAACTCCTGCTGGGTCTTGTCGCCTACGACGTGGGCGAGAAGCTCGAATACGATGCCAAAAAGATGGAAGTGACAAACAATCCTGAAGCCAATCGTCACCTTAGCAAGAAGTACCGCGAAGGTTGGGTATTGAACGGATAAAGGGCGCCATCCCGCGCTTCGCCCTGCGGCTTCGCAGGATTTACTGGATACGCACGGGCGTGGAGATGCCGACCGGGATGGGAGATAGAAAGATGACATGGGAGCAGTTGTCAGTCGTGAGTGATCACGCTAACGTTTCCAGTGTAACCATTGTACCGAACGAAGAGACACATTCATTTCCTATCAACAATGCCTTCGCCCGGCACTTCTAAATTGAACTTCTGATAATGAAACACCTACCGCTTTTCACCCTATTTATTGCAGTCACGATTGCAGCCTCCTCCTATGCAGCCGAAAGGCCCAACCTGGTCTTCATCATCGCAGACGACTGTACCTACCTGGACATGGGGGTCTACGGCGGGCAGGCTAAAACGCCCACTCTTGAGAATCTCGCCAGAGAGGGAATGCAGTTCTCCCGCTGTTTCCAGGCCGCACCGATGTGCTCTCCCACGCGGCACAATATCTATACAGGTATCTACCCGGTAAAATCCGGCGCTTGGCCCAACCACACCCGCGTCTACCCAGGCACTAAATCAATAGCGCATTATCTAGGCGATGCCGGCTACCGAGTGGCATTGTCAGGCAAAACTCATATCTCACCCGAAGAGTCCTTTCCGTTCGAGTATTCCGGAGAGTTCCGAGCTGCTGATCCTTTTAAAGATGATCCCTTTCCGACCATCGAAAAACTCCTTACAGATTCCAAAGAAGGCGGTACACCGTTCTGTCTGTTTGCCTGTTCCAGCGAACCACATACGCCTTACAACAAGGGTGATGCCTCCGTATACGATCCAGCCAAACTCAAGCTGCCGCCAACTTTTGTGGATACAGCTAATACGCGGCAGGAATACGCCAAGTACCTCGCTGAGATCACCTACTTCGATGCCCAATGTGCCGCTCTGCTTAAATTGCTCGATAAACACGAGCTGACCCAAAACACCCTCGTCATGGTCGTCTCCGAACAGGGCTCTGGTTTCCCCTTTGCAAAATGGACTTGTTTTGAGCTAGGACTCACCTCCGGCATGATTGCGCGTTGGCCCGGTACGATAGCGGCGGGCTCCCAGTCAAACGCTCTCGTCGAATACGTCGACGTCACTCCCACCTTCCTCGACGCCGCCGGATTGGAAACTTCCGACACGATGGACGGGCGTTCGTTCTTGCCCGTCCTCACAGGCGAAAGCGCGGAGCACAAGAAATACACCTTTGGCCTGCAGACGACCCGCGGCATTGGGGAAGGATCCGAGAACTTCGGCGTCCGGTCTGCCGGGACCAAAACCCACCGTTATATCCGCAACCTCAATCATACCGAAACATTCAAGAACTTCGTCACCCGCCCAGGTGGTGACAAGGCCGATTTCTGGATGTCGTGGATCGAAAAGGCAAAGGCTGGCGATGCGCTCGCCTTGGCCATGACCCAGAAATACCAGCACCGCCCCGCCGAGGAACTCTATGATGTGGAGAATGATCCCCATTGCCTCAAGAACCTGATCGATAATCCGGAATACGCTGAGCTCAAGGGAGACCTGTCCACTCAGCTGGATGCCTGGATGATATCGCAGGGGGACAAGGGGGCCGCCACGGAGGCCCTGGCTCACACCCGCAATAAAAAGTTCAAGGAGAACAAGCGGCCCTAATCACAGAGAGGGACAAGCTAATTTCTGGGGGCAAGAATTTGTTTTATTTTTCTATCTAACCCCGAAAACCAGATCGCACACGAAATGCTATTTCGCACGGAACGTCTCACTCAAAATCAAATCCACGAAGAGATCTTGAAAACCTTTATTGTTTTCTAAATTGGTTTTAACAATGCCTTCTATTTCTTTGACTTCTATATAACTCGGTTCTCTCCCGGTCGCATAGATCATTAGTTTTACAGCAAGACATTTCGAAAACAGGTCAATATTCGTTACCATCCAACGCTTGAGCCCTATTACATCCTCAACCGTTGACCCATCTTGTAGCGTTGCCGATGCATCAATAATCCTTTCCGAATCTGGCCACTTGTCACGCCAACGGCCAACTGGATCGAAATTTTCCAAGACGAAACCCAGAGGATCAATTTTCTTGTGACACTTCATGCATGAGCTGTTTTCCGTGTGAGCTGCCAATACATCCCTTGGCGTTTCCGCGCCTTGCGTATCAGGAGTCAGGGCCGGCACATTCGGCGGCGCTTCCGGGACGGGTGACCCTAGAATATTTTCAAGAAGCCACACACCTCGAAGAACAGGCTGCGTGTCTACACCATTAGCCGTAGCAGTCATAACCGCCGACATGCCAAGAAGACCGCCATAACGACCATCGCGCCTTAATGTGATTCTCTGAAATTCGTTCTCACTGTCTTTATCGTCTATATTCTTTTCATTTTTTACCTTATAGATTCTATCGGCAAATCTAGGTGTGGTAAACGTAAAATCGGGATCTATAAAATCAGTCATAGGCCGATTTTCCTTAAGCATCGCTGCGAAAAAATGCTCAACCTCTCGTTTTGCCAAATCGATATCGTCTGCTGTGAAATCAAATTTTGGGTCTGGCATAATCGAATTCAAGCGCTTCGTATCCAACCACTGACTAGTGAAGCTTTGCACCAAAGGACTCTGCGCATTTTTTGGAAGCAGTCTCAGTGATTGTTCCTTAAGGATTTCGGAGTCCGATAATTTTCCAGCTGCCGCCAATTCAACAAGCATCTTATCAGGTGGTCCTTGCGTCAAAAAGTAGGACAACCTCGTCGCAATATCATAATCATTCGTTGGACCTTCATCTAATTTGCGATACAGAAACCTTGGCGACATCAGTATGCTGCGAACCAATAGGTGAAGGCCATCTTCATATGAATGCCCCTTTGCCCAATGCTCAGTGGCAATTTGCAAATAGGCATCAATCGTGTGACTCTCAACAGGTCTTCTAAATAGCTTAGGCAAGAGTTTCTCTAGGATGTCACTGGCGTTTTTTTCTTTGGTTTGTCCTCTATTTCGAACACCAAACAAACGCTGTTGCCTATCCTTGATCGCCTTGTCTTTGGGGCCATCAACCAATCGAAGAGGTCCTTCAACACTAAATCCATGAAGGTCTAATGCGGGACCCTTTTCAAAATAATCATAGACAAAAGCCTCACCAAGAACGTTTCCCTGATGAGCAAATAATGCGATCAATTCTTCGGTTTGAGCTGAGTCCATAGTAGCATGGCTCATGTCCAAATTCTTATCCTGTTTAGCTTTCTTAAACCGCTCCCAACCCGAGATTCCTCTTAAATCACCATAGTTAAATAAAGTGTCTTCTTTCGCATCGTGACTATTATCAAGAATAACTTTTTGCCATGCAGCTAGTACACGTTTATCGTTCTCAAAACGTTTACGAACATGACTACCAAAATCCCCATTCTGTCTTCCGCCGTAACTCAATGGGGAATTATTCCAATGGAACAAAATCGTCTCACCTTCATACAGCTCAGCTTCGAAGGAAACCTCCATGGGAGTTTCTGAAGAAACGCTTATCGTTTCCAAAAGACGAAAACGATTAACTCGGGCCCGTTCCCCTACCCCCAAATCTCTCGCTCGTAGCTCTAATAACATAGGACCTTCCTTCATCAGATTCCTTGACCTTGGAAGAAAGCTCGAAGCGCTCACCGTTATCTTATAAACTCCCGATGAATTGATCATCATTCGCTTCGGCCAACTGCAACTGCGCATAATTTCAGTACCACTCGAGGCAAACCTCAACGCATTATCGTATATGGCAGCCGCCGCATAATTCGCCACCATATCATTTGGTCCCACTACCCTGATTGACGATTCTGGAGACGCCTTCTCCACTGGAAAAAGTGTTTCCGCCACTTGATTTGCAATATTGAAATAGGATTCTAATAGAGTTGGAGACAGAATAAGTCCATCACCTGTATTATTAAAGCCATGACGAGTCGAATCCTCAGGAAAACCAAGGGGTACTTTATATTTGGGAAGATCGAAACGATTGCGGATTGTGTTTTGGTATTCCGCCTTGCTCAAGCGACGTGCCAATGTGCCTCCAAAAGATGTGTTTTCAGTTAGTGACGCATCCAGCCAGTCGATTAAGGCGGCGCGTTCTGCTTCGCTTGGTTGATCTTCGTCTTTTTCTTCCTCTGGAGGCATGAGCCCTTCCTGTAACATGGACAATGCATCTAACCAGAGGCTACGCTCTTCCTTTTTGCTCCAGTCAATGGAATCGCGGTCAAGGTTCACATCGCCCTCCATCTCCTCCTCGTCGTGGCAATTCAAGCAATAGCTGTTGAGAAGCTCGTAATGCGTATCCGAAATCAGGGACCCGTCGTTCGCGGTCAAGCTTACTGTTGCTAAAGTTGCTATCAGCAGGCTGAGCGGATTCTTACTTTTCATTGGACGAATAAGTGATCTAAATTGCGATCGGCCAAGTTCAAATCAAGATCAGTATCGCGAAAATAAAATGTGTATCTATCATACAAATACACTATTAAGGCTGCTGCTGGCATTTGAAAAACTATTCACTTTCACACCCATCTTATCCATAAGGGTGATATAGAGGTCTCCAAGTAGATATCTATCTCTATCAAGAGATAAATGACTTCCATGGGCAAATCCACCACCCGCGACCAAAGCTGGCAGGTTGTCATTGGCATGCCTACTGGCGTCTCCCATTCCTGTCCCTAAAAGAACAACAGTGCTGTCAAGCAAGGGATTCCCATAAGCGTCTTTCTTTTCCTTCAGTTGAGTTAAGAAATCATTAAATATCGTCATAAGCTTATATTCAATTTTTAGCAAATCACGAATCATATCCGGATCGTTTCCATGGTGAGACAAACTATGATAACCCGTCTTCAATGTTTCACCATTAATTGTGAACACTGAGCCTAAACCTCCTAGCATCAAGGTGATCACCCGAGTGGATCCTGTTTCAATAGCCAAGGCCATAAGATCGTACATCAAAGGTGCCGCTTCCAACATCAGGCTTGCAGAAACCGCGTCTTTTCCTAATTCTGGAAGCTTATAATCTGTTTGGGCAATCACATCATCAATAGAAACAATTTTTTGATTGATCCGCTTCTCAACTGAACGCAGGGAATGAAAATATTCCTCCAACTTATTGCGATCCGCTTTAGAAACATTGTTTTGTAAATGCTTCGCATCCGCCAGAACATAATCGAGAGCACTCTTCCCACTACGAAGGATATACTCCGTACGGTCTTTATCTGATTCCGAAACAAAAAGTTGACTGTAAAGAACGCTGGGCCGGCGCATCATGGGCAAAGGAATTTTCTGTTTAGTAAAACTCATAACACCTCCCTGGTCTTCCACTCCTCCAACGGCGAGTTGCATAGAGGGAAAACGACTCTTCTGCCCGATCTTGTCGGCAATCATTTGGTCGAGCGAATAATCTCCAGCAGTTCCGCAAAGAAAATTGGGCCAGTGGTGGTGACCATTACTAGCTCTATGATCAAGCCCAGAGAAAATCGTAAAATCGTTTCGATGTGCTGCAATGGGTTCAATAAGCTTCGGTAGAGCGTAATTCTTTCCCACCTGACTGGGGTAGAGATCTTCTCGGTGCCAACCAAAAAAACTGCCTATAGCCACAAAGGTCTTCGCCTGCTTCGTTGGGTTTTCGCTTTTGGCAAATGACTCCAAATAGGGCAATCCAATTGCTGCCATCGTGGAGGTCAAAAAACTACGACGGTTTAGGATCCTCATCGTTTATGCATTTATGTTCAGGGCCGAGTTCCGACACTAATTAAAACTACAATCAGAATAGCTATTTATTGCAAACAAAAGATTTAGCGGCCTATTGACCCCAAAACAATAGCCTTTTTAGTCAACAGTTGATCATGGAGGCCTATTAATCTGTGTGCTTTTACCTTACCGCGCTTCCCGGATGCGGACACTGCGGAATTCGATCCGGACTTCCTTACTTTGCAATCCGATATGACCGTCTTTGCGAAGGAGACCTGGATGAGACTCCTTCACCTCATCGGAAAAACTGGTCAGATCAACATCCTGAACCACTTGATTTTCGATACTTACACGGCAGCGCGTGCCAACACAGCGCACGTTCATACGGTGCCATTCGCCCGGTGGTTTCGACGCATCAAAGGCTGGAGGGGCGACCGTGTAGAGGGCGCCCAGGTGGCGATCGGGGGTAAGCTTCTTTTGAAGACCCGAGTCGGACATGTCGGCAATCTGTATTTCATTGCCCAGATAGGCGGGACTCTTTTCCACCAGCGGGGTACGGAAGAAAACACCGCCATTACATCCCACTTCGAATCGAAATTCTACCTCTAGTTCAAAGTTATCGAACACACGCTCGTGCGCGATCCAACTTGCGTTCCCCTTTTTCCGACCCGTGTTGACTAGCAATCCGTTTACCACCTTCCAGTTGGCCGATGTGCCATTGACCCCACGCCAACCCGTCAGGTCCTTGCCGTTGAACAGTGGAATCCATGAACCATAGTTTCCGGCGGCTTTCAGGCTCAACAACGGCATCAGTGTCATACCGCCTACGGGGAAGACAATATTTCCAATGAATCGTCGCCGGGAAATATCCATATTTTCTATGTTGTTATTTAAACTAACTATCATCGAACGAAGCCTATCTATATATAGAATAACAGTATCCTGATTTTGGCAAGTTTGAGTTTTCAAACGTAAATTTATGATCGCGTATCCAATAAAAATGTACCATTTCGGATATGGTACGATTAGTCGAAATCTCGTCACTCAATAGGACTTCGACCATACGCGCAATTATTCCTCGTTGCGTCGACGCGCCTCTGTGGATTATCCTTACTAACAATCCTAGCAAAGTAGATTCAATGACAAGATCAGAAGAAATACGCCAACTATTGAGCCTGACTCCCGAGGCAGTGAGGGAGAAGGCCGGAAGCAAGTTAATCGTGATCGAAAACATCGACCTTCTATATAAGCACTTTGCGAATTCCGTTGCAGAAGAAATCATTCTCAATAACCAAAAAAATGCTCCAACAAAGCTTATTCTCCCAGTTGGACCCGTGGAACAATACAGGATCCTCGCAAAACGGGTGAACGATGAAAATATCAAACTGGAAAACTGTTGGTTTTTCATGATGGATGAACAGTGCGACATCAACGGCGCGACTTTACCTTGCGATCACCCACTTAGTTTTCGCCGCGTCTTCGATGAAGCATTCATGCAGCGCGTGAAAGAGAGGCACCGAATACCAGCAGAACGAGTCATCTTCCCTAACCAGGAGAATCTGCATCGATTGAAGGACAGAATAGCGAATGAAGGGGGAATAGACACGACTTATGGCGGGATCGGAATTCACGGTCATCTCGCTTTCAACGAACCAAAGCCCAACATTCGCGAGTCGGACCCACGGGTAGTCGAACTCAATGAGTTTACTCGGACAATCAATGCAGTTCGGTCCCAAGTCGGTGGAAATCTGGAAAATTTTCCACGGCACGGAATCACCCTTGGGATGCGTCAGATTCTTCAGGCCAAACGCGTTCGACTATACTGTCGCAATGGGATCATTCTTGATTGGGCCAATACCGTTTTACGGCTCGCAGTTCTCGGTAAATCCGGAGATGACTATCCTGTTACCCATATTCGCGATCACGCAGATTACAAAATTGTAACGGATGAAGACACGCTGAAGCAGCCGAAGTTCATTTTGTAAACTCAACGTGATTGAACCGAACAGCTCGTATTGAAAACGAGCGTAATCTAGTAAACGGAAAATCCAATTATCGGTTCAAAAAGATCGGCGAGCACCATCCCCATTGGTCGTTTCGCTGTCGAACTCGCATATAGTAGGCGGACCCCTCACCTCCATCATCCTCCCATTCGCCTGACCATTTCCATTGGTTTGGCGCTGGCGCGCGGTTGAAGCGCCAAGCGGGCGAAGCGATGCCCGACGACAGCCCCGAGCGAGCGCCGTCCATTAGCGCTGCCAACGACCACTCGACCCGCTTGCCATTGAGGTTCGCCCACACCCTTGCATTGCGGGGCATACGCACTTCTAAGCAAACACCCTGCGACAGGTTAGTTGAATTATTTGGATTGCCACCGGTAAATGACTCAAACCGAACGAACTGTTCTCCTTTCTCCAAAACCTTGCTGGAGTAGTAGTTCCCAGTCTCCTCTGCTTCCAAGGGCGATATCACTTCGCGACCACGGAAGCGCGGTTCAACCGCTTTAATTTCGCCGTCCGATATTCCCAGCTCAACCTCCCAGTTACAGGTTTTGTGACGAGCGCCCCACCCCAACTCCAAGTAAATTTTCGTATGAATCAAGTCGTCCTTCTTTCCGTCAGAGCACTCGAATTCGTACTGTGAAAAGCGCTTCACCAATTCGCCATCGCGCAAGATGTCAACGCAGTCAATTGCCCCACCAGCTTGCAACGCGAATTCGATGCGTCTCTTTTCGGTCGCGGCAATCTCCGATCCCATAGGCATGTCATTCACCAAAAACTGCAAATCCATCCGATCGCCGGTCAACGCAAACATTCGGCGCCTCAATAGCGCGTTCCAGATATCCTCGCGATTGCCTGACTTTGCCCATAGCCCGGTCATTCCATGCCCGTAACTGCCGGGATGCGCGCTATGATGATCCGTACCGCCTGAAAAACCAAACACATGCCCCTGCTTCAACCCATAATGAATCGTACTTTGCCAATCGCTCGGACCCATGGAATGCAGAAACGGCTTGATACCCTCCGACGACTCAGAACAGCCGTGCATGGAGAGCATTTCAACAAAGGGCGCAAACTCCGGACTAAAGCTCTCCCAATCGATACCGCGCGTGCCTTTGAGATATCCAATATGGTGCGGCTGAGCAATCGCATCCCTACCCCGCTCCCGCAACTCACGCAGTTGATTATGTAAATCGTCCAAATTTTTTGGGTACAAAATCTCTCCCTCCAAATCCTTATAGAGCATATTGCGATCGCCACACTCGCAGAAGTGGACTTCAAAGCCTGGAAACACGACAAATCTCCCCTCATCGTTAAACTGCTTCAACGTCTCCATCATCTTCGGCCAACCCTTCTCCAGCTTAGCGAAACCCTTCTCATGAAAATCAATGATGTACTTAATACGTTCATCCGGCTCCGGCATATCCGGCCAGTGAGCGTGACCAGTGACACTCACAAAATCGAGCCTCTCACGGGCGTTGTTCAGGGCATCTTTCAACGATCCATGAGCATAGGAGATTCCGCAATGATTGTGAATATCTCCAAAAAGAAGATTTGAATTGGTATAGGGATTCATAGTAGGAGGAAACAAGAACTACTCCGGCAAATCCTCTCCCCGAGTTTCCGGAGCGAATCGGATAATCACCAGGCCCAGCAGAAAGAACCCGCTCAGCCAAGCGGCCGTTTGATTGGTTGTAAACCCCATGGATTGCTGCATCCAGGCGGTCAAAAATAACACCGGAGCCGCAATAACACGCCCTAAGTTAAAACACAATCCGCCTCCCGTCCCACGCAACCGCGATGGGAACAGCTCAGGAAAGTAGATAGCATAACCCGAATGAATACCGCTCACCAGAAACCCGAACACAGGCAGTGCCCACCAGTAGAAAATAACGCTTTTCTCCGTAAGCAAACCAAACAGCAACGCGCTGCTGGCAAAGCCTCCCACAAAGAAAAATGAAAACGCACCCCGTCGACCTATCCGTTCACTGATCGGACCAAAAGCGAGCATGCCTATCAGACCGCCCGTCATCACCAGAAAGTGCCCAGTCATTTCCTTCTTTTTAATCTGACTGAAATTTGCCTTAAGAACCGCTTCGCTATCCACAGAGGACCCTTCATTTTGCATAACCACCTCCCGCTCCGCCGCGCCGCGCATCAAGTCGCGTCCATAGATTTTAACTCCCCAAAACGTTGCCAAACCGATCGAAGCCAAAGCCACACCCACCAACGTTTTTCGCCTCAAATCGCCCTTGAACAAATCTCCAATTCGCCCCGCACGCTTGGTTGGGTCTTTTTTCGCGACCTCCTGCGCTCGTTTCCAACTCTCAGGTTCCTTCAATTTGGCACGTATCCAAATAGTTAATAAAGCAGGCAACACGCCTATCCCAAAAGCCAACCGCCAATTCAGATCCGGTATCGCCTCAGTCTGAATCGCTGGGTTCCCTACTATAAAAGCTCCCGCTGCGATTGCCAGATACGAACCTAAAGTGCTGGTCGCATGAAAGATGCCTAACGAACGCACACGGGCCCAACGCGGAATCACCTCCGCAACCATAGCGCTAGCCACTGCCCATTCACCTCCCACGCCCATCGCAACGAAAAACCGCAGCACAATCATCTGCCACGCTTCTTGAGAGAAAGCCGTCATGCAAGTAAAGATAGAATACACCAAAATGGTTATTATCATCGTCCGCGCTCGGCCAATACGATCACTCAACATTCCAAAAAAAACACCGCCGACCGCTCCGCCAATTAGGAATACTCCCAACGCCAACTTCGCTACCGCATCCCGCTTTTCCATTGGCACATCAGGCGGCAAAAGCGACGCCATCATTTCATTCATGCTCGTGACGAATATCTGTCCTTCAAACGTATCGAAAACCCACCCTAACGACGCGATGAATAACACCAGCCATTGATAGCGCGTGACGCCTTCCCACCAGGGGGTCTTCTCATCGCGACTGGCTTCGTTGCTCATAATTCGATTTTTTCATAGAATCACTCTCCTAGTTTCGATCGAACGTTGGACAGCCTCACAAGAGACAATTGACCAAACACCGTTAATCCTTCCGCATTTGAGATCGATTGCGCACGATTGCTCGCCAAAGCGCCCAGAACCAAACAGGCTGGATCGAATGGCTTCGGTTATAGACATTGATCGATTATTTTAATCCAGGGTTATCTTCCTACCTTCGGTATGATAACGCGTCCTCCTGCCTGTCTCGTATGACATTTGAGCCATGATCGTGGCCACGGCGTGCCGGTAGCCTGTTTCAAGAGGCGCGTGAGGCTCGACCTTGCCACGCAAAGCTTGGAACCAGTTCAGGAAGTGATCCGGACGCTCAATTGATTCCACTTCGTTTTTGCCGCGTATCGATCCGTCTCGATTAATTCCCCCTTCTGCCGTGTAAACGCCGATACCGCGACGGGCAAGTTCGAGAGTGCCTTTCTCTCCCATTATCCGAGTACGGTTGCCACTGCCGTTTCCGAAATTCGTCGTGTAGGTGACCACGGTATCTTCCGGGTAGCTCCAAATCGCATCAATCTGGTCGGGTGCCGTGAATTGGTATTCGTCTTTCCAGGTATAAGTACCTCCATGACAATTACAGGTTTCGGGAATGTGGAGACCTGTCAAGTAGTGCACCAGATCAATGTAGTGCGAACCCCATTGCGGTACCGGGCCCTGAGAAAACTCGTAGTAGCCATACCACCCGGTGTAAATCAACGGATCGAAAGGTTTGTCGATTACTCCATTGGTAAACTCGTCCCAATCTAAATCCTCTTTTCTTATCTTTGGATTTAGCCGCTTATACCAATAAGGCTTGTCTGCCCCGTTGCGCACCTGTTCGACACGGGATAGATGGCCGAGGATGCCGGTTTTCAGGAGTTTCTGAGTACCCACGTTCGGGGCTTCCGTCCTATGTTGAGTCCCTATCTGGACAATGATCTTCGCTTCTTCAGCCGCATCTACAGCGCGCTTTAATGCTTCAAACTCGATACCAAGAGGTTTCTCTGCGTAACAGTGCTTTCCCGCCTTGGCCACAGCTTCAAGGTGGAGCGTGTGAACGTGATCAGGCGACGCGATCATCACCGCATCCAGATCCTTCATCTCCAACATGTCGCGATAGCTTGTGAATTGTTTCGGGGTTTTCCCCGACCACTCCTTTACATGGGCGGCTGCCTTTACCTGGGCTGGCCGGTAAGGATCGCAAACAGCGACGACTTCGAGATTCTCTGCCTGCGCGTGTTGCTTTACATATCGCTGATGAGTGCCCAGTCCGCGTGACCCACACCCTATCTGGCCGATACGTATACGATCATTAGCACCAATACTGCCAGTGTAAGAAAAGGCCGACGAGGTTAAGGGAATCACCCCCAGCGCGGAGGCAGTTGCCGCTTGCCCGATAAAAGTGCGGCGAGAGATTGAATTAGGCGTTTTTCGTTTCATAGGGATATCATCAGTTCGAAGAGACGCTTTGTAGACTTAAATAAAAAAACCGGCAGGTCTATCGCGGACGATCGGAACCTTTGTTTTCACTTAGCAAAGCAGCGTTAATCCATTTGAGATTTTATTGGGGACGGGGTTATTGCGGCAGCCAAATACGTAGACAACTTCGCAATACAATAGATGTTTTCTGCTATTTGCAAGATTCAGCTTTCGCAATAGGAATACCCACGGCAAACTCCGAAGCATTGAAAAGGTAGCGACCGATCTCCGAGCGGTCATTATTCTAAAGATAGCTGAACGACTTCGTCATTCATTGGCCGCCCGGAGGTCGACCGCGACCACCTTCAGCACTTGCTGAAAAACCTGTCATTTAAAAAGGATACGATTTCTCAATACTATTTCCCACCTTCACACGAGATCCAGAACATCGCGCATCCAGCCCGCTATTCCTATGAGACGTTTTCGGTCCCCACCGGTAACTTCCGCGGTCGCCCAGCCAGAGAACGATACGCTATTCAATTCTTCGCGCACCTTTACCCAATTAACCTCGCCGCCGTCAGTTCCAGTGGCAATACCTTTCCTCTTTAGTTTGACGTCGCCGAACTCCCGGTGACCACGATCTTTAATATCGAGTTTGTAAACGCGGCTACCCAGCGCCTGGGCCCAGTGCTCGGCCGATTGCTCGGTCCAAGTAATCGTGTTGCCGATATCATAATAGGAGCGCACGAATGATGAATCAAAAGAATCAATGAAACGCGCCATTTCTTCGCCCGCTTTTAGAAACGTCGCGCGAACATTCTCGATGCATAGATAGATGTCCGATTTTTCAGCTATCGGTATCGCTTTCCGCACTAATCTTTGCCAATGGTGGAAGTTTTCATCGTAAGACTTTTTCGGATCTTCCTTTGCTAAAACCAAAACCGAATCGCCACCGAGTTGCTTCGCAAGGTTTACGGCACGTACAATATCCGGATTCGACGAATTGATCACTCCATGTACCGGTAGTCCGATCTGCTCACTAGCCTTCACGATTTCGTTCATGTCAACTGGCTCATCGATTTTTAGCTCTACACCGTCAAAACCGATTTCTTTCAACATTCGAAACTTCTCAACAACGCTCAATTCAGGTTCAGCAATCATGTGATACTTTACTGCAATCTTGATCCTTCCTGAGAGTGGCCCTGGTTTCGCAGCGAGGCGCGAAAAGAGAATGGAGCCGAGAGCCGCTAAACCTGCTGTGGATTTCAAAAATTGCCGTCGATCAAATTGATTCATAGAACCGATTTTCAACCTACAGCGAATTGACCGCTTATAAAACTCTAAAAGCATGCGTTTTCAGCAGATTTACTCAAGTTCAGGTTTTGTATCAATTATTTGCACTACACTTACCCGAGTTTCCGGAATCCTATTGCCACATACGCTCCAACCCCTTAAACATTAGGACATGATGTCCCCTAAACTTACCCCAAAAAATATTAATCGCCGATCGTTTCTGAAAACCGGGGCCCTCGTCGGAGCGGCCGCGACCATCACGGCGCCCAACATCTTGCGTGGTCATAATCTGAATGAGCGACTCAATATCGCGATGATCGGTATCGGCAATCGCGGTCAACGCAACACCGGTTATTTCGAGAAAGAGAACATTGTCGCCTTATGCGACGTGAATGCCGACAAACTCGGAATAGCCTTCAAGTTTTTTCCAAGGGCACGGAAGGCAACTGACTTCCGTAGATTGTTCGATCACGAGAAGGAATTCGATGCCGTGGTGGTATCCACCCCGGAACATACGCACGCCTTCGCCACCTTGCCCGCTCTTCAATTAGGCAAGCACGTCTATTGCGAAAAACCGCTGACCTACAATATCGAAGAGGCGCGCATCATTCGCATGGCAGCACGCAATGCGAACGTCATAACTCAGATGGGAACGCAAAATCACGCCAACGATAACTACCGGCGCGTGGTTGAACTCATTCAATCCGGGGCGATCGGTAAAGTGCGCGAAGCGCATGTTTGGAATTCACGCGCCTGGGGTTGGCATGAAAGCGAACAAGCAGCCCGCGATGCCAAGGACCGGTATATTGTAATCCGCAAGCCGAAGAATTCTCAACCGATACCTAAAAGCCTTAACTGGGATTTATGGCAAGGACCAGCGCCTGATCGGCCTTTCCACAATGATTATTTCGTAGGACCCTTATGGTACCGCTGGTGGGACTTTGGAAACGGCACCATGTCCGACCTCGGAAGCCACTGGATCGACCTTCCCTTCTGGGCTCTGAAACTTGATGCGCCACTGACCATCGAAGCCAAAGGGCCGAAACCGCACAACGCTATCGCCCCCGCTTCGATGCAAGCGATTTATGAATACGGAGCTCGAGGCGAACTGCCGCCAGTGAAACTGACCTGGTATCAAGGATTGGAAAAACCTAAAATCTGGAAAGACAACGGTATTCCCCAATGGGCCAATGGACATCTATTCATCGGCGATAAAGGCATTCTGTTGTCCGACTATAATAAATACGTGCTGCTTCCAGAAGAAACATTCGCCAACTTCAAAGGTCCTGATCCATTCATTCCACGTTCGCCCTCTGGCCATCACGAAGACTGGGTAATCGCATGCAAAGGTGGAGCTCCAACCATGTGCGACTTCGAATACTCCGGATTGCTAACCGAGGCCAACCACCTCGGCAACGTCGCCTATCGCGTCGGCAAAAAAATCCACTGGGACGCAAAAGAGATGCGAGCCACCAACGCTCCCGATGCCGAGCAGTTCATTCGTCGCGACTACCGCAAGGGCTGGAACCTCAGTTAGTCGCTCGGCCCCAATCAACCCTTAATAGGAACCAATGCTGGATCTCCCCAGAGGATATAAAGCAGTCCGTTAGCCGGATCGGGACTGACAGCCTTTGCAGGGGGCGGCTCTGGAATAGGCAGGAATCGCTTTCGTTCCGATTATTGAATTCATCAGGCGCTGGTAAGCTTCGCCCGAGGACAACCCATCCATCACATGTTCGGCCATGGGGTAAACCTTTGGAAAACCGCCGCAGGTCCCCATATGCCCCAAAATCATGACGGAGCCATTATCCATGGCGTGAAAAGCGAAGCGCTTATCGTCCTTCTTGGAATCAAGATTCAAGCGATCCGCGGAATAAGGCGATGCCGACATGCAGGAGCCGCAAAACACGAGTTCGTCGGAGAAATCGATTCCCGCGAAGGCATCCACTTGCGTTCCCACTATCCGCTCCGGCGTGCCGTGACCAAACATGAAGAGGACATTGTTCTCATTGAGCACCTGCGTCGCTGGAGCCGACAGGCTGGCAAATGTTTGCCTAGCCGCATTTGGTAGCATTGAAATATTTCCTTCGCTCGATTTCAATTGGGGAAAATCCGCACGCTCGGTATGAGATTTTCGAGTCGTAATGATGATCGCCGGCGACTCCTTGTCTTGCTGCGAAAACATCTTCTGAACCACTTTGGCCTTTTGGTAACTACGATAACGTCGGGAATCATTGTCTTCGATCGCGCCAATTGACACAGGCGTAATCCGATCCTTTCCGAGAACCTTGTAGTTAATCGTCCGCTCCACCAACTCGGAAAGCTTCGCTGCATCGCTGGCGACCAAGTAACCGGGAAAGGCGTCCAACTGCGGATCGGAATCCAATCCCGCCAACAATTTCAGAATACTCAGGTGCATGTTCTCCCGATAACTTTCCAGCCTTGGCGCAACCGCCACGAAACGCGGTTTCAACTTGCGCAGCATTTTCTGGATACGCTTAAATTCCGCTGGATCCTTAAACAAACTACCAAGCGACGACACCGCAAGCACCCTTCCTCCCCGATGTTTTGCCAATCGCTCCAGAGCATGGCGGGCCAGTTCATCCTGATGGTCGGACAAGATCACGTAACCCTCGCCGATCGCCGGGTGGGCCTTGGTTTTGGCAAGGCCGGCGGATGGTCCAAAAGCGTTCGGCGTCGGAGGGTTTCTCATATCCTCGACTGACGGGATAATCAGCGAACGGGACGCCATGAGATCGTTGGAAGATTGTTGTATGGACCTAGATGAAGAAACCGGTCCCGCCAATTGCTCCCATTTGCTAAGTTGATCGGCTCTCAACAGCGCCAATGCTTCCTTTTGCGATGCCGATCGAAGCGCATCCAGTTTCGCAGCACGCCCCGGATTGCCTCGTTCAGCAGCCCCAATTCGTCGAAACTCATTGCTCGTTTCACGAACAATCACCTCGATTTTCGCCGTCTGCTCCGCTGTCAGCGAAAGGTCGGCACCATTATCCAGCAGCGACTTAGCTCCTGGACCAACGGCAGCGAAGGCCGTAGTCGCTAAGAAAAATATCAGGGCTACAGTCATGCTTATGGGGAATCGTATCTTCATCATTTCGATCGGCTGTTCTTCATTCAACTATCCGTTTCGCAATTGGCCTGCAACTTCGGGCTGTCCATGGCTAGGTCGAATTCACTATTCTCACTCAGAGTGCAATAAGGGGTACATTTCGCTCGCTAAATTGATGGCCGGATTACGTCTATGCAAGAGAGGAATGAGATATCAACCAGGCACCTTCACTGTTTTAAATACCCTGTCATATCTGTATTTGGCTTAGCCATCTCCATCAAAGACCCCGGTCTAACGGTGGCGGCGTTTCGTCAATAAAGCATCCCAGGGGCAGCCACCGACAGGTCGGGGACAATGTCTGAACGGTTCCATCGTTCAATGGCCAATCGGAGATTGGCCGCTACCAAGATTGGCAACGAAGCAAACTCGAGGTATTTACCCGAAGGGAATAAACTGTAAGGCGCTGACCCGCCATCAGAAGAGAATATGTCGCCTCAGCGACCCGACCTACAATATGGACGAAGCGATACGGAGATGATGAACCAAAAAAACAAGGTGCAGTTTTAATAGCACCCAGGACCTACCCTATTAGCAACTTGCCAAGACAGACGCCACTCTTCAGCCTAACCCGCAAATCAATCGATTCCCCTATCGCCTCGAACAGAATTACCGACAGTAATATGTATTTCAAAAACTCTCCGCGACTGGCGTCGCTTCGCCCAATTTTAGTAGTTTTTACCTGTTTGCTGAGTGCTCTCGCCATGGTGAAACAAGCGTCTGGCCAAGACCGTCCAAACATTCTTTGGATTACGAGCGAGGACAACGGTGTCAAGTGGGTCGGTTGCTATGGCGGAACCAATGCGGATACGCCAGCGATTGACCAACTAGCGACGGAAGGTTTTCGCTACACCAATTGCTTCGACAATGCCGCCGTCTGCGCCCCGACACGGTCGGTTTGGATTACCGGAATGTATGGGATTTCCAACGGGACGCAACCGATGCGTAGCCGAAATGAGATTCCGCACGACACCATCAAGTACTACCCCGACCTCCTAAAACAAGCGGGGTACCATACCTCGAATCCTTCAAAAACCGACTACAACATCGGCGGCCGCGAGGACAAAGAGTGTTGGGACTATAGTGGCGGCAGAGAAAAATATGGCTGGCGAATGCGCAAGCCGGGGCAACCTTTCTTCGCGATCGTCAATATCGGCGACAGTCACGAAAGCCGTGCTCATGGCAGCCATGACGATGTCAAAAAAGATCCCGCCAAAATGACGCTTTTCTCGTATCACCCCGACCTTCCGGTGATCCGAAAAACCTACGCCAAGTATGCTGATGCTGTCGAAAATATGGATCGAAAGGTCCAGGCGACAATCGATGCGCTCAAGGCCGATGGCTTGTACGAAAACACGATTATCGTCTACAATTCTGACCATGGTGGAGTGATGGCGCGCAGCAAACGATTCCTCTACTCGAGCGGCGTACACTGCCCCCTCGTTATTCGCTTTCCTGAATCGATGAAACACCTCTACCCTGGCGACAAACCAGGAACGACTGTCGACCGAATCGTCAGTTTCGTCGACATGCCCAAAACGTGGTTGAGCCTCGCTGGTGCCAATATTCCGAATACCTACCAAGGCACTATCTTTTTGGGAGACGACACCGAGACCGCTCCCAAGTATCACTTGGGTTTCCGCGAACGCGCTGACGAACGACTCGACCATGTTCGACTCATGCGAACTGGACGCTACTCGTATCACAAGAACTACTTCCCATTCGCTCCCGCAGGACATCACTTGGCTTATCTTTGGAAAGCTCAATTAACTCCCGCCTGGGAGCAGCATCACCTGGAAGGCAAGACAAACGAGATTACAGGTCGCTTCTTCGAACTACGTGTGTCCGAAGAATTCTATGACAACCAGAGCGACTTCGACAATGTTCACAATCTGATCGGCGCCCCAAAGCACCAGAAAATGATCGCTGAATTGAAAACGGCTCTACGCAAAAAGCAGCTCGAATTACGCGACTCTGGTCTATTGCCCGAGAAGATGCGCGAACGACGCGCTGCCGAAAACAACCTCACAATCTACGAGATGGTCCGGAACGAAACGCTGTATCCACTCGAAACTTATCTGGACGCCGCCGACCTCGCTCTCGAACGCGACAAAGCGAACCTAGGAACCTTCAAGAAATGGATGACAAACGACGACGAAGGCATGCGCTGGTGGGCGAGCGTTGGCTTAAACTTGCTGGCAAAAGACGCCCGTTCGGCGAACGCGATTTTGAAACGAGCGCTCCAGGACGAATCGCACGAAGTGCGCATGATGTCAGCCTGGACCTTGATCAAAACAGGACAAAGCAAACAAGCCCTAGCCGTCCTCGATGATCTCATTGTCAACGGCACCGAAAACGAACCCATGCTTCACAACGTGATAGACTGGATCGGCGAACCAGCGTTTCCACTCGTAAAGAAATATCTAGACAACGGAGGCAGTCGCGATGGCAAATACGGCATCAGCATCTTCGCTCGTATCGCTCAGGTTCAGGGTTGGTAAATATTGCATAAGAGGGAGTCATTGAACAGAGCCAGTCGGGTATCCCCTTTGGGGAATCTAAAATCGAGCTACCTTCGCGTGTGCTTTAGCAGAAAATCCATCGCGATGGAGTCCGCGCGATCTCGGAGGTCCCTTCTGATGTGATGCTCTTGGTCCTTCACTTTACAGTAGACCACTTCTATTCCGTCCAAATTCGTATACGTGTACACAGTGATCTCGTCTCCTACTTTCTCAACGACCGGATCGGGGCCGCATTGGTTAAACGTACGCCAAACATCGATACGCTCCGTCGCCGAATACATAGTCACTTTCGGATTGCTTGACCCATTGAAACTCTTGTCCTGGTCACCGATCACTTGCATGACCGGGACAGGCTTCGTATTTCCGTCTGGCTCATGCCCGTCTTTCACCATGCCGCAACTCATAGGAGACAATGCAGCGAACAAGGAGCTTTCCTTTGCAAGCCGATAGCAAAACAGCCCCCCACTGGAATGACCGGTCGCATAGATGGCTTTAGGATCGGCGATTTTCTGCCTAATTAAGATTTCAACTACCTTAGAAGTAAACCCGACATCATCATGATTCACTTCGTGAAAATTATCCACGAAGTTCCACTTTGCGAGTGGCTGAACCGCTTCCGCACTGATAACAATCAAACCCTGCTTATCGGCCTGCGGGCTCCACCGATTACTCTGACCTTCCGCTTTGCCTCCTGCGCCATGAAAGCAAAATAGAATAGGATAAACACCTTGGCGATCGAAGGTCTTCGGCGTAGTGACGATGAGCCTCCTAGATAGACCGTCATATTGGATCTGGACCTCATTCTTTCCCGGAGACAGCGATGCTAGGTCAGCAGCATACGACTGAGGTAAACTAAAAATAACCTTAGCTGCCAGCATTAGGTATACAACGCTCAATCTACACATTCTTAACAGGAACGCACAATGTAGACAGATTGCAACCTTAAGCTCACCTTCCTACTCGTTATCTCAAATTCCCCTTGCTCGCAGAAGAACGCCATCCGACTATCCGGAAAAGAACCCCTTTTAACAACACTTGTTCAATAAATTTCGCAATGATTACAAAACGTATTCTAATCCTACTAAGCCTCGCCCTTTCAACATTCATCCTTTGTCCTTCCTCCTTGGCCAGTGCTACTCCCAATATCGTTATTGTAATGACCGACGATCAGGGCTGGGGCCAAATGGGCTACCAAGATCACCCCGTCCTAAAAACACCCCACCTCGACGCGATGGCAGCCAACGGATTGCGTTTTGAGCGTTTCTACGCGGGAGCGCCCAATTGCTCTCCTACCCGCTCAACGGTTATGACAGGTCGCAGCAACAATCGCACTGGCGTTGAAGATCACGGTTTCCCCCTACGCCTGCAGGAAAAACCCCTCCCAAAAGCAATGCAAAACGCCGGCTACACTACAGGTCACTTCGGCAAATGGCACCTCAACGGATTTCGCGGGCCCGGCGCGCCCATCCTAGGATCGGATCCACGCAGCCCTGGTGCATTCGGTTTCGATGAATGGCTATCGGTCTCCAATTTTTTCGACCGCAATCCCATCATGAGTCGCCAAGGCACCTTTGAGGAATTCAAAGGCGATTCATCTGAAATCATCGTAGCCGAAGCTCTCGAATTCATCACACGGCAAGCCAAGTCGGGCAAGCCCTCTTTCACGGTCATCTGGTACGGCACTCCGCACTCACCCTTCGTAGCGAGCGATGAAGACAAGGCTCCATTTCCAAATCTCGAATATCCATCGAAGAACCACTACGGCGAAATGGTCGCGATGGACCGCAGCATCGGCACCCTGAGAAGAGGCCTGCGTAATCTCAGAATCGCCGACAACACGCTTGTCTGGTTCAACAGCGATAACGGTGGACTCCAGAATATAAAACCGGATACAGTCGGCGGTCTGCGAGGCAACAAAGGAACCGTATTCGAAGGAGGCCTACGCGTTCCCTGCGTAATCGAATGGCCGGCGGTGATTAAACATTCACGGATCACGAACCACCCCACGGCCACCATGGATATTTTTCCAACAATCGCCGAAATCGTGGGACTGCCAAAATCCGACCTTCTCCAGCCACAGGACGGAATGAGCGTTCGCGCTTTATTCGACAACGAAATCGGTCCACGCAAAAAACCGCTCGGATTTCGTCATATGAAAAAGGCCGCCTTTCTCGACAACGACTACAAGCTCGTCGCCCCCGACATGGCCAAAGGCGAATTCTACCTCTACAATGTAGCAAAGGATCCGAACGAGACCAACGACCTCTACAGAGCAAAGCCAGCAATCGCCAAACGCATGCTCAAGCAATTCCAGAAATGGGATGCTTCCGTTCAAGCTAGCTACGAAGGGAAAGACTACCCCGAAGGCCACGTAGATCCAGACCACCCTGGACGCCGCGACTGGACCCAGTCCGAAGAATACGAACCTTACTTCGAAGCCTGGAAAAATCGCCCCGAATTCAAACGATACCTCAACAATTAAGTGTTTATGAAAAAGCTCATGCGATTAGCCTTACTCCTACTCTCCCTTGCATCTACTTTTTCTGCATCCGCCGCTGAAGAACGACGCTTCATGAGCAACAGTCGACTCGTAATTGGAACCGAATCGGAACTCTCGGCATCTCTCCGTATTGGAGATTTGGATAGCGACGACGATCTCGACATCGCCGTCGCGAATGGACGCCATTGGCCCCAACAAAATCTTGTCTGGTTTAACCACGGCCCCGCCCGATTTAAGCTCATACGTCGACTTGGACAAGATATGGCTGCATCCTATGCTACCGAACTGGCCGACTTAGACAATGACGGCGATCTCGATATCGCTGTAGGAAACGACACCGCCCCTAATCTTATTTTCCTCAACGACGGAGAAGGACACTTCCAGCGTCACGCAACCTTCGGGGTACCCTCGAGCCTCCGCAGCCTGACGCTAGCCGATATCGATCAAGACGGTAATATCGACATACTGGCCAATGCCCGAGGCAGACAAAATCTAATCTACTTCAACGATGGAGCGGCCAATTTCCCGAGGACTCAGCCATTCGGCAATCAGGTAGATTCCACCATTGATGTTGCCATAGGCGACCTCAACAACGATGGCTATCCAGACCTCGTCCTTGCCAATCGAGATGCCCAGCAAAACGTAGTGCTGCTCAACGACGGACACACTCAATTCACTCAACGAATCCCATTCGGATCGGGCCAAGACGAAACGCGGGCAATTGCTGTAGCCGATCTCAACGGGGATGGAAACCTGGACTGGGTCGCCGGAAATATCGGAAAAACGAATACAGTTTATATCGGCAACGGAAAAGGCGGAATCACCGAAGCTCACGATTTCGGTCGAACAAACGGACAAACCTATACCCTTGCGATCGCAGACATGAACAACGATGACCTACTTGATATCGTCATCGGAAACACCGGCCAGCAGAATGCGGTTTTCTTCAACCAAGGCAGCGGAACGACATTTAGGGAAGTTCGATTCGGAGAAGCATCCGAAGTGACCTACAATCTAGCAGTTGGTGACCTAAACAAAGATGGCTACACCGACATAGCAGTCGCCAATTCCGGTTCCGAAAATCGGATCTACATAAATCTCCCCGCAAAGAAATAGAAGGGCTGTCGCCAACGACCCCACGCCGCAACACAACCAAGTAGCTACGCGAGGGACCCGCGTGGAGTCTCAAGATCCCAAGTCGTTAGTCCTCGCCTTCCGCCAAACTCGCTACCCAACGAACCGTTTGGGTAACCTCCACATTCACCTCTGCATCGTTGGCTTGAATCGGACCCGCGCGGCTCGTACCACGAGCTACGATTCTCTTGAGACTCTCTCCCAAACGTTCGGCAATTTCCGATTCATTTTCGCTCAGATTATTCGCTTCAGCTATATCCTCTTCCAGGTTGTACAATTCTACTATTCGAGATTTTCCACGCGATTGGTTTCGATTCGCGACCGCATTTTTGTAGACGACTTTCCAAGACCCTTCCATATACGCGAATTCGCCTCCCACAGAATGACTCACTACATGACCCCGATGCGGCTCATCGTTTTCTCCGAAAATCGTGCTCAAAAAGCTGATACTGTCCTCTCCTGCATCGTTAGGCAACACAGAGCCCAACAATTCAGCGCAGGTCGCGAACAGGTCATTCAAGCTAAGGATATCGTCATTCACCAAACCAGCCTCGATCCTATTCGGCCAACGCACCATGAACGGCACTCGATGCCCTCCTTCCCAAATATCCGCCTTGCGGCCACGGTAAGGACCGCTCGGAAAATGCCCGGCCTCTATCAACGTATTCCATTCTGTCGGCAAGTGACCATTATCCGAAGTGAAAATGATTAACGTATCCTCCGCCACTCCGACATCTTCCAAAGCTTGGATTACTTGTCCGGCTGACCAATCCGTTTCCATTATAAAATCAGCAACCAGAGCAATGCCGCTCTTCCCCTTAAACTGCTCAGTCGGTACAATCGGCGTGTGAGGCGAGGTCATCGGAAAATACAAAAAAAACGGTTCTTCTTCCTGCGCTTGATCGTGAATATACTCCACTGCTCGCTGAGTAAGCTCCGGCAAAATCTGATCAAACTGCCAGCCAGGGACCATGGGATTCCCATCGAACTGCGCAGGCAATGCCCTGCCATCATTTGGAACGTATTCAAATTTTTCCGTCGGTTGCTCAAACACTCGATCGTTCTCGATAAAGGTAAACGGAGGCTGGTTCGGTACATCGGTTCCGAAGTAGTAATCGAATCCGCGCGTCGTCGGTCCATTGAGAACCGGCTTCGTATAGTCCCATTCTTTTGTCCGAAGACTATTGGTCTGTTCTTCCATTGTGTTGGGTTGCGGACCCGCCCATTCCCAACCCAGATGCCATTTACCGATACAGGCGGTATTGTAACCGCGATCCCTCAGAAAACCCGGAAGCGTCAACCGGTCAGCCGCGATCAAAGGAGGTTCGTAACAAGCCAGCACCCACTCTTGAAGACGCGTACGCCAAGCATACCGACCCGTCAACAAACCGTAGCGCGTCGGCGTACAAACGGCCGAACCGCTGTG
Organism: Opitutales bacterium; assembly: GCA_018700525.1. Lineage (GTDB taxonomy): Bacteria > Verrucomicrobiota > Verrucomicrobiia > Opitutales > Opitutaceae > Pelagisphaera. Next base: position 26,776 of record JABITN010000259.1, read on the forward strand.
CGCATTCGTGAAGCGCATAGACTCCGCAGAAAACGCATCCAAATACGGAGTAGCGATTTTGTTATCCGGGAAATGAGCCTGAATATCGCCTATTCCAAAATCATCCGCCAAAATGATGACGATGTTCGGCTTCGAATCGCGCCCAGAAGATGACTGGTCATGAATCGTATTCCTGGAACAGCCCGTTAACAACAATGCTATCGTCGAGCAGATAAAAATGTAGGTTCTTAACATGAGCCAAATAATTTTGAGATCGTTCTATTTCTAACCGACTCCTACACTCCCCTACAAAACACTCTCAAGCCAGCAAACCCTTGATCACCTTTGCATCTTTAACGCCGGTCAGCCGCTGGTCCAAACCCTGAAACGGATAGTTGAGCTTCTTATGATCGAACCCTAGGAGATGCAGCATAGTGGCGTGATAGTTTTCCATCGGCACGGGGTTTACCGCCGCGCTATAGCCAACTTCATCAGTCTCGCCGTAAGTTACGCCAGGCTTTATCCCACCTCCCGCCATCCAAGCCGTAAACGCTCCCGGGTTATGATCGCGACCGATGAGCTTCATTTCGCGACCATTTCGATTTTCTCGCATTGGAGTGCGACCGAACTCGCCGCTCCAGACGACCAGCGTATCCTCCAATAACCCTCGTCGCTTAAGATCCGTAAGCAACGCCGCCATTGGCTTGTCTACCTCGCGACACTTATCCTGAAACCCTCCATTAAGAGCTTCAGCCTCTCCCGCACCGTGCGAATCCCAACCCCAATCGAAAAGCTGAACATAACGCGTGCCTCGCTCTACAAGCCGTCGGGCTAACAAACAATTATTCGCAAAACTCTCTTTCCCAGGAGCCGTCCCGTAAAGTTCATGCACTTCTGCCGGTTCTTTCGAGATGTCCATCGCATCAGGCACGGCCATTTGCATACGAAAGGCCATTTCGTATTGCGCGATTCGGGTCAGCGTTTCCGGATCGCCAAAATCTTCATGGGTTTGCGTATTGAGGGTTTTCAATGTATCTAAAGTCGACCGACGAATATCGCGAGAAATGCCCTCAGGGTTAGAGACATTCAAGACCGGATCCCCAACCGAACGACACTGGACGCCTTGGTAAACCGAAGGAAGAAACCCGGAACTCCAAAGCGCTTTGCCCACGCGAGGCTGGCGCCCGCCGGAAAGCAGTACAACAAACCCGGGAAGATCCTCGTTTTCCGTGCCCATCCCCCACGTCACCCAAGAGCCAATGGATGGGTATCCGATACGCGCCTGCCCCGAATGCACCATCAACTGAGCAGGACCGTGATTGAATTGATCCGTCTGAAGCGTCTTGATGAAGCTAACATCATCGACCACTTTCGAAAAAAACGGTAACCGATCCGAGACCCAAGCGCCGGACTTTCCGTGTTGTTTAAATGGATACTGAGGACCGAGCATGTTAGGGGTCCCCTGGATAAACGCAAAGTCCTTGCCTTCGAGAAACGATTGCGGACAGGCCTGACCATCTAATCTCTCAAGATCCGGCTTATAGTCGAAAAGCTCGAGCTGGCTCGGAGCGCCGATCATGTGGAGATAGATTACCCGCTTGGCTTTGCCCCTGAAATGAGGCGGGAGAGCATTGAACGGATTTGCTGTATCGTGAGTCGAATAGTCCAATCCACTCGCAAACGAACCCGATTTACCTGCGAGAAACATCGCTCCGAGACCCGTTGTACAACGACTTAGAAACTGTCGCCGCGTTTCGTGCTCAAGGGTGCGAAGACGCGTTTCGTTTAGTAGAGATTCGAGTTTCATCGCAGTTCAGTAAGTGAGCGTTTCATCGAGGTTGAGCAATACTTGAGCTAAAACCAACCAAACCTTATCCGGAGACTGAGCGTGCACTTCATCGTGAAGCCCAACCAATTCCTCAATCTGTTTCGAGTTCGCCGACCGTCCAGTCGCAAGTCGATGAGCCTGGACGAGGCGTTCTTCAGTGGAGCCGGAAAAGTCCGACTCCAGCCGTTTCCCCAAAGCCTCTGCGCATTCCACGAAAACCATATCATTTAACGTAACGAGCGCTTGCAACGGCGTATTCGACGAAAGACGACGAGGAGAGCAGAACTCGCGCGATGGCGCATCGAAGGTCGCAAACGTTGGAAAAGGGATCGTTCGTTTGACGTAAGTATAGATCGAACGGCGATAACGGTCTTCATCACCAACTTCGGGTGTTTCCCATTTATCGCGACTTGCAAATGGCCGCCACACGCCTTCGGGCAAAGGAGGATGAACCGGCGACCCTCCTCTTTTGGAGCCAATCAATCCGCTCATTGCCAACGTCTGATCGCGAACCATTTCGGCCGTTAGTCGTAAACGCGGACCGCGAGCCAACAGACGATTATCCGGATCCTGCTCCAAAAGCTCGGGAGTCACCCGCGATGATTGACGATAGGCGTGGCTAAGGACGACCTCTCGTATGATCGCCTTAACCCCAAAAGCATAGTCTTTCTGAAAACGCACCGCGAGATAGTCGAGCAACTCAGGATGCGTCGGTTTTTCGCCTGAAGATCCGAAATCCTCTAGTGTCGGAACAATTCCAATACCGAATAACTGTGCCCAGATCCGATTGACGAATACTCGGGCGGTAAGCGGGTGATTATCAGAAACCCACCAACGTGCCATCTCGAGTCGATCGAGCGGACCATTCGCCGGAGCAACCTTAGTCAAAGTTTTGGGTAGTCCCGCAAAAACCAAGTCCCCTTTCACCATAGCGTTTCCTCGTTCGAATATATGCGTTGGGCGGGCAAGCTTATCCGGTCGTCGATGCATGATCGGTACCGTCGTCCCCGGAATATCCGAAAGACGCTTGAGCGCTTGAGCCAATTCCTCAATTCGAGGAAACGTCTCACTCCCCTTCTTTCCCAATCGCGTCCAACGCATATCTGAACTACTCGACAATTGCCCTCGCTGAATCGCCATAGGGTGGCTGCCTTGACCTGTTTTGTCGCAGTGAATATGAAAAGCGAGCACCTCGTCCTTCTCCAAGCTCAATGGCACTTCCGGAACGAGAACCAACTTTCGAGTATAATGGATACGCGAATCAGCTCCCCAGTTCTTACCGTTGCCTTCGATTACGTTCATCGGATCCGTAGGCATCCACGGTACGTCCGGAACGCTTAATCTAAACGCAATAGGTTCTTTTTCGCCATTTTGGTCCACGACCGAGGCTTCCAGATCGTTTACGAGAAACCCCCATTCCGGATTACTGACCGAAGCCTCTGGATCATAAGGCAGAACGGTTAGCAATAGAGCCGTTATGGGCTCATCGCCAAGACTTGCGGCGGGAACATCTATCAAGTTGTGGGTTTTCGTCTCCACGGTTCCTTCGGTGAAAAACTCGTCGTGCCCCAGCTTTTCAACTACGGAAAACTTGGTACTGTTATTAGACTTTACCTTAAGCCCCTTAACTCCCCGCCAATCGGTTTGCTCCTGCAAACCCATGCCACTCTCCCAGATCGATTCTTTCAGCTCGAGAATGCCCTGACGCAATGCAGCAGCTTCATTATAAAGTCTAACATCATCGGGAACGGTGATCAGCGGCGCCTCGTCCGACAGATCGGAATCCGCGGAATTATTGTAGAACGCCATGAATTGGTAGTACTCCTCGTTACGCAGCGGATCGTAGGGGTGGTCATGACATTGCACGCAACCGAACGTTAAGGAGCCCCACGTTTGCCACGTCGTATTGACCCGATCGACAACCGCTTCAACGCGAAACACTTCATCATCAGTGCCGCCTTCGTCATTCGTTTGCGTATTACGCTGACAGGCAGTGGCAACCAAATCGCCTATAGTCGGCCGGGGAAGCAGATCGCCCGCGAGTTGCTTGATAGTAAATTGATCGAATGGCAGGTCATCGTTAAACGCTTTCACCACCCAATCGCGGTAGGCCCAGATCGTTCGCTTCTGATCCTGACCTAAGCCCCCCGAATCCGCATAGCGAACGAGGTCGAGCCACATGCTCGCCCAACGTTCGCCGAAAGCCGGGCGGCTAATCAAATCATCGACCACATTTTCTACGGCGACTTGCGAATCATTTTCGAATGCGACTTCAAAGGCATTCAACTCGGAAACGTTCGGAGGCAATCCGGTAAGACCCAGACTGAGCCGCCGTAACAATCGACCAGATCCCTCTACCGTGCTGGGCTTCAAACCTTCTTTCTCCAAACGATTGAAGAGAAAACGGTCCAAATCGCCCGTCGCTTGATCGTCGAACTTTGTCTCGGGAACCGGCGGTTTGCTTGGGGTTTGAAACGCCCAGTGACCGCTCCACTTGGCGCCGCCTTCAATCCACTCTTCGATCAACGCGATGTCCTCCTCCGAAAGCGTTTCATGCTCATCAGGCGGCGGCATAAGATCGTCTTCGTCATCCGTCGTTACGCGGTAGAACATTTCCGACGCGCCCACATTGCCTGGCTTCACTACTGGAGAACCCGATTTCCCCTCGAAGTTAACTACACGGTCCTCGTAAACAAAGGAAACGTCGCCCGCAGCTTTCACTCCACCATGGCACTCAACGCAATTCTGATTGAGAATCGGCTGAATATCGCGGGCGAAATCGACTTCTGGATATGCGGTAGGAGCAAGAGCAGAAAGGGCGAGAACAGGAGCAAATGTCGGGGGTCGTAAAGAAACGATCATGTTTGAGAGGACTATTCGTGGAAGAATCTTATATCGAATCAATAGTCGCTAAACGCATTTAGCAGCATCTAGGAATTAGGCCTAGCTCTACCTTTCCAAAGGCCCAAGAGACAACAAAAAACTAAAGATTCCCTTCAATGCAATCTTTAGGTAGCGGCCGATCTCCGAGCGGCCATGTTACCTCGCATCTCGCTGCCCCCTACCGACCGTTTTTCCAAAGAACGATATCCACGACGTCATTCATCGATTTTGGCCCCTTCGTACTCCGGCCTGCATTCACATCCGCAGCCAATAGAGCCAGTAAACGTTCGGCGACTTCCGGGTTCTTCGAATAGAGATTGTTGGTCTCTCCAACATCGTTTTCCATATCGTAAAGTTGGGCCTCCAAAGGTTCCTCTTTCGCTTCTTTCTCCGTAGGCGATGACCACCCGCCCGAACTTCGAGCAAGCAACAATTTCCATTTGCCGTAACGGTAGGCGAAGTGTCCCGTATACGAATGATGAATCACTCCATTACGAGTCGATACAATACGCTTGCCAGACAATGCCGGCAGAAAACTAACGCTGTCCTCGCCGCTACCTGCAGGCAGCTTCGAGCCAAGAATTTCCGCTGTCGTAGAAAGTAAGTCTGTCAGGCAAATCAATTGATTGTTCTGCGAGCCCGGTTTCACATTTCCCGGCCAGCGAACGATGAACGGAATGCGATGCCCGCCATCCCAAAGATCCGCTTTCGAACCGCGAAGATGAGCCGAAGGAAAATGCCCTTGCGCCTCCAACTTATCGATACCAGCTGCCTTTGATGTACCATTATCGCTCGTGAAGATAACTAGCGTGTTGTCTGTCAGCCCGTGACGTTCCAGCGCCTTCGAAACTTCCACCACTACATTGTCAGTCTGCATAACGAAATCCGCATGAGGACCCAGTCCGCTCTTACCCTGCCATTCTGGTCCCGGCACGATCGGATTATGCGGCGAACCAAGCGGAAGGTAGAGAAAAAATGGACTCTCTTTGCCGGACCGAGAATCAATGTACTCGACGGCTTCACGAGTCAGACGCGGCAGCATATTGATCTCATCGTCATGCGCAATCACTCGATCATTCTCGATAACCGCTTTCATATTCCGAGCATGGTGAAACCCGTGAAAATAATCGAATCCTCGAGTTAGGGGCCCGTCTGGAATGCGGGCTGCGACGGGCGGCGTTTTGTGCTCTTTTTGAGAATAGGCTTCGCCGGAATCAGGATCGAGGTATTGGAAATTCAAATGCCACTTACCGACAATCGCCGTATCATACCCCTGCCCTTTTAAAAAGCTCGCCACCGTTGGACGATCCTCGGCGATCAAATTCGGAGCAAAACCCGAAACGACGCCCTTTTGTAACCGCGTACGCCAGCTATACCGCCCCGTCATAATCCCATATCTAGTAGGCGTGCAAACCGACGAACCGCTATGGGCATCCGTAAAAACCATCCCCTGAGTCGCCAGTCTGTCCGCTCCGGGAGTCGCTATCTTGGAGGTTTCCGGAGCCAGCGTATGGATTTCCCCATAACCTAGATCATCACAGATAATATAGACGATATTCGGTTTATTAACCGCAGAAGTCAGCGATGCTCCAAAGAGGAAAAGTAATACAAAGAAAGTGGATTTCATAACGAGAGGTAAGCTACAGTTTGTTTCTAGAACACCAACAATGCCTCTGACAACACGCGAATTGGACTGTTTGCCAAAAGCGATTTAGGAATCTCCCCAATTTCTTAGAGACTGTTAAATAGATCGAAAATCACACTGTCTCGAATCTGTAGGAGCCAGTTTACCCCGCGATTCCTCATTTCCATCATATGTGAACCGACACAATCGCGGGGTAAACCCGCTCCCACATTGACGAATTTAGCAATCCTCTTAAACTCAAATTGCAGGTTTTTTAACCACGGATTACACGGATAATCACGGATTCAAAACATCGAATAAGATCGGATTCTAGTGATTATCGAGATTCTCTTGATCCAACGATTGAGTTCTTAAATAATCTGTGCTCTCTATGTAATCTGCGGTTAGATTTTCATCACATCACACTACACTATTCATAACCCAAAGCATCGCGACTTCCCTAAAACCTGAATGGCCATTTTTACAAAGAAACGCATCATTAAAGTCGTTCTGATTGCTATTTTCTTAGTTGGACTCGTATTCGCTGTCCAACTTCAACTCGGCCTAATCAACATCGGACAGGAGTTCGGAACCTATGGTCCCTACAACCGAACCCTCAACACGGTAGAGGAGATGGACGAATTCGAAACCGTAAGTTCCCGCCTTCGCCGAAAATTCGAATTCGGCTACCTTTCCACTCTGGAGAATTTTTCTCTGAAAGTAAAAGATGACTCAGGCCGAAGCGCCATTATCACCTTCGACAAAAACACCCCTGAATTCAACGAAAGCGATCGCGAGGGCCTCAAAACAATCATCCTCGAAAAAGCGAACAACGCATTCGCTCAAACGGAAACTCGTTAATCGAGAAGTGACAGGTCACCGACCCGTTCTACAATTGAACTTATCGAATCAAACTAACTTATTTAACAGTCTATAAGAAAATTTCTAAATCAGGTTGTCCCGTCGAAGATCCTGAGAAAAGACGAGGAGTCCAGCATCCCAACGCCCCCTCCTCAGTAAATTCCATCCTAATCCCGAATAGAAGGCGTTTCAGTCAACAATTGACCTTATTTAGAAATTACGCAAGAATTCGCGAATGTGCTGCCTTCCGATTATGAGTTGATCTATTGGGAAAACGAAAGTGGACTCATTGCGTATGAAAAAACTAATACTAAATTTAGTCGTTTTTCTTATTTGCGGATTCGCTAATGCTCAGGACAACGCTCCTACGCAGCCGAATATACTCATTCTTCTCGCGGACGATATGGGCTCCGGCGATTTGGGTTGCTACGGCGGAACCGCTCGCACGCCCAATCTCGACGCCCTCGCCGCCACCGGAATCAAATTCAATAACAGCTACTCCGGAGCACCCAACTGCTCCCCTGCTCGAGTGAGCCTCCTAACCGGTCGCATGCCAGCACGGTCCGGCATGTACAGCTATCGCCCTCCAGAGCACGCGATGCATATGCGAAGCGAAGAACTCACAATGGCCGAGGTCCTCAAAACGAGAGGCTACCAGACTGCCCATATAGGCAAGTGGCATTTGAGCAGCCTCCCACAGAATCCAGAGCTCAATCAGCCCCAACCTCACGAACAAGGTTTCGACTACTCTCTAGGAACGGAAAACAACGCGGAGCCATCGCATTTCAACCCGATCAATTTCATTCGAAACGGCGAACCTCTCGGAGAGGTCAAAGGTTACGCTAGCCAATTGCTGGCCGACGAATTTCAGCTTTGGTTCAAGACCGAACGCAAAGCCGACCAACCGTTCTTCGTCTACCTTCCCTTTCACGAGCCA
>JABITN010000261.1 GCA_018700525.1 Opitutales bacterium
AAGTCAATCCAGCACTCGCATAAAACCCGGACCTCGCCATTTTTTGGGTCCAGGTTGAAATTCCGGCTCGATGACGCTGTAGATGCTGAACACCACGAATCAATACGAAAAGCGTCACCGGAAAAATGCACCATCGCATCAAAAACGTCGCTCCACTATGATAGATCGTATCCAAGGGTCCGCGAAGTGTAAGAATCGGCATAATGAAATGCGGTGCGATCAATGTTCCAAAAACCATGTTCGCCTGACGCGGTGCGAACAACGACTGCCCAGTTGCTCGCTTCATCAGCCACATCCAAACCGCGAGCATCGCAGCAACATTGGCCACTTGCAGCACATGCCCCGCTCCCCAAACTGAAAACTCAAAATGCGTTTCAATATCAAGGTTGCCTGGCATGCCAGCAGTCGTCGAAATCCAGGTCGCTCCCGCCAAAACCACAACAATAGCAGAAGCCTGTAATCCAATCGCTGCCTCACTCGGCACCCAGGCTGGCAATGCTAAGCTCGCCGACTCTCTTTTAGAAGAAATCAACGCATGGACGAACTGACCAATCACTCCCAGGAAAAACAGCCCAAGTCCTCCTAGGAAAAACGGATGATCAATCACCGGTATATAGTTCGCTAATACTGGTTGAGCCCCCTTTGCAACTCCCCCCATGAGCATTCCCACCACGCCAACAACCGAAACGATAAAAGCACCTTTACGAATCGCCGACTCCGACCCTTTCTTCACCAACGATATCAATCCAGCGATGAATGCGTAAAACCAAACCACCAATGCCAGATCCACATGGACGACCAAACACCGTTTGAACCAGAGCGGATCATCGATGAACTGTGAAATGAACGGCAGCCGACCGATCACAACAGCTAATGAAAGCAATCCCGCAATAACGATACTTCCAATCGCTAGAAGGATCCATCGCCGCGTTTCCGCCGACACGATTTCAGCGTCAATTTCAGTAGCTACTTCAACTCGGCTCGAAACATTAGGAGCATACGAAGTTTCAGGTCTAAAAACTCGGAGGAAATTACTGATGAGCACTTGCATAGTGGGGATCTTCAGCTCCAGGTTATAACCTGCTCACCGCCCCTTAGCTTTGATCCAGATCAAGAAGGCACCCGAATTGCCCCTTTCCGTGAAAGAACATCTCCACCCTCGACCACTAACCCCAGACCAATGCCCGACCAAGCGTCGCACGGCCTGTTAAATTACAATGTTCCAACCCTCGCAGTCAAACAATAGAGACTGACGATCAGTGCTCGTCGGCCTAGTAAATTCACATGGGTTAGGTCTTGACAGCTCGTTCGAATCCGAGTTTTTCGTAAAACCCGATAGCCGCCCGGTCTGCAGTTATCATCCGCTGATGAAAACCTTCGTACTTTGCCTGCATAAGTTTCATCATGCCTCTTCCGATTCCACGCCCACCGTAGGCCAGACGAACGAGCATATGCGGATAATACACAACCAAATGGCTATCCGATATCGCATTCCCTAATCCCACCAACCTAGAGCCTAGTCGAGCGGTCACGATCGAATACGAACGATCTCTCATCACAACCAGGCTTGCTTCCAACCGACCCGAGTATTTGCATTATTTCTTCGGATGGTGCCTTCAGCACTGCCCTCGAACTAGGAGCGGTAGCAGGACGGTCCGACAACCAAATTAATCTAAGCCTAAAAGACCTATCAGTCGAAGAGTTTGCTTCAAAACTAAAAAGCGACGCCCAACCTCCTATTAGCGACTGAACGATGATTATCGCAATCAGCGGAAAGCTAAGTTCCATCGATTCCAACTTGGAGATCAAACCAACATTCAAAGGCTCCATCTTATCAATCGCGGAAAACCAAATACCCGCCGACAGCCTAAGTATTCCAATCTCACTACGAGGCCCTATCGACAAATCCGCTTTCAAACTAGATTCCAAAGCCTTCCATAAAGCTATCGCCAAAGCCGGCAAAAAATGCTTCTAAGCGAAGCTACCAAAAAACTCGGTATCGAATCGTCAGGCGACGAAAAACTAGAGGACACCGCCAAAACGTCTCTCTGTGGATTTCTTAAAAAGAAGAGTGAAGACAGGTAAACTTTTCGAGCCTAGTAAGGGCACAATTTTCAACTTAGCTGAAATCAGCTGAAACTACACCGACAATTCGATGGGGAAGCTACATTAATTTCCTCACAATATAATTAGATTAGCGCCTATGGGCCTAGCGGCACCGCACAACATAGGCGTTTCTTCCCAATCCCAAAAACTCTTTGATCCCACCATACGATACGCGAAGCCCATTCGAGCTAACAGTTGTCATTCCCGCCTTCAATCGGCAGGCAACTCTAGCGCGCTGTCTTGACTCCGTCTTGAACCAAACGCGCTCCGTTGACCACGTTATCCTCGTTGATGACGGATCGACCGATGGCACTAAAGAATGGATACGCTCTACCTATCCAAGCGTTCAGGTTATTTCCCAACCAAATAAAGGAGTAAGCGCCGCTCGCAATACGGGAATCCAAGCTGCAACAACCGACTGGATTGCTTTCCTCGATTCCGACGATGCATGGCTACCGAACAAAACCGAATGCCAAATCGCATTTTTGCAATCGCATGTCGAATACAAGATCTGCCATACGGAAGAAAGATGGATCTACCAAGGCATACCAAAAAAAGTACCCGCTGCCTACGCCAAGCATGGTGGATGGATTTTCGAACACTGTCTACCTGTATGCGCTATATCGCCTTCGACAACGTTCATCCACCGAAGCGTGTTCGATAAAGTCGGACTTTTCGACGAAGCGTTTCTTGCCTGCGAAGACTACGATCTGTGGCTTCGTATCGCTTCCCGCTACCCTGTTGGCCTAGTCGACGAGGTGCTGATTGAAAAACATGGGGGCCACGCTGATCAATTATCCAACCAACGAGGGCTCGACTCCTATCGAATCGAGGCGATCGAAAAAGCCCTCAATACCAACACCCTTAATTCGAATCACCGAATCCTCGCGATCGAGACTCTACAATCAAAATGCGCCATTCTCGCCAACGGAGCTGAAAAACACGGCCGAGTCGCAGAAGCGAAACGCTTCCGAGACATATCAAATCGATTTCAACTTCTTTAAACTCATAATTCTGAAATCCGAATATCCTTATACCAGGCTTCCATCGGCGCACCACTGTGTACTTGAACGGCAATGACACCAGAACGGTCAATCGAATCATCCTCTTCTAAATAATCAACTGTCTTCATTCCATTTAGCCAAAGCTGGATATGCGGCCCCTCGGCCCGAATTACATACTCGTTCCAATCATTCAAATTAACCTTCGCCATAACCGTCTCGAGGTCCGGTCCCTCTAGCACCTTGCGGCGACGCGCTTCATCGTAAAGTGCTCCCCAATACTTGCCGCCCATATCCGCTTGATAACCAATCACCTCATGATGATCCGGTATCCGCTTCGTACGAAATTGAACTCCCGCATTCGGGCTTTCGCCGATCATTTTGAAGGTCAATCTAAGTTCGAAATCCCCATATGTCGCCTTCGTGCTCAGAAACTGATTCTTCTCGATCCGATCGTCCAGGGTGCCGCCCACAATTGCACCGCCCTCGATGCGAAAGGAATCAAGCGGACCTTCCCAACCGGCAAACGACTCTCCATCGAATAGGGAGACACTCCTTTTTCCGCAACCCGCCACAAGAACGGCCAGCGCAAGCAAACACGAATACGATTTGAGGTTTTTCATACCCAAACCCTAACAACCAAAAATAATTTCGCCAGTATTTTTCTAATACCTTCGCAGACAAGAGCTTTCCCTTGCATTCCTCGCCCCTTTCAGTTCGTTACTCCTATTTATGTAGAATTTGTGGACTCATATTGCAACTTGGTTTCTCGGCCTCGGTGAAACCTACGGCGTCGATCCGATCATCGACGAACCCGCACCCTTCGCCATTCCTTAGCACTTTAACGGCAAACCTAGGTCGAATACTCGTCCGATTATAAGATCCCACTCTTGATCTTAATCTCCATGGGTGATTTAGAGCATGAAGTAGCAAGCGAATTTACTCACCTCAAAACCATACTCACATGAACTCCAGAAGACGATTTCTCACCCTATCAACCCTCGGCTCCCTAACCGGACTCGGATCTCTCAAAGCATTTGGCCAAGTCAAGCCTGTCAAAGGCCCCATCATCATATCAACTTGGAATACGGGAATCAGAGCTAACAACCTAGGTTACGAAATTTTGCAAAACGGAGGCAGCGTGCTCGATTGCGTAGAAAAAGGCGTCAACGTAATCGAGAACGACCCGAATAATCGAACCGTAGGTATCGGCGGATTCCCTGATATCGAAGGCAATGTCACGCTCGATGCTTGTATCATGGACCAACACCAACACTGCGGATCCGTCGCGTTCCTCCAGCATATTAAGAATCCCGTTTCCGTCGCCCGTAAAGTAATGGAGAATACCAAGCATGTCATGCTCGTTGGCGAAGGAGCCCTAAAATTCGCCCTCGAACAAGGTTTCAAGAAAGAGGTACTCCTTACCGAAAAAACGCTGACCGCATGGAAGAAGCGTAAAGCGGAGGAAGACGACAAACTTCCAGAAATCAATATCGAGAATCATGATACAATCGGTATGATCGCTCGCGACGCCGATGGCAATCTCTCCGGCTCCTGCACAACTAGCGGGGCGGGAATGAAACTGCATGGCCGAGTCGGCGACTCCCCAATTATCGGAGCAGGACTTTACGTCGACAACGATATCGGTGGAGCCGCAGCCACCGGTTGGGGCGAAGCCGTTATCGAAAACGCAGGAAGCGCAATGGTTGTCGAACTCATGCGCCACGGACGCTCGCCACAAGAGGCCTGCGAAGAAATCGTGCGTCGCATCGCCAACAAATTGGAAGATTGGCGATCCATCCAAGTCGGCTTCATCGCTCTCAACAAAGCCGGCCAAACCGGAGCTTTCTCCATTAAAAAAGGTTTTACCTACGCCCATCACTCCGGCGGTCAAAACACCGAAAGACCTGCCGACAGCCTAATAAAAGGATAGAGACCGGTCGGGCCGAGCAAAACGCTCAGCCGCAGAACCTAAGTCTCTGTTAACCCGTCAAGGCGGCCTCGGCGAGGCCGTCCTACCCGCCAATAACGCGCGATAAAAAGCGGTGTATCCGATCCATGCGTTCCGCATCGTAAAACATCGCTCCTCCGTGCTTCGCTCCATGCAGAGCTTCGAAAATAACCGGGGCCCCTACTGACTCGTACCTTCCCTCCAGCTCATGAGATTGATTGATCGGCATTTGCGGATCCTGATCTCCATGGATCATCAACAGCGGCGGATCATTTGCATCGACATGGAAAACCGGACTAGCCAAACGCGTTTCATCGACCAAATCATCCGGTTGCCCCCCGATAAACAAATCCAATGCCGGTACTCGTACACTCAAACCATGTGGCGTCGATTGATTCAATATAGTCGTCAGATTACTAGCCCCATACAAAGAAACAATTCCCTGAATAGCCGAGCTCTCGCTTCGATAATCACCAACCTTCCCTTCGAGAACTTCATGACCATTTGTAATCCCCGCCAAAGCCGCCAAATGGCCGCCTGCCGAAGAACCAATTATAAATACGTTATCAGCTTTTATTCCGAACTTCTCGCTTTTCGCCCGCAAAAAACGAATCGCTGCCTTGATATCGTGAATCTGAGCAGGAAAGCGAGCCTCGCCACTTAAGCGGTAATCGACACTCGCAATCGCCCACCCTTTGTCGACTAGCCCCACTACCGGAACCTTGTCCTTCGAGCCAGAACGCCAAGCCCCTCCATGTATCCAAACAATAACTCCATTTATAGAGTAGTTCTCTGGAATATACAGGTCGAGTTTCAAATGCCGGCTTCCTACAACCGCATATTCGACGTCCTTAGTCGCTTTTATAACTTCCTCGCTTCTACCGGACAACCATAGTAGACAACCCAACGCTCCCATCAACCATATCTTAGTCACTCGGTAATTCATGCTACCAAAAGATCAGGGCACCAGCGCAATGACAACGGAAAATGTCCACAGCCTCCTGCAACCCTCGATCCTGCGATATGTTCTCGCCCTGAGCCACTCTCACTTCTTCACTGATTCCCATGAAAGCCTACCCAACTCTCGGAATCCTTTTCTTCGCGATCGTTCTGCCACTCGCCTGGTCCCAAGAACCGCAAATCGAATCCGATTACCCGTTAAGCAAAGACTCGCTGCGACACAAAGGCGTACCGCAAGGCACTTTCACTCACCACGTCTGGAAGAACAGCCAAGTTTTCCCAGGAACAATTCGACGATACTACGTGTATGTCCCAGTGCAATACGACGCATCGAAACCAGCCGCCCTTATGGTTTTCCAAGACGGGCACACTTTCATCGGCGAAAACGGCGACTATCGAGCTCCTGCAGTTTTCGACAACCTGATTCACTCAAAAGAAATTCCCATAACCATTTGCGTATTCATCGACCCCGGACATTTAACGCCCGAACTTCCCCCTGAGCCAGGTTGGAGGCCTCGCCCCGCCAATCGCAGCTTCGAATACGATACGCTAAGTGCCGACTATTCGAATTTCCTACTCAAGGAGATTCTACCTGAAGTCGAAAAATCGTACAACATCACCAATGACCCGAACGGCCGAGCCATCAGCGGAAACAGCAGCGGCGGCATCTGCGCATTCACTGTTGCCTGGGAGAGACCGGATCAATTTCGCAAAGTCCTCAGCCACATCGGTAGCTTCACAAACATCCGCGGGGGACACAACTACCCAGCTCTCATCCGAAAAGGTGGCGACCCAAGACCTCTGCGCGTATTCCTACAAGACGGCAGCGGCGACCTTGACAATCAACATGGTAACTGGCCCCTTGCTAACAAACAAATGTACGCAGCCCTCAAATTCAGAGACTATGACGTAAAATTCGTCTACGGCACCGGCGGACACAACGGAAACCACGGAGGAGCCATATTCCCTAACTCTCTACGCTGGCTCTGGCGAGAGTACTCGCTACGCTCCAATTGACAGTGTTTGATAACTAACAAAATTTTCTACTAACCTCTATGTTTCGATTCACTCTATTCAAAATCCCTGTCTCCGTTCACGGATTTTTCTTCTTGCTAACCGCTTTTCTTGGTGGAGCGCTAAGGGCTCAAACACCTTCCCAATGGCACCAAGTGCTGATCTTCATGGCAGCCGCGTTCATTTCGATTCTCATTCACGAACTCGGTCACGCATTGACAGGACTTCGCTTCGGAGCTCCTTCCACTCATATTTCGCTACATTCCATGGGGGGAGCCGCATCATTCCCTGGCGCCAATTTCTCACGCAAGCATCGTATTCTAATGACTGCAGCCGGACCCGGAGCGAGTATCGCTCTCGCGGCCGTATTCATTCTTCTAAGCGTTTTCGCAATAGATATTGACCCCAACACAACGAATCTCCCACCGCTTTTCGCCTCGTTCATCGGAACGCTGATAACGATCAATCTCTTTTGGAGTTTCATAAACCTTTGCCCTATCCTGCCTATGGACGGTGGTCAAATACTCAGAGACGTGCTCGGCCCAAACCGAACAAGGCTAACATGTATCATAAGTTTCATAACACTAGGAATTCTAGCCTTCCTGCTTTGGAACCTCACCCATTCCCTCTACAATATGATTATCATGATATTCCTAGGCACCTACACTTGGAAACTCTATCAACAAACATCGAGATAGATTACCCAAATATGTCGCAAATCGACTGTATAATAGATTCTCAGGATCCGCTTCCCGGATACAGGTCGGCTAACATCGAATAGGTTTTCGAAAGTCGACCTTGCTTTAATCACGCCAAAACTGATTGTCGTTTCCTTGTCGCAACATAGCAAAACGAAACTCAATTTACGATCTTCACGCTAAGGCTGCTTTGGACGAGCGATCTCGAATAGATCCCTCGTTCTCGTATAACCCGCCCGACCATGCATACGTCCAACTGGACGTAGTTGTTCCGTCAGGATGCGGTTTGTTTCACGATCAACGAATCGATCATCCACCGATCCGTGAACAACTTTACCGAGAATCAATCGATTCCCTCCGATTTCTTGAGTCGAAATTTCCTGGCACTCCAAATGAACCGGCGACTCCGCGACACGCGGCGGGCCGACTTTCACCGAAGGAGAAGCAGTCAAACCAACCCTGGAAAGCTCGCTCTCGCCGCGAGCATATTCGAAAGACGTTTGAACCATTTGCTCAGCCAGCTCCTCCGTAACCATATTGATAACAAACTCCCCTCCTCCTCGAATATTGAATGCCGTATCTTTTGGTCCGCCATCGCTCCGATTTCCAATACCCAACGCAACCATCGCTGGATTGGATCCGAAAACATTGAAAAAGCTAAACGGAGCCGCGTTCACTTGGCCGGCTTCATTTACTGTAGTCACCCAAGCGATCGGACGCGGCACGATCACCTGGGTTAAAAACGAATATCGCTCTGATGAAGAGACTGCTTCAAAATCAATTTCCATAAATCGATCTAACTAAAATTTACAGCGAAGCTTCAACCTGAATCGCGCTTACGAAACAACCGGTTGAGGCTCAACCCAAACTTGCCTAAACGCAACGAGCCTTCCACCTCAGCTCCCAAGGCCCAACCAGACAACGAGCATGGAACCTTACAATCGAGTCGGGCGAAACAAAGAGTCAGCAGGCTTCATCTCTTGGTGCCAGCCAACTGGTTTGGAAACGTGAAGGGACAAACCGTTCGAAAGAAGACCTTTAACCGAGCCTATTTAGTTCGAAACGCTTCACTTTCGACGATCAGATAAACAAGCTCCTGGAGTCCGTTACCTTGGCGATCAAGATCGGCGACGATACGATCGACTTCCGGACGATCTGAATACTCCAATGTGCGCCCCGTCGAATACGCGAGCATCTTCTCGGTCAAACAACGCGAAAACTGATCTATCCTTTCCGCCAGAATCGCTTTCAACCCTTCAACGTTTTCGAAAGTCTCTCCATTCGGCAACTGACCCGACGCGTCAACTACCGGCCTCTCACTCCCTCCACGTCGATACCGATCGCGCCAACCGCCTATCGGATCGTAATTCTCAAGAGCGAACCCCAATGGATCGATTTTCCGATGACATTCGTTACAGGTCTCAACTGTACGGTGCTTCTTAAGTTGATCGCGAATCGTAGTGGCTCCTCGGATATCAGGCTCAAGTGGTTCTACATCTGGCGGAGGCGGAGAAGGCGGCGTACCGAGAATATTCTCCAACACCCAGATCCCCCGAATCACCGGCGACGTATCGATCCCATTCGCGCTTGCCGTCAAAACGCTAGCTTGACCAAGCAATCCCCCACGTCGGGAATCCGGACCTAGCGGAATTTTTCGAAATTCCGACCCTGTCATTCCCTCGATCCCATACAACCGAGCTAAGCCGCTATCCACGAATGTGAAATCAGCATCCAAGAACCGATCAATAGGCAGATTCTCATCTAGGATATTTTGAAAAAACAACTGCGTCTCTCGCTTCATCGAACGCTCCAAACCATCCACGTAATAACTCTCGAAATCCTTCGGACTCGGGGGCATCGACCCGATTTTGTACAATTCAAGCCAACGTTCCGTAAATTGTTCCGTAAAGGCCCGAGCACGCTCGTCCTTCAGCATTCGAGCCGCTTGTTTTCGTAACGTATTTGTTTTCCCAAGATCACCGCGTCTCGCAAGCTTCCGTAATTCTTTGTCTGGCTGCGACGACCACAAAAAATAGCTCAACCGAGATGCCAGAGCGTAATCATCCAAAGTTCCATCCGACTCCTGAAGGAAAAGAAAGCCCGGCGAGCAAAGAGCCGCCCTCAAGCCAATTTTAAGCGCTTCGAATTCGCTCAACCCCGCCTCGTGTTTCGCTTTGGCAAGTCCCACCAAGGCATTCAGCTCTTCCCTCTCAACTGGCCTACGAAACGCCCGCTCCGAAAAGCGTTTTAGAATTGGCTTAGCGTTAGAAACCTTTGGCTCGAAATTGCCAAACAAAGCTCGATAACTCGGCGGCGGCCAACTTTCGAAAAATGGCCCTTCCAGCTCGATCTCGAAAACGCGAATACGCGGTCCGTGGTAACCTCGATAAAACGCCGCCCACCCATCTCTGGCGTTCATTCGACTCGAGGTTCCTTTCGTATCTAGATTTTCAGGAACAAATGTCGCTATTCGTTTCGCCTCTTCCGCGATTTTCCGAGCAACCGATTCCTCAATCGAGTAGGGATAGATGTTATCGCTAGGCAAAAGGTACTCGTCTATGTATTCCTGGAAACTATCCGGATAATCCATCACCAGAGACTTGCGCAAAGGCTTCACGCGATTGGGTCCATTGGGAAATGTCAACCTCGGCTGAAAGCCGGCGTCCAACCAAATGCGCGACTCATACCACTTAGCCTCGTCTTCCGATATTACGAATTCCTCCAACGTACGATCGGAAGAGGTACGATTCTCGAGATCGCCATAAGCCGACGAACCCGCCACCACCTCCACTCTCAATGGCTCGCTTTTCCGCGTGCCGACATATTTTTCTTCGTAAGGATACTCGCGGTCGATCGCCCGTGCCTTGAACCGCAACTCGTAGTACCCGCTACTTGGTACTCCTTTTTCCAGTTTCGACAGCCAAAGATACCCACCTTCGTCCGTTGTATTCTTTCGAATATGCTGAAACTGACCGTCTACGTCCTTACCATCATGCCGATTAGAGGTCTTGTAGAAAGGCGCCTCAAACTGGTAGCGTTTCACCTGCGGCTTCCCCCCAGCCATGGCAGCCGCATCGACATACGCCTCCGCCGCATCCAAGTAGCCTTGCAGCAAAAAATCGGACGTCGACAAAGCGGAACCTATATTAACGAATCCTTCCTCCGTTTCATCTGGCGGGAAAGTCTCCGTAGGATCGGACAACATAGGCTCTAAACTCAAAAGGTCCCGCACCGTTCGATCATACTCCACACGGTTCAATCGACGAAATACCGTTTGTCCGCCCGTGCTCTTCAACGCATCGTAAGCCACGTCCAATTTTTCAGTTACCCAAGCCACTACCTCCAGCCTTTCACTCGAGCCCGGTTGCTTGGACTTGCTCGGCGGCATTTCCCCCAAATTCAACTGATCGGCTATGTCCTGCCATAACCACATTGATTCCTCGTCTGAGAAATCAACCGCTAAGGTATCGTAACGGCGATCCCCCTTTTGCTTATCGGGTCCATGGCACTTAATGCAATACGTATCCAAAAAAGGCCTAACGGTTTCTTCGTAGGAGGACGCCGCCCAAACGCCCCCAAGAGAGACGAAAGTCGCGCCCAAAATCGAAATCGAGAAACGTATCAACTTCATAATGATGGGATTCACGCTATTTTCAATCCACTCAAGGTTGAGCTTCCTCGATTAAATTGGTCCACTTCCAATCCAAAACGCTGCAACATTGACACGTACAAATTACATAAGGGCTCTCGGCGATGTTTCTCCCCTGGCAAGACCTTGTGCTCGCCATGACTGAATCCGCCTCCAGCCAATAGGACCGGTAAGTTTTTATTTGAATGGGAACTACCATTACCCATTCCACTGCCGAACAACACCATCGTGCGATCAAGCAAACTCTGTCCATCGGGCTCTTGAACGGATTTCAAGCGATCCAGAAAGCGACTCAATTGCTTCACTTGAAATTGCTCGATCACCATCAATCCGCGTCTCAGTTTCTCCGCTTTTCCATGGTGGGAAAAACCATGATAACTGCCAATTAAACCGAGATCGCTCGTATCGATAGATCCGGGAATTCCGACCGATGCCACGCGAGTCGAATCAGTTTCTAAAGCCAAAGCCAACAAATCATAGAAAACCGGCAAACTATGGGTAAACGCCCCTTCTATCGGTTCATCGATATCAACATTAGGCTTCGGTTTATCGAGCCATTCCCGAGACATCCCAAGCTTCTTCTCGATCTCCCGAACCGAATTCAAATATTCGTCCAACTTCTCTTGGTCAGCCTTTCCCAATTGGCGACTCAAGATCTTCGCATGGCTATTCACCGCATCCAAAATGCTCTCATTGATATCGTACGCATCGGCCCGCTTAGCACGTAGCGATGGAGCATCTTCTACAAACAAAGCCCGAAACAAATCGCGTGTCTTGCTCACCGGCGGAACATTCACCCCATTGCGAGTCCAGGAAAGCCGGCAATTCAAATCCCCGCTAGCCTCGCCAGGGCTGACCACTAATGACGAGAAACGCGTTCGAGCCCCGACAAATTCCGCAGCCCGTTGATCCACCGAAATATTCCCTTCCGGCCAATCGGAAGCATCCTGATCCTTAATTCCGCTCAAAAAAGAATGCACCGCACTGTGGCCTCCGCCTACATCGTGATCCAGATTGGAAAAAATAGAGAAATTGTCGCGATGCCTCGTAAGCGGCTCCAACACCTCCGGCATTCGATAACCGCTTCCCTCGCCTTTCGGGAAAAAAGTGTCTGGCATCAAGCCCAAAGGATTTCCCACGCACACCATTCGTATCGGCGAGCCCACACCGCTACTCCGAGCCGCTTCGCCAACTGCCGCTCGGGCAATTGGCCCCATTGCTTCCAAAAATGGCAAAGCCATCGTAACTCCGGCGCCTCTTAAAAACGTACGACGATCCATATGCTTAAACGAGCTCATACGCGGTCTTTCTCTGCAGGGGTAATCATTTCGAATCAGCAAGATCCAAAACAACAAAAGTTGCAACCAATCCTACACGCATGTTACCAAGCCACCCCACTTTTTGGACAGGAAAGTTGCTGCCGATCTCCGAGCAGCCGATCTTGATGCTCTATGATCGCCCGGCCTAAACCATCTTAGTAGTGTAACGAAGTGAGCTCGGCCGTCGAAAACCCTATGCCCTAGCCGTTTCCAGCCCCGCGGGAACGTCTTTCGATTTCTTTCCCCGGTCGGCTCGATAGAACAGCCAGCATCCAATTCCTTGATACAAAATATTCGGAATCCAAAATAGCAAATCAGGACGATATTGATGCAGTCCATCCATCCAGCTAATTGCCGCCATCATAAAGTAGTAAGCCAAAGCCAAACCCATCGCCAAAAACAAATTAGCCGACGTTTCTTTACGCGAAACCCTTACCCCCAATGGCACTCCGATCAAAGCGAACGAAAGCACCGAAAAACCCATGGCGAACTTTTCGTGAAACGCCATTTTGGCTTTGTGATAAACAATCTCCGCCTCTTCCTGCTGCTCAGGAGTCCCTGTCTCCATCAGAACCAAGGCATCCAATTCCACGGTTTGCAGCTCTTTAAATGTCATCCATTTCAGTTTCTTCTGAAACGTTACTCGCCCGAAAATCTTATCGAGAGACAAAACAAAGCTCGTCGTATCGAATGACAAAGTCCCACGAATCTTCTTAAAATTCTCCGGATCCTCCGGATCGCGAACTTCGATCGTCCCCCGGTAAGGAATCAAGATAAGCGTATTCTCACCCTGATTATAACGAACCTCTCCCGACTCGGCCCGAATAAAACGCTTGGCTCGATTCTGTTCATCCAATTCCCAAATCCAAAGGTCATTCAGCTCAGCCCCATCTTTATCGCCGACGTAAATAACCAACCCGGAAAACCCCTTTACGAAGGTCTTTTCCTGGATAAAACGCAACGGGTCTTTCTGGATAATAGACTCCTTCTCTTGGCGAAATGCCGCTGTCGCTCTCGGCCCATAGTAAAAATTCATGACAAGCGAGGCCACAGTTCCCAGTATCGACAAAACAACGACCGAACTAGCCAGGCGAAAAATCCCTACCCCTGAGGCCCTGAACGCAGTCACTTCGTTCTGTGCCGACAATCGCCCCATGGTGAGCAAAATTCCCGTCAACAACCCCACCGGCAAAGCGTAGACTAGCAGATCCGGAATCATCAACTGAACCAGTTGGAAGAATACCGAAATCGTTAGATGACCGTTAGCCGCCATGTCCAACATATCCTTGATAATCCTTCCCGCCAGAAGGAGAAACGCAAACATAGCGACCGCGCCCAAACTGGTTCCCAAAGCACCTCGCAGAATATATCGATGGATCAAATTCACTTACCCGTTTAAGACATGCGTGACAGCTGACTTGTTCAAGCTAGAACTCACAGTAGATACCCTCCCCATAACCGAAAAGACTAGCCACTCGACATTCTCGTCTGTCCTCTCAACATTCCCCGCCTTAACCATTTCGATGAAATACATTCCGGAAAAGAAGCCGATCTACGGCGAATCCCTCGAGTCGCTGCAAGCGTATCTCGAGCAGATCGGCCAACCCAAATTCCGCGCCAAACAGATTCTCGATTGGCTCTACAAAAAGCGGGCTCGCTCCTGGGACGCCATGAGCAACCTACCAAAACCGCTTCGCGAACAGCTGGAAATCGAATTCGAGATTGCGCCAACCAAACGCTTACTCGCCAAAGAATCAGCCGACGAAACTGAAAAACTCCTTCTCGAGATGGGCGATCGCTCCCTCGTCGAAACCGTCGTCATTCGCGCCCCCCAGGTCGGCGTAGGCCAGCAAAACTCTCGCAAAACCATCTGCATATCCACCCAAGTCGGCTGTGCCTATGGCTGCAAATTCTGCGCCTCCGGACTCGCCGGATGGAAACGCGACCTCAGCGTGGGCGAAATCGTATCCCAACTCATACATGTCTGCCACCTGGAAGACGCCACCACGGTTCGGGCCAAAGAAGAAATTGCTTCGTTTGACAACATCGTCGTCATGGGAATGGGGGAACCCATGGCCAACTATAAAAACCTACTCCCCGCCCTCCGTATCCTCAACGCACCTTGGGGACTCAATTTTGGAGCCCGGCGTATTACAATATCTACCTCAGGCATCGTCCCGAAAATCCTAGAACTCGCCGACGAACCCGAACAGTTCCGCCTCGCAGTCAGCCTTCACGGCGCCACCAACGAAGTACGCGAACAGATCATGCCCATCAACAAACGCTACCCTCTAGAGGAGCTCATCCCCGCAATTCGCCGCTACGGGCAGACCAAGGGACGCATGATCACTCTCGAATTCATCCTCATCGAAGCGATCAACGACACCTTTGAACAAGCCGAAACCCTAATCCGGATCGCCCTCGACCTCAACGCCCACGTAAACCTGATTCCCTACAATACAGTCCCTGGGCTTGACTGGAAACGTCCAAGTATCACCCGCCAAGACAGCTTCTACAATCGCCTTAAACGCGAAGGCGTCAGCGCCACCATTCGCCGCGAGAAAGGCCACGACATCGCCGCCGCATGCGGACAACTAAAGCTCAAAACCGAACAGAAAGAGTAATATCTGCGTAACGCACTTTAACGTTGCATTCAGTGATGCGTTTTACATATCAATAAATTCGCATATGTTGATATCATGTTAAAACAACAACCCATTACCGAACTTCTAGCGCGTAGCCAACCCCTACTGTCCGTCGAATTCTTTCCGCCAAAATCCCCTGAATCCGTCGACGGACTCGTTAGAGCCGCAAATCGAATTTCCGAATCCAAGCCCGATTTCATTTCCGTAACCTACGGAGCAGGCGGCAGCACCCGCGACCTTTCGGCCACCGTAAGCCGTCGTATGAAAGACGAAGTTGGCCTTCAAGTGATGCCCCATTTCACTTGCGTCGGGTCGACCCGCGAAGAACTGGGCGAGATCGTCGACGAGTTCTACAACGAAGGCTACCGCAACATCATGGCATTGCGCGGCGACCCCACAAAGGGGCACGATACCTTCCAAGTTACCGAAGGCGGATTCGCCTATGCCTCCGACCTCGTGGCCTTCATCAAAGAACGCCACCCCGACATGTGTCTCGGCATCGCTGGCTACCCAGAGAAGCACCCAGAAGCCCCTTCGCTCGACACCGACCTTAATGCCCTCAAGATTAAGGCCGACTCTGGCGGGTCTTTTATTACAACTCAGCTCTTCTTCGATAACGAAGCCTACTTTCGGTTCGTCGACCAAGTCCGCGATCGCGGAATCGAGTTGCCGATCATTCCAGGCATCATGCCCGTGCTCTCCCTCAAGCAAATCATACGCATCACTCAACTCTGCCAATCCCAACTGCCGAAAAGGCTTGAATTAGCTCTTCGTCAAGTTGAAGACGATCCCAACGCAGTACGCAGTATCGGAGTCGAATGGGCCCAACGCCAGATCGCGGAATTGATCGAACAAGGAGCCGACGGCGTCCACATCTACGCCCTTAACAAAGTCAAATCTGCAATCGAGCTGATCAACGCAGCCCGAGGATAAAGCGTTTAACCAAAATAATAGTAGGGCTGGCGCTTGAGCCACGCCCAGAAGTCAAAGGAGGACTTTTTATCATAGTACGGCCCAAGCCTCGGCCCCACAGTGGCTTATCTACCGGTTTCTTAATCCACCCAAAACCTTCCTTGGCAACTCAGGAGGCGCCTTTATAGACCAGATGTCATCGCCCCTCGGGATCGCAACTATAGAACTAGACGATGGAACCACCCCAAAAGGTTTCTGCTGCGAACAATGGGCTACGAATGGAGCAGAAGAAATCACCCAACTTGGCAGCTGGCGAACGTTTGTCGAAACGTTCTAAAAGACTACCTAACGGATTGATTGAATAGCTTCTAATCTAGCGATCCTCAATCGACCTAGTCAGTCACTGTGACCACATCGATCGTTTCGGTACGCTCTTCGCCGTTACGCAGGAAAACGAGCACGACGTTCGACCCTGCCTTTTTCTCGTCAAAGGCATTGTACATGTCGTCGTAATTCCGAATCGGATCTCCATCGATCGACACGATAATATCCCCAAGGATAATTCGTCCGTATTGATCGCGAGACGTTCCCTTTAGGCCCGCTTTCTCAGCAGGAGAATCGGAATACACTTCACGCAAAACCACGCCTTCAACTCCAATCGATTGCGTTATCCGGTCCTCGAAGATTTCGATACCAATACCCAACTGCACAGGCCGTCCGTATTGAATAATCTGATTCACGATTCGTTTTATCGTATTGGAAGGCACCGCAAAACCAATGCCAGTCGAGTTTCGAAGGATCATCGTATTCATCCCGATTAATCGTCCTCGGCTATCCAAAAGCGGCCCGCCGGAATTGCCCGGATTGATAGGCGCATCCGTTTGAATCATATCGCGAATAGTCACTCCCTCCATAACTGAAGGCATGCTGCGACTCAAAGCTGAAACGTTCCCAACGGTCAACGTATGATCCAGTCCATATGGATTACCGATCGCTATCGCCTTTTGCCCGACCAACACTTCAGCGGAATTCGATACCTTCTCGCCAAAAGGGATCACATTGGTTTTGCGCAAATCGATTTTCAAAATCGCCATATCCTTGCGTGGCTCGGCCCCAACGATATCCGCATTGTAGGTCTTGCCGTCGATCAGCGTAACAGCAACTCGAGTCGCCCCTTGAACGACATGATAATTCGTGACGATATGCCCCTTGCCATCCCATAGAAAACCAGACCCCGTACCCGCTTGTACTTCCGTCACGTTAAAGGAGAAAAACTCTCTTCGTTTTTGTAGGTTATGAACGAATACGACCGCCGAAGAGGCTTGCTGAAACACATCTATCGTATTTCGCTCGTATGCAAGCAAATCGCCTGACATTTCCGCAGACGGAGCAGCGACGATAGACGCGCTTCTCGATTCTTCGAAAAATCTCTTGAAGATTACGCTAAACGCAAAAAGCGTGAACGCGGCGACCACGAACACATAAATCCAACGCAAGATACGATTTCCTTGAAACATAGGCTTAGGAGCACCACAAAAGGCAATTAGAGTTCGAGTTCAAGACTAGGCGACAAATACCCGCAAAAATGTTGAGCTTCCGAGAACTCGCTGCATACTAACCGCACAATGACTACTTCCGAGCGCAAATTCGATTCGTCCCTAGATAGCCTCAAAAAAGAGCGCTTGCGCATCACCGAGCCTCGAAAAGCCCTTCTTCGATTGCTCGTCGGCCTCGCGAAACCGCATTCAGCCGAGGAAATCCACGAGTCCCTAGGTGCCGACGCTTTCGATCTCGTTACCATCTACCGTAACCTGGAAGCCTTTGAAAAAGCGGGGATAATCAATCGCATCCACACCGAATCAGGCAAATCGCTCTTCGAGCTAAACGCCGAGCAACACCATTACCATCACATCATTTGCCGTAAGTGCCATCGCACCGAAAAACTCAATACCTGCGAAGTCCTAAAACTCGAAAAGCTGGCTTCCGACCTCGGTTACTCGGAAGTCACCCATGTTCTCGAACTGTACGGCGTTTGCGAATCCTGCCGCTAGCTACTCCAATATTTTCAGGAGGCCGTCGAAGTAACCTTTATAGAACAAGATTACTTTCACTGCGATAAACGACGCGATCAGCCCAAACAGTAACTGCGGGTAGACGAATGTCGCAAGAGTCAGTTTCTTTCGAGCCTGGCTCGAATACAACGCCGCGCCGCGCTCGATATTCTCATCCAATGCACCAGTGCGCTCCCCTACGTTGTAGAGCTGCCGTAACTCCCGCGGGAAGGCTCCCTTTTCAGGAATCGCTTCGCTAGCCGGTTGCCCCGATTTAATCGCCCGAATTATGCCCGCCCCATCACGATCCAGTCCGATACTATTAGCAGCGTCCAACCCCCATTGCCAACACGAATCGATTGACATGCCCGAACGGATACACACGGAAAACGTACGGCAAAACCGGGCAAGATCTCTATTCATGGAGAATCCTCGAACAATCGGTATACAGAGCTGAAGGCCTTTCTTAAATCCCGGCGACAATTTAAAGCCGATCGCCAACAACAAACCTACACACCAAAAAGGAACCAGAATCATTCCAACCGCGACAAGGTAAGCCTCAACGTCTCCCTTCCAAAGATAATCAGTCGGAAAAACAAACGCTCCGAAATGCAGCAAAACCAGTGGATAAATCGACGCAAACCGAATTCGACTTTTAAAGCTCGCCGATTCTTTGCGAAACCCACCCAATTCCTTAAAAGCTTCAGGAAGCGATCCAGACTGCTCGGCAGCATAAAGAATGGAACGTTCTCCACTCTCTAAAAATTTGCATTCCACCGCAAGCGCATCGCTCCAACTAGAGCCGCCTTCGAAACGGGCGATAAGCGAATCCTTCATTCTTCTCGGAATCCCGTCAGCCAACCCAATCGCCTCCGAGGCCTCGAAACCCGATGACAGCGAGTCCGAAAGCTCGAAGAACCAAGAAGAAACATTTTTGTCCGAAGGTTGACCCATCCAATTTCAGCCGAAGCTGAAACACGGAAAGCGAAAACTCAATGCCTATTGTTTGAGCCACTGAGGCGTATAGGGCGCCCGGAAACCCTACTTCTGTCCGTAATACGCGTTGGCGCCATGCTTTCGCAAATAGTGTTTATCCAATTGAGCCTGAGAAAGCGACCCGGCCTCAGGGTTGAGCAATTGTGCCTTCATCGTCATTTCAGCGATGAC
This sequence comes from Opitutales bacterium, assembly GCA_018700525.1. GTDB lineage: Bacteria > Verrucomicrobiota > Verrucomicrobiia > Opitutales > Opitutaceae > Pelagisphaera. The sequence goes on from JABITN010000261.1 coordinate 19,474, forward strand.
CTCCAACGCAAAGGCGTTCTCGACCGCCTTCTTGCCGCTGGATCCCCAAACGAAGGGAGCGTGCCCATGAAAAAGCACGGCATTCACTTGGTTCGGATCGATATCTTGAAATGCCTCTATAATCACATTTGCCGTCTCCCATTCGTAGTGACGCTCGATCTCTTCCGGTTTGATCGTACGCGTAATCGGCACCTCGCCATAAAAATAATCCGCGTGCGTAGTGCCCATGCAAGGGATCGAACGACCGGCCTGAGCATAAGCAGTCGCATTTCGCGAATGCGTGTGCACGACTGACTTTATGTCGCCAAACGCTTGATACAATCGCATATGCGTTGGCGTATCCGATGATGAACGAAACTCGCCTTCGACCGTCAACGCCTCCAAATCCAATATATGGTTTTCGTCAGGCTTCCCATCGAGACGCAAAACGACGATATCCTCCGGCCTCAAAACACCGTACCCAACGCCGCTTGGTTTTATCGCTAGCACACCGCGATCGCGATCCACTACCGAAACATTCCCGAATGTCAGGTCCACGATGTTCAAAGCGGGGAGCTGCTTATTCGCTTCGTAGCACTCTTCCTTTAAGGCTTGGTATTCGCTCATAGTAATTCAGGTGTTCATCCCGCAAACGAGAATCCACGGTTCATGTGATAATACGCATCATTGAATCGCAACTCTTTGCGAAGCTCATTTACATTCGTCGACCGATCGATACTCACCAACTCGATTCCAGCAATCGCAGCGAAGTCCTGTAAAACCTCAGAGTTTAGAGCTTGGCTAAAGACTGGATGATGCGAGCCTCCCGCGTATATCCATGACGCTGCCGAAGTCTTGAAATCAGGCTTCGGTTTCCAAACTGCTCGAGCTACGGGTAATTTCGGCAACGGAGCTTCCGGCTCCACCACATCGACTTCATTCACCACCATTCGAAAGCGGTTACCAAGGTCCACGATCGTCGCGTTTACCGCCGGACCAGGAGGCGTATCGAAAACAAGCCGAACCGGGTCTTCCTTGCCGCCTATTCCTAAAGGATGAATCTCCAAAGATGGCTTCTTCGCTGCTATCGAAGGACAAATTTCTAGCATGTGGGAACCCAAGACCAAATTATTCTCCGGTTGGAGGTGATACGTGTAATCTTCCATAAAAGATGTGCCTCCATCCAGCCCTTCAGCCATAGATTTCATAATGTAGACCAAAGCTGCAGTTTTCCAGTCCCCCTCGGCTGCGAAACCATAACCATCCTTCATCAGACGCTGCACGGAAAGCCCCGGCAACTGCTTGAGCCCATGAAGATCCTCGAATGTCGTCGTGAAGCCCGACGCTCCCTTATCGTTTAAAAACGCTCGCATGCCCAACTCGATTCGCGCTCCGTCGCGCAGCGATTCATGGGAATCGCCACCCTTCGACAATGAAGGAACCACATCATATTCATCCGAATACGTCACACAAAGCGCATCGACATCGACATCGCTCTGCTCGTTCACAAATGCAACGACATCTCCTACACCGTATCCATTTACCGAATAGCCGAATCGCACTTCCGCAGCCACCTTATCGCCTTCAGTTACCGACACCTCGCGCATATTGTCCCCGATGCGGCAAATCTTTGCTCCCTGAGCAGCACGCCAACCAATCCCCGCCCGGGACCACGCTCCGATTCGATCATGAACTTCAGAATCCTGCCAATGGCCCACTACGACTTTGCGTTCTAAGCGCATTCGCGAGCATATAAACCCGAATTCACGATCCCCATGAGCCGCTTGATGCAGGTTCATATAATCCATATCGATCTCGCCCCATGGCAAATCACGATGATACTGAGTGTGCAAATGAACGAACGGCTTATTCAAAGCACCTAATCCGCCAATCCACATTTTGGCAGGCGAGAATGTATGGCACCAAATAATCAAGCCTACGCAATTCAGAGCATTGTTCGCCTCCAAGCAAATCGCTCGAATTGATTCCGGCGTTTCGCCCACCGCCTTAAATACCACCTTGGTGGGGATGCTCGCAGAGCGATCGAGAGCTTCAGCGACATCTTGGGAATTTGCTGCTACTGTGCTCAAGGCTTCCGGACCGTAAAGGTGCTGAGAGCCAGCAACGAACCAAAGCTCGAAATTGGAGTGATTATTCATTTCGTAGATTTAATTCGAAAAAGTAAACCAAGACTCGAAGCTAAGTGCGAGCCCGTTCCTTGATAGCAAGCAGGTCCTTCATTATGCCCCCCAAGTCCTCAATATTCACACCGCCAAACGCGTCATGAATTTTCGTATACAAGACAAAAAGCTCGTTATAAACCGCTTGGGCTTCTGGATTCGGCTTGTAGCTGACATCTTTAAGCCGCGTCATCTTAGCCTGAGCCGTCTCGAAATCGGCATGACCGCCCTTCTCCGAACCAGCCAGTACCGCAGCTGAGACCGCCGATCCGAGCGCGCACGTTTGCGAGCTTCCCGAGATCAACATTTCACGACCGGTTATGTCGGCATAAATCTGCATCAGCATCGGATTTTTTTCAGCGATCCCTCCCGCGCAGACAACTCTATTGACAGGAACACCGTACTCTTCGATCCGCTCAAGAATCATGCGGGCACCGAAAGCCGTAGCTTCAATCAATGCGCGATAGATTTCAGCCTGAGTCGTATGCAGCGTTTGGCCAAGCAACACGCCAGCCAACAACGGATCGACGAGAATCGTGCGATTTCCGTTGTTCCAATCCAAAGCTAAAAGGCCAACGCCGCCGGGAGCATAGGCATCGGCTTCCTTCGTTAAACGAACGTGCGTATCGTCATCTCCCTTACAAACGTGATTGACGAACCAAGCGAATATATCGCCCACCGCGGACTGCCCTGCTTCAATTCCGTAGTAGCCCGGCAAGATAGCTCCCTTAACAATTCCGCAAATGCCTGGAATGTCCGCAATTTCCTTGTTCGCCTTAACCACTCCGCAATCGCAAGTCGAAGTCCCGATCACCTTGACTAAAGTACCTTCGTCAACTCCCGCCCCAATCGCGCCATAGTGAACATCGAACTCTCCCATTGCGATTGCAATGCCCTCAGGCAATCCCAGCCGCTTAGACCATTCGCCGCAAAGCTCGCCGGCTTTCTCGCTCGCATCGTAAGCCTTTTCGTAAAGCCGATCACGTAAGTCCGCAAGTTTCGGATCCAACATCGACAGAAATTCCTTGTCCGGTAAACCACCCCAATCATCCGCGTAAAAAGCCTTATGACCCGCTGCGCAAATCCCGTGTCTAACCGCCTTCGGATCGGAAACGCCTCCGAGCAAAGACGGAACCCAGTCGCACAATTCCACCCAGCTATATGCGGCATCGAAAACGTCCGGCGCAACGTTCAGACAATGCCAAAGCTTGGCCCAAAACCATTCCGAAGAATAAGTATTCCCGCACTTCGCCAAATACTGCGGACGAAACTCGCGACACAATTCCGTAATACGGGCCGCTTCCTCAACACTTGTGTGATCCTTCCACAACCAACACTCTGAAGCCAAGTTTCCCTTAAACGCATCCTGCATCGCCAAAGCGGCGTTTTGAGAATCAACCGGAATAGGACTTGATCCAGTCGAATCCACGCCAATACCGATCACCTTATCAGGAGAAAAATCTAAATCCGCTTTTGAAGCTCGGGCAATCGCTTCTTTAATCGTCGACTCCAAACCCGCAACATAATCGCCTGGATGCTGACGCGCCAAGTTGTGATCATTGGCATCCAAGAGAATTCCCATCTCCCCTGAAGGATAATTATACACCGAAGCACCTGCCTCAGCTCCATCGGCGCAACGTACCACAATGCTCCTAACCGAATTACTACCGTAATCTACTCCTATCGTATATGCCATATGAACTATTCTCAGGTTGAGATTCTCTTTTAGATTGCTCCACCTATAAAGTAAAAACTTTTGTTTACTTGACAGTAATCTCAGGCAGAGACCTTCTCAAGTTTGAATGGAGCGTCGAGTATCCCTACAAGATATCGCTCAGGCATTGGGATATTCCAAGAATACGATCTCCCTGGCGCTCCGCAACAATCCGCAAATCCCGGAAAGCACTCGAGCACAGATTCAAAAAACGGCGAACGAAATGGGGTACCGCTCTAACGCGATCATATCCCACCTAATGGCTCAACTAAGGGCCAACCAAACGCCAAAATTCCAAGCCAAGCTGGCATTGATCAACGCCAACGCAGACCCTAAAGCATTCACAAAACACCCAACAATTCCTACCTATATCGAAGGCTGTAAACGGCGCGCTTCCCAGCTCGGATACGACTTCGACACCTTCTGGCTACACGACAAGAGCCTCACCCCCAAGCGGCTCCTGCGCATCCTTAAAACACGCAACATCAAAGGTCTCATTTTAGTGGGTCTAATGGATACAGCGGTTCTCCCAGAAAACTACGAATCCGTTTGGCAACACTTCGCTTGCGTCGCAACAGGCGTTCGCACAACGCGCCCCACTCTCTCCTACTGCTGCGTCGACCACCACACGCTCGCCCTTCAATCCGTCGAAAAAGCAATTGAATACGGCTACCGCCGCCCAGCGCTCGTCATCGACGAAACCATCGATCTCCTCGTCCAACGTCGTTTTTCGGCTGGCTACTTGATCGGCCAACAAGCGCTCCCCAAAAAGAACCGAATTCCTCCTTTTCTTAACGTCAACGAAACTGCCGCGGGATTGAGAGCGTTTACCGGATGGCTTACGCGCTACAAACCGGACGCTCTTTTCACGCTATACAATCTTGTTATCCACTGGCTGGATGAACTCGGCTATTCCATCCCAGGCGACATTGGAGTATTTCAGCTCGAGTGGCGAGCGACCCAACCGGAAATAGCCGGTATGCACCAGCGCAACGAAATGACCGGCGAAGCCGCCGTAGACATGGTCATCAGCCAAATTCACAACAACGAATTCGGATCGCCTGATTTCCCACGCTCAATGCTCATCAGCCCCGAATGGAGAGATGGACCAAGCATTCAGAAAAAAGACTAAAGTATCTATTCTACGAATACGAACATCTCAGGACCCGCCCGCCAATCCACGCTCCGAGGATTCCGCAAACGCGACAAAAGTTTTCACTTCCGCTTTAGCAGCGATATCGCTGCCTTTAATCGCCTCAATCGCTTGCTGGCGATTTAGCCCCTGACGGTAAAACAGCTTAAACAACTGCTTGATCGTCTGAATTTGGTCCTTATCAAAACCGTTCCGTTCGAGCCCTACTTTGTTGAACATTCGGATTTTAGCTGGATGCCCATCTCCAAGCATAAACGGAGGAATATCCTGCTCAACTTTACCACAGCCCCCAATAAACGAATACTGCCCGATATGGCAAAATTGATGTATTGCAGTACCACCTCCGCCGATTCCAACATGATCCTCGACGACGACATGCCCCGCAAATGTCGCACCATTGCTCGCTATCAAGTGATTCCCGATCTTGCAGCAGTGCCCGACATGGCAATAAGCCAAAAATAAATTATCGTCCCCAATTTCCGTATACTCATCATCATTCGTTGCCGCGTTGATGGATACATATTCACGGATCACATTCCGGTCGCCAATCAGAGTCCCCGGATTTCCACCTTTGAACTTCATATCCTGGGTCTGCATCCCAATGCTAGCGAAGGGATAGATTTCACATTCACTCCCAATGGAAGTGTTTCCCCAGATATTCGCCTGGTGCCAGATTTTTGTATTCGCTCCGATTTTCACATCCGGTCCGATTACAGAAAAAGGACCGATAGATACACCGTCGCCCAACTCTGCTTGAGGGTCGACGATCGCCGAAGGATGAATATTAGTCGCCATAAGCCAGCAATCTTCTCTCTTTCGAAATTCAGAATTCCGTTTCTTTGTCCACCAGCATGAATTTCAGCTCGCCGGATGAAGCCACCTTATCGCCTACTTTACAAGTCGCCACCGCAGTTCCAATCTTGCCACGCATTATTTTGACGAGCTTAACGTCGATCTTAAGCTGATCCCCCGGTATTACCTTGTTCCGAAATTTCACCTTATCGATACTCATGAACACCGCGGTCATGCCTTCATTCTGAGTCACCCGCAACATGAGAATCCCAGCAGCTTGGGCCATCGCTTCGATTTGCAAGACTCCCGGCATTATAGGCTGCCCTGGGTAGTGGCCTTGGAAATACTCTTCGTTAATCGTGCAATTCTTGATTGCCGTCAGCTCATCGTCACCGCGAAACTCAAGCACGCGATCTATCATCAACATAGGATAACGATGCGGTAGCGTTTCTAGAACGCGTCGAATATCGAGTTCGGTTTCCGTTTCGATAATCACCGGACTCTTTTTCGGAGCCTTCTGAGCAATGCCCTTCTCCAATTCATCCAACCGTTCGTGGAGCTTCTTCGTCAGCTCTGAATTGAGAGCATGTCCCGGGCGAACGGCAATGATATGCGCTTTGATCGGTTTGCCCAATAAGAACAAATCGCCCACCACATCCAAAATCTTGTGACGCACCAATTCGTCCTCGAATCGCAGAGGTTCCTTGGAGAGAATCTTATCGCCCTTCAAAACAATCGCATTTTCAAGACTGCCGCCCTTGATCTTACCGAGCTTTATCAACTCTTCGATATCTTCAAAGACCGTAAAAGTACGCGCCGCCGCAATCTGCGTGGAAAAAACTTCAGGATCGATATCCAACGCAAGGTGCTGCGTGTGAATTCCTCGATCATCAGCCGAAGTGCAGGTAACTTTAAAGCCGTCGTAAGGAAGCGCGATGAGCGAAGAATTGCCCTTCGAAACCGAAATCGGCCTATCCAAAACGAAACACTCGCGATCCGCGTCCTGCTCAACCGGCTCTCCTTCGAGAATCATATTTACATACGCCCGCCCCGAGCCATCCATGATCGGAGGTTCGCTAGAGTCCATCTCGATTTCCACGTTGTCGATTCCCATGCCATGCAAAGACGCCATCACATGCTCTACCGTATGCACTTTCATATGACCTACATTCAAGGTCGTATTACGTACGAGATCGCCTACCTGGGAAATGTGAGGCCGAAATTCTGGTTTCTCATGCAAGTCCACGCGGCGAATCGTCACTCCGTGGTTAATCGGCGCCGGCTTGAGCGTCAGACGTGAATTATCGCCTGTATGCAATGCGGGACCGCTGATGGAAACTTCTCTCAAGATGGAGCGCTGCTTCATGAGGAAGGCTTACTGTCAGCAATCAAATGAAATGACAAGCAATAGATGCTCCCCAAAGAACCAGGTAAACCCTCTTATTGACAGCCATCGGATAAGCGTCTACTTCGACACCCTTTCAAATAAATAATCGAATCATGCCCATTGCTCTAGACCTTCGAAAAGGTAACGTAATCAACTACAACGGCAACTCTTGCCTCATCCTGGAATCGCATCACCGTACCCCAGGAAAAGGACAACCCGTCGTGCAAACGAAAATGCGCAATCTCACCACGGGGCGGTCAGGCGACGTACGATTCCAGTCCACCGAGAAGGTCGAGGTCCTCATGACCGAGCGCAAAAATCTCGAGTTCAGCTACGAAGATCGCGGCACATACTCTTTCATGGATCTCGAATCCTACGACTCGCTCGAACTTGATCCAGACATGCTCGAAGAAGCGATCCCCTTTCTTGTACCGAATACCGAATACGAAATACTTTTCGTCGACGACAAACCCGTTCAACTAATCCTACCCTCAACCGTAGAGCTCAAAGTCATCGAATCGGCCGTAGGCATCCGTGGCGACACCGCTAGCAACGTGCAAAAGCCTGCTACACTGGAAACCAACTTGGTTGTTCAAGTTCCGCTCTTCATCAAGGAAGGCGAGACGATCAAAGTAAACACCAGCGACCGCAGCTACTCAGGCAGAAGCTAGCTGTCGAGCCCTCGGATCAATTTTCAATACGCGCCTCAATCCACTGCAGGCACGTTTTTTGCAGCGAATGCCAAACCACCCCCGTCCAAGTGCGAAAAAAGCCGCCCCTCACTAAGAGAGCCAGCTTCGAGAACACTTTACTTGCGGACTAGCTACGCCACGCGCTCCACGATGAGCGGCGGAGGCGTCGGCCGCTTAGGAGCCAAACGATAAGCCGCCTTGAAGTACTCCAGTGCCTGCTCGAGCTTCGCTTCGTCGTTGTAATGAATCATCATCAACGGCTCGCCTTGCTTCACTTGCGTACCCACTTTTTTGATATCCGAAACGCCAACAGCAAAATCAATCACACCGTTTTCATCGGCGCCCGCACCGAGAAGGTGAACGCCTTTCGCTATTTGCGATGCGTTAATCGTATGCACATAACCACGCTTCGGAGCTGGTAACTTGCGAATATGCTGAGCAGTCGGGAACTTGTCTGGATCATCGATGTAGCTGGTATCTCCACCTTGAGCCGCAATAATTTCCTTCAATTTCTCCAACGCCGTCCCATCTTCGAGATGACGCTGCACCGTCTGCTTAGCGGAAAGAGTCGATCCCGCTACGCCAGCGAGTCTTACGATTTCCATACCGAGCTTCAATACGAGCTCCTTCAAATCTTCCGGACCTTCACCCTTAAGAAGCTGGATAGCCTCCTTCAGTTCGAGAGCCGTGCCGACCGTGTCGCCTAACGGCTGGTTCATATCGGTAACCAACGCAACGCAACGACGCTTCATCGATCGCCCTACGCGGGTCATGGAACGAGCCAATTGCTTCGCCTGCTCCAGATCGCGAATGAAAGATCCATTGCCCCACTTTACGTCGATCACGAGCCCTTCGGCTCCTTCAGCAAGTTTCTTGGAAAGGACGCTTCCGGTGATAAGCGGCAAACTCGGAATCGTTCCCGTTTTCTTGCGGAGTTCGTAAAGCTTGGCATCGGCTGGAGCCAATTCCGGACTTTGACGCACCATTGCCCCGCCAATTCGTTCGAGCTGTGCAATGAACGGTTCAATCTCCATATTTGGATTGAAGCCTGGAACGGCGCTCAGTTTATCCAGGGCACTGACTGCGAAATCCTGATCAACGCTGCCCATCATAGGCAAAACGATTCCACTAGCCACAGCCAGAGGCACCAAAACCAAAGAAGTCTTATCACCTACTCCTCCGGTTGAATACTTATCAATCTTCGGCTTTGCGATGTGAGACAGGTCAATCACTTCGCCGGAAAGCATCAGCTCTTCAGTCAAAATAGCCGTTTCCTGAGCAGACATGCCTTGAAAGAAAATCGCCATGGCCATTGCGGACATTTGATAATCAGGCATATCTCCTTCGAGAATCGAATCTACTATGTAGCGGATCTCATCTTTGGTATATTCCTGCCCATCGCGTTTCTTTTCGATGAGATAGGCATAGCTCGGCTTGATGAATCTACGAGTGCTTAAGGTTTTTCTGACCATCTTGTATGTGTGGAGATATCTATGAACACGGAGTTGTACCCAACGCCTCAAAGTTGCCTAAATCAGTTCAGGCATTCCAAGTCGCTCAGTACTATTTCAAAATCAACTAACAGAGATTTAAACGTACCGCATATTCGCGTTTCGCCTGAGCGCCTGCCAATGTTGAAAGCCCTATTATGCCACACGTGTCAAGCCCCTCAATTCAGCAAAAGATAAGTGCTAAGAATTAATTAAATAATTAATTACCCTTAACAATGTAGACCGATCAAATTATTCGCAGAATCCCGACCCTCTCGCTCCCAAACTATGAGTTCTCTTCGTCCGGTTCCCGATTAGCCAAATTCGAGCCGATTATAGCGCCCATCTGGAATCAGAGCTTGCTCGCAAGATCTATCGCCCTTTTATACCGCCATCTTATGGAGGAATGGTTCGACGTAGCGAAACGTATAGAAACAAGTGCCCTAGCAGCCGCTCAGCAGGCTGGCTTGGATACCGAAGCCTTTTCGGCTGACGTCCGACCTGCCGACCCGCGATTTGGAGATATGCAAGTCAACGGAGCGCTGCCCTACGCCAAACGCCTGAAGACCAATCCTCGCGAAATCGCTCAGAAACTGGTTGCTGCCCTCGAAAGCGACGACGCTGTATCTACAGTAGCCGATCTTAGCATTGCCGGCCCCGGGTTCATCAACTTCCGCTTCAAGCCTGAGTTTTTCTTGAACTGGCTCAATGCCTTTTCGAGCGAAGACGCGTTCCGCAAATCCGCGTCTCGCCTTTACGCCTGCGAGCGAGTCGTCGTCGACTACGGCTCTCCGAATACAGCCAAGCAGATGCACGTCGGGCACATCCGATCCATCGTGATCGGGGAAGCAATTTGCAGATTGCTCGAATACTGCGGCGCCGAGGTCACGCGCGACAATCATATCGGTGACTGGGGTACTCCTTACGGAAAGCTTTTCTACGCCTACAAAGTTCATTTAGACGCTGAAGCTCTCAAGAACGATCCGCTCGGCGAGCTCGAGCGCCTCTACAAACTTGGTAGCAATCTAGCGAATGAAGACGAATCCGTTCTCGAGGAATGCCGACAAGAGCTCGTTCAACTCCAAGCTGGCGAAACCGAATCGATCGCTCTCTGGAAACGCGTCAATGAACTAAGTATCCAAGGCCTCACGGAAGTTTACGATCAGCTCGATGTCACCTACGACTACTACCTCGGCGAAAGCTTCTACCGCGACCAAGTAGCAGCCGTGTATCGAGAACTCGAAGACTGCGGCCTTGCCGAAGAGAGTAAAGGAGCGCTCGTAGTTTTTCATCCCGAACACAAACGCTACGCAGAGCAGCCTTTCATCATTCGAAAGTCGGATGGGGCCAGCAATTATGCCACTACCGATTTGGCGACCATGCTCTACCGTCACGAGCATTTCAAAGCGACTCGTGTGATCGTAGTAACCGACGACCGCCAAAAGGATCACTTCGAGCAACTCGACCTAACCACCGCCAAATGGTTTGAAAAGACAGGCCGCAAGCGCCCTATTTTCAATCACGTCATGTTCGGAAAGATCAACGGCGACGACGGCAAGCCCATCAAGTCGCGATCCGGCGATCCAATACGCCTCAAAGCCCTCATCAACGAGGCCGTTGAACGCGCCTACGCGATCGTCAAAGAGAAAAATCCCGATTTCCCCGAAGACGAACTTGAAAATATTGCCCAAACAGTCGGCGTCAGTTCGATTAAGTACGCGGACCTCTCGACCAATCGCACGAGCGACTACATTTTCTCCTGGGATAAACTACTCGCCTTCGAAGGCAACACCGCTCCCTACCTGCTCTATGCAGCTAGTCGCATTCAAAGCATATTCCGGAAAATAGATCCGACGGAATTAACCGATTTGGAATCGAAAGCATCGCCATTCGAGACGGACGAAGAAATGACGCTTGCCCGAAAAATTCTCGAATTCGTCGGAGCTCTCCAAGTCACGATCGAAACGCTACGCCCCCACATGCTGAGTACTTATCTCTACGAGCTTTCAGGGGCCTTCAGCGGCTTCTACAATGCCAACAAAGTCATCGTCGAGGACCCTGGCCAAAAAGCGCGTCGAATCATTCTTTGCCAACGGACTCTACTAGCCCTTGAAGCAGGCCTCTCCCTTCTTGGTATCAAGACCTTAAAACGTATGTAGTTAAGGATGGAATTCGGCCATTTCCGAGGCACGAAGCGTAAAATGCCAGATCAAGGTGCTCCAAGTCCCCCATCCTTGACTTTTCACTCAAAGAGAACGACTCATAACCCGTAGTTTCAATTGATGCGCGAGTATTACATACGCAGAGAAGGCGACGAAGACGCAAAGGGTCCTTACGATATCGATCAACTCAGTTCGTTGTTCGAAGCCGGCAAGGTTGAAAGAGACGCCTACGTTTACGATATCGACCAAGAAACCTGGATTACGATCGAAGAGTGCGGCGAGCTCATGAAGGCCCTTTTCCCTGAGAAGAAAAAACTCACATTGCGCTCGGAAGAATCAACTCCTGAGGACGACGATGAAACCTCGGACGAATCCGAGGAAAAGAAGCAGTCAGTTTCGGTATCTCAAATGCTGGCTCAGGCTGAAGGACGCGATTCCGATAAACCTGGCGGCAAATCTCCAATTGAAAAACGAGCCCAAGCCGCTTTCATCGGACTCCGCTTTGCTACACTATTTATTCTGGGTTCAGCCGCCGCGATGATTGGCCTAGAATTGGATCTAGTTCTCGCCGCCGATTTCCTAAAAATGATGGAGAGTCCCTACCTCATTTTCGCTGTCGTGGACCTTATCCTAGGATTTTTCCTTATTCTCCAAGTAACCGAAGTTTTTCCGCTCGTAAGATTTAGAGCTGCGATCGGTCTCGGAACGCTTTCGATTCTTTTCCTGGCTAGCGGCGACCCATGGCTAGCAGCCTCGAATGCCGTTCTAGCCATCAGCACCTACTTGTGCACAGCAACCCTAAGCCTCACCCGTGCTGCAATTCCTTTCGGAATATTCGGCACATTAGGACTCGCAGGCTACATAGTGCTCGTAATCTTGCCCCTAGTTCCCTAAATACTTCCCTCTATTTGGCACCTCATGTCTCCCCTAATCGAAAAATACTCAAACACAAGGAAGGCATTCGCAAGCGGATGTGGAAAACCTTGCCGAAGACGGTACAAGCCAAAAAACGCTTCTCCTACGCCGGTTTACGTGTGACTGCGATCACTTTTGCAGGGATTAAGGAAAACCGACTCCTCAATCGTGCCGCAGCGCTAAGCTTTAGCTCTCTCATTGGACTGATTCCGATGATAGCGATCATTATCCTGGTTTCCGGTTTTGCCCTTGAGAAGAGCGATCCCGATCTCGTCATCAACAATATTCGCAAAAGCATCAGCTACATCGCTCCTCATTTAAGCGGACTAGACACCGATGCCTGCAAAGAACTCGCGAAAATCTCAAACCCCCCGTTCAATTCGTCAACGCTAGCCAAGCGCGGCTTTGCGACCTACATCGCGTTTTCTCTCTTCCACCCGAAAAAGGCGAACCCTTCCAGAACTACAAGTACCAAACCGCTTGATCAAATCGAACTCAGCGTCTTCAAAAGCCAATTCGACAATCACGGCAAAAACCCGCACGAAAACCATTTCGACGAATTCGACCCAATCGTCAAACGCTTCCACAACCTCATCGAACAAGTGCATAAAACCCCATTCAACCACCTTACGATCGAAGACATCATCGAACTTGACGATGACTCCACTTCCATTCCCTCGCCGAACCTGGACGACCCTTCGACCCTCGCCTAGACAATCGGCGATCATACGCTCTCGGACTTCAATCCAAGAAAAAGTCGCCTCCACTGGAAGAGCGTTCTCTCGAACACTCCGCTCAGCCCCTAAAAATAGGCAGGAACATTGCTGTTTTGCCCATTGACAGAGTTAGGCCCGATCCTACTTTAGCCGTTCCTTTAACGCCGAACTAACATGATCTCCTGGCTTCAAAACAATCTCCAAAAGCATTTTCGTTTCGTTTTCATCATACTCCTCGCAGGCGTTATCGTCGCGTTCGTATTTACGATAGGAGCAGGGCCCGGTATTGGCGACGGACGTAACCGCTCGACTAATCTAAGCTATTTCGGAAACGAACTCAACACAGAGGCCGAACGCCAAGAGTTTTTCAACGCCGCTTTCTACAGTGCCCTTTTGCAATTCGGCAGCGCCCAAATCAACCAAGACCAGCTCAACCAATACGCCTTCAATCGCGGCGCGGCCCTCCATTTGGCTGACTTGCACAACGTCCCTGGACCCACGGGAGAGCAATTGTCCGAACACATCCAAGAACTTGGCATGTTCCTAGGAGCTGACGGACAATTCAGCGCCGAAGCCTACACAAGTTTTCGCGACCAAACCCGAGCAAGCGGACAGATCAGCGAGGGAGCCCTCTCGGAAATCATCGCTGACGACTATCGTGTCAATCGCGTCTATGAAACCCTCTCCCAACCAGGATTCGTATTGGAATCCGAAGTACTTGACGAACTCGTAGCCGATCAAACCAAGTGGACGATCAATGTCGCCACCTTCGACTTCGAGAACTTCAAGCCCGAGATCGACACAGCCGAAGAGAAGCTCGAAACCTTCTTCGCTGCCAACAGCTTCCGCTACACCTCCCCTACACGTCGCGTTATCTCATACATCGAATTCAAGGCACTCGACTTCATCGAAATTCTCGTAGTTGATGAAAAAGACCTCAAGAACTACTTCGCTCGCAATGCTTCGAAATACACAAAAACCGTAGCTGCCGAGCCTACCGAGCCTACGAAAGGCGAACCCGAAGTGCCTGCAGAACCAACAACCGAGCCAGCCAGCTTCGAAGAAGCTAAGAGCCAAGTCACCTCAGACTATAAATTGGAACAAGCCCAGTCTATCGCCCAGGCCAAAGCTGAGGAACTCGCATTGGCATTCGTTGAAGCCGACAACGCTTCCGGTACCGATTCTCTTGACCGCGACCGTATCGAAGCTCTCATAGAAACCAAAGGATACGAATCGAGACAAACCACAGCGTTTGCCCGCAACGAAACGCCCATCGGACTCAATTGGAGCCAAAACCTCGTAGCCCTTTCCTATCAACTCAGCGAAGGACAAATCTATTCGCAGCCAGTCGTCGAAGGCGAATCCACTTTCGTCCTTTACCTTCAAGACGAAAATCCTGAATTCGTCCCTCACTTCAATACCGCCCGAAATCGCGTAATCGAAGATTACTCCCAAGAAGAGTTTCGTCGCCTGAAAACAGTTCACGGCGAAGAACTCGCCGCTGCACTCAAAGCAACCTCCGACGAGGATGCATTCAAAGCCAAAGCCGAAAATAAAGGCCTAGTGGTCGCCGAATTTGCAGACTTCACGCGTCGCGAACCAGCCGAAGGCCTCGACACAAGTCTCCTTTACGCTATCACCGATCTGAACGAAGGAGATGTTTCGGACGCCAGCATTCGCGAAGAAAACGGGACCATTATTCATGTTTCAATGAAAGAGGTTCCCGAAGTATCCTCCGACGCCGACGAATACGAAAGCCGCATGGCACAGCTAAAAGCGAACTACGAGCGTTACGCAGTCGCGCAATACATCAGCAAGCTATCCAATGCGGAACTTATTCGCTCCGGATTAGCCTCCGCCAACTAATACTAGCGTCTCCCCATTTATCCATGCCTTTGCAGCGCTTCAGACCCATCTCTGGACGCTGCAAGCTTTGCCAAGGCGAAGTCGAACTCTCTATTAAACACTCGGAGTCCCTCCCAAAGGAATGCCCAAAATGCGGGCAAGAGATCGAACATTGTCCAAATTTGTCCGCTCCGGTGGCAAAGGTACTGAAAACGCCTAGTCCCTCGGATGCTAAAGCCGCCGGTTTTCAAGTCTACAAACGTCTGGGCAAAGGCGAATACGAAAAACAATAGCGAACAAACGCAATTTTACCCCAGAGCTCGGTGTATAGAATACCGTAACCTCTTCTGGATACTGGGACGCTTCTTCGATTTCGACTGAGCATGGACCGCGAAAAGCGACATATACTTTATAACCTAGACGAACGAGATCACTCGCTCAAAGGTTTGTGGCTGCTTGCTTTACTCTACTTCGGTTCTCTTTTCGCCGCCACGCTTCTCAGCCTAGCCGCTTGGCGTATAACTCACTACCTCGATCCGGAAGCGACTGGTTACCTAGCCAACAAACCGTACCCAAGATTCTTCGACAGATCTCGTTGGCTCTGCGTATTGCTTCTTCTCCCTTATCTTTTTTGGCAATGCCGCATCTCCTCGTTTAAAGCCGTTGGTTTCGCAAAGCCTATCCTATCAACCATTGGGCTCTGGTTTGCCTATGGTATTGGCATGATCGTCATCATCTATGGAGGTTCCTTCGCTCTCGGGGCCATTCAACTCAGACCGGAAGCCTCTTTTTCAAATGCGCTGGGAAATATCGATGACGCGATCCTAGCTGGCATTGCGATCGGCCTCCTTGAAGAAATCGTTTTCCGAGGGCTCGTATTTAGAATGTTCTATACTGCCATCGCTCCAATCAGCGCGATCATAGCATCGTCAGCGTTCTTCGCTGTTCTCCACTTCAGAGCCTCTCCGAACGAGTTAGGGGCGATCGCTCCCGGCGACGTAGGTATCGCCGAAGGATTAAGCATTGCTTGGGAAACGATCGCTTCATTAGTCACTCAATTCGACTTCACCTACCTGGCCGCGATATTTCTCGTCGGTATCCTTCTGCATCAGACGTTCCTTCTAAAAGGCAACCTATGGGCATGCGCCTCTCTCCACGCAGGATGGGTATTCACCATCAAGCTCGTCAGCAGCTCCTTTCAAACTTCAGAACTCGCCAACGAGTTTACCGGCACCACCCGCGTAGCCGACGGCTATTGGGTCATAATAGTCCTCGCCATTTTCATCGGTCTTTTTGCCAAGCTACTGGCCTCGCAAGGGAATAGCCAATCGAATTCGCTCACAGAATCATGAACGCTCTCAACACTCTTTCTCATTTCATTAATCGCGGCGCAATTGTCTCGGCTACCTTGCTCCTCTTCACAGCCAGCAGCCATGGAGACCTTCTCAATATCGAAGACTGCATTCGCATCGCGTTGGAAAAAAACTACGACGTTCGAATCAGCGAGAACGCTACCAAACGGGCCGAACAAGATGTGGAGATAGCCAACGCCCAATTTCAACCATCGTTGGCAGTTTCGACATCCGATAGCTTCAATACGCAAATCCGATCCGGCGACCGACTCGACGGAGCTGCCCAACCGCAGTCGAATGCCCAAAGCAATCGATTAACTGTATCGAAAAGCATTGATACCGGCGGCACTGTATCCCTAAGCACCCGCCTCAACCGCAACTACTCGAATTCCACCAACAGCACCATCAATCCACGCTACAATGCAAGCACGACCTTGAGCATACGCCAACCTTTACTCAGCGGATACGGCCCAGGAGTTGCTCGAGCCAACCGGAAACTCTCGAAACTCTCCTTAGAACAAACACAACTCGATTTCCAAGCTACCGTACTGACAATCATCAACACCACGGAAGCCGCCTACCACTCTCTCGTATTCGCCCAGGAACAACACGAAGTTCGAAAAGCCGCTCTCGATCTCGCTGAGGATCTACTCGAAGAAAACAAAACCAAAGAAGAAACCGGTATAGCAACCAGCCTCGATGTCCTTCAGGCCAAGGTGGGGGTCGCCAATGCAACTGATCGATTGCTCCGGGCGGATAAGGCCGTCGAAGACGCGCAGGATCGCCTCCTGACGATTATAGGCGAAGACTCACTATTAGGGACCGCCCTCTCCGTCGAAGCTCCAGATGTAGGCAATCCGCCCATGCCAGAGATCGATTCGACCTTCACGAAAGTAATCGATAACGCTCCTCGCTACCTTACTCTTCTCAACCAGGAACAACGCCGCCAGGTTGAGCTCCGACGCTCCAAACGTAATCGCCTCGCCTCCCTCAATTTAAACGGCGACTACGCGCTCACCGGCCTGGAAGGGTCCGCCCTCGCCGCTTACCACGACGTAACCGAGAGAGAAAGCTTCAACTGGCAATGGTCCCTCTCGCTAGATATCCCTTGGGGACTAAATGAGAAAAAGGCCAATTACATGAAAGCCCAAATTCAACTCGATACAGAAGAAGCCCGAACGTCCCGCGAGAAGCAACGTCTCATGCGCGACACTCGCATCGCTATTCGTGAAGTAACTACCGCCATTGATGGCACCAGTATCAAAGAATTGGCGACAGAGCTGAGCACTCAGGAATTCGAAATGGAAAAAGCCAAATTCGATGCGGGACTCAGCACTGGGCGACGCGTACTCGAAGCGCAACAGCGCATGGAAGAATCCAAAGTCAGCGAACTCCAATCCAAGATCGATCTGCTAAATGCCTACTCCGACCTGAGAGAGCTCGATGGCGAATCGCTCAAACGATACGGTATTCAATTCGATTAAGCCCGAGCCCGTCCGAAATGCCGAACGACCTCATCATCGCCGTCATTTCGGACACTCACAATCACCTTCCTGAAGCGCTCGTCGACCGACTTAGCCCCGCCGAAGAGATCTGGCACTTGGATGACGTCTGCCGCCCAGAGACGCTCGAAAAACTCGACGAACTCCCAGCCGACCGCTTCACATTCCAAGGTAACAACGACCCCTATTTCCACTGGGAAGAACGCCTAACCCTCGAACGCAACGGACTGTGCTTCCAACTCCAACACCTACCCCACCAAAGCATACCGCCTAAGCTCACCGCTATTCTCTTCGGCCATTTGCACTACCCGATCAAAGAAGACCTCGGCAGAGCATGGACTCTCAACCCGGGTGTGATCACCGGTCCCAGGAAACAATCCCAATCCAGTTTCGCGTGGCTTCGAATATCCAGCGTAGGCGACTGGACATGGGAACTCGAAACACTCTAAACTCGTAATCAAACTGTATCAAACGGTCAACTACATCTGCGGAAATCGTAACCGATGGCTCACACGCTGCTGCTGCCGAGGCTCCAATGGCGGCAGCGAATCGAATGCGATTATATCTCGCTCTTCATCCAAATGAACCATCGCAGCCTGTTTTAATTCACGCCAGCGATCCCAGTCCAAATCAGGAGCATTGACAATCTGCCGCAACAAACTCTGCCACTCCAGCCGCGCGCGCTGCAAATCTCCTGGTTTCAAACGATCGTCGAACAACTGATGCGCCTTTCTCGGCGTAGACAAACTTGAAGCAATCACCTCCGCCGCGCCTTCGCCATAATGCAAAGGCAACCCATGTTTGAGATAGCCATCGTAGCTGCGATCACTAAACGCCAAGCGACAGGACCGCGCCAATCGGTGACTAAATTGGCTATGATCGTCGAACCGGAACCCAGCTCGCAAATTCGCAATATCTATCGCAATCGCATCCACCGAATAACTACTCTCCTCCAAAGCCGCCGCGATAGCCAAACCTTCCCCGCCATTGAAAAAGCTGAACACGCGCCCTCTTAAAGTCGGAACACCGTTCGGCTTCACAAGATTTAACTGCTGCCACGCCAATGCCGGCGAACGGCGGATCGAGGCTGTTTCGCAAAACGCCAATTGATCGCAATCCTGACATTCCACTGGTAATGACTCTCTCGTCTGAGGGTTCATGATTCCAATTCCAGCAGCATCCCGATAAGCAGGAATTTCCATCGCGCTCAGATCTAAATGAATCACCCATCGGTTACCCTCAGGACGTGAACGAACGCATTCTCCTTGTTCCGCAATCTCGCTCAATACATCCAACTCAAGCTCAGCCAAAGCGTCCGCTTCCCATTTTTTAGGAATCTCCTCCAACGCAACTTTTCGCCGCGATGCCATTGATTGCCTAAACCATCCAGCGAGCGAATACACGGACTCCAAGCGCGGAGACCGAAATGCAATCGCCGATCGCTTACCGAAACGCTTTTCGTTTTTCGACCCAATCGAGATCAAACCACCCGGCCCAAGACCCCGAACGCTTTCTGCATCCGAAAGAAAAAGAATGAAATTCTGCTCCTCCCATAGTCTAACAGCTTTCAACGGAACGAGTCTCATTTCAGGGAGCGGTTCCCACTCGCCTGCCGTATTCAACATTTCCTGCTTGTCCGCTCGAGCATAACGAGCTCGCGATACGTCAATTTGCAAACCGCAAGGAACCTCTGGGTTCGACAACGAATGCTCTACCCCGATTGGCACCGATTCTCGGCTAAACAATCGAGCGCATGCAGTTACCGCTGCTTGAAACGGAGAAACGCCCCGATCGCAAGCTACCGCCATTATTCCAATTAAACTCGGCCAATCAACAATAGCCGGGCGCTTCGTGGGTAATGGCCTCGCATCGCGTATTCGCGGCTTATCCGAAACCGCCAACGCATAGCCGACTTCATCCAATCCCCTACGCCCAGCGCGCCCGAACATTTGCAATAGCTCATCCGGCCTCAGCAACTGCTGGGCGTGATCGACTTGATACTCCCCGCTTGTCACCAAAACCGAACGCATCGAGAAATTCACTCCCGCTGCCAACCCCGTAGTCGAAACCACCACCCGCAATTGACCCGCTTTCGCCAAGGGCTCGACCAGTCCTGCCCGCTGCTGATAGCTCAAGCCGCTGTGATGGAATGCAACGCGTTTCACGAGTAGTTTCTCCAGAGTCCGGCCGGCCAGCCGCTTTTGGTCAGCCGAAAGCGTAAGTGGAACCTCTATCGGCAGTGCTGCCGCTAAGTGTTTGGCCAACTTTTCCGATTCGCTACGCTTCGGAGCGAACAGCAAGACCGGCCCAAGATCTCCCATTAAAGCCCTCGCCATCAATCGAGGCCAAAAACCTCGCACCGCTTTCGGCGGATTATAATTCAAAGCCTCAAGCCGAACCTCTTCTAGAGGCACCGGGCGATCTTCGGTTTTCACCAAAACCGGATCGCGCCCCATCCGCTTCAGCCAATCGACCACCGCCTCAGGATTCGATACGCTTCCACTCAGAAGCAGCAGCCCCGTTTGCGGAGGCGTCATAGCGATCGTCAATTCGTAGTTAATGCCGCGAACCGAATCGCCCAGCATTTGGTATTCGTCCACCACAAACAGGCCCGGGCCCTCTCCTTCGATAAATCGCTGCTTCTGCGTTTCCAAAGTAGCGACCACCAACGGAGCGTCCGCGTCGACCGACAAGTCACCCGTAACGATCCCCACTCGCCATCCTTTATCCTTCCACTCGCGCAGCTTGTCATTAGCCAAGGCACGCGTCGGAACACTGTGAACAATCTGTTTCTTGAAATTCGAAGAGAACAATAGCTCGACCAGATGAGTCTTGCCCGCTCCCGTCGGAGCATGAACCACCACGTCCCTTCCTTGGCGCAAGCTCGCCAAGGCTTGCTGCTGCCATAGATCCGGGATCCGCAAATGAATTTCCAGCGATTCGAACGATTTCACTCAGACTCTATTTGAAAATGCTTGGCTACTCTTGTATCCGATATTCCGAAAAGCTTATCATTATCGGAATCTTCGAATGTTAGTTCTTTCCTCCAACCAATAAGCGTGTACCTTCCAACACCTGATGCCGCGCGAGTTGGGAAACGCAACGAAGTTTAGCTTAATGAGCTTCAATATCGCCCACGGAAGAGGCCTTTCTCTCTACCAGGGGTTTCATAATTCGAACAGTATTCGAAAGAATCTAGAGAAGATCGCACTAATTATACGCGAGCATTCGCCGGATATAGTCGCGTTCCAAGAAATCGATCAATCATCCCACTGGAACAAACACATCGACTTGCTCAAACACATTCAAGACGAGACCAATTACCGCTACTCAGAACACGGTATCCATAATACCCGGTTTGGAAGAAAACCGCTTTGCTACGGAAACGCTTTCCTCTCGAAGCACCCAATACTCAGTTGCGAGGTCTATCCCTTCGGAGAAAAAACCGTGGGCGAAAAAGGCTTCATGGAAGCCCGAGTCCAAATTGAAAGCCAAGAAATAGACATCATAAATCTCCACCTGGATTTTCGTTCGCGACGGACACGCATAACCCAAATCGAATCCATTCTAGAACGCATCAAGCGACTCCATCTGGCCGATAATGTCAACCCGCCCCTTATTTGCGGCGACTTCAATACTGGCTCCAAAGCCTTTAGCGATGCAGTAAGGCAATTCATGATACGTTCGGCACAGCACGTACAATACACCTATCATCCTCAAAACGAACGTACATTTCCCGCCCATTTTCCTTCTCGAGGCCTCGACTTCGTACTAGCGCCGAAGCCCTACAAAGTAAAAGCCGCTCGAGCCATCAAGAGTTTCGCCTCCGACCACCTGCCCGTTTTAATCGATTTCAGCCTGTTTTCATACGCAAAAAAGCTCGAGACCAGGGTCTCGAGCTTGTCTTGAAATTCATTGGACGTACGCCTTATTTGACAACGTGATTCGACACGAGCTTCGTCATTTCGAACATCGATACTTTATCCTTACCATCGAATACGGCCTTAAGCTTGGCATCCGCAAGGATTTCACGTCTATTCTCCGGGTTCTGCAAATCATTAGATTTGATGTAGTCCCAGAGTTTTTTCGTCAATTCCGTACGGGGAATTGGATCGGCACCAACGACTGCCGCTAAAGCTGCATCAGGGGTGACAGGTTTCATAAATGCCGCATTGGGCTTTTTTGGAGAATCTTTAGCCATAGATCTTTTGGATACCTTCATCTTAGCTTGAGGCAAACCAAAACAGTCTTCTAACCTTAAAAATTAACGGTTTCCGACAATTCAAGGGTTAAAAAGTCAGAAAACGCATGGTAATGCAGTAAACCGAATATTGGCCATTTTTCGGTTTTCAGGTCAAAAAAGACGCGATATCTCGGCAAAAATGAGGCATACGGCACTCTATCGCTTTGTATAGTCACCTTGTAATCTTTAAGATTACGCTTGTTTACTTGCACCGAAAAATTCTTTCATCGATCTAACTAATAGATATGTTTTACTAGTTATTATGCATTTATCCTAGATAATAACCCTACAACAAGCGTTCCCTCGCTCCACGATTCCTGCAAATACAACCTACAATGAATACAGCCCAAACACGCATAGTCGTGATTGAAGATCAAATTATGCTGAGAGACCTCGTCACCAGCATGGCGGGTTCCATCACCGGGATGAACGTTGTCGCCGAAGCCACGGACGGGAGAGAAGGCATGAAATCCTGCGAAGACGAAAATCCCGATCTTGTCATTTTCGATCTCTTCCTACCCGGATTGAATGGTATGGAAATCCTGCGCCAATACGGCCACAAACATCCGAAAACGCGCTTCATCGCCATATCGGCTAATTTCACTCCGGACTCGATTCGCGAACTCCTCGAATTAGGCTGTCATGGCATTATCGCGAAAAGCTCCTCTGCTGCCAAACTCAAAGAAGGCATGAGAGAGGTTTGCAATGGCAGCGGCTACCTTTGCCCGATTGCAGCTAGCCTTCTACGTGAATCCCACCTGACCCGGGGGACCAGCAAGAAAAAAGGTCGTCTCTCCAATCGCGAACGCGAAGTTCTCCAGGCTGTTGCCGAAGGCTTTAGTACGAAACAAATAGCTGAAATGCTGCAGTTGAGCGTTAAGACAATCGAAGCCCATAGAGCGAATCTAATGAAAAAACTCGATGCTCGAAGCGCAGTTGAGTTGACGCGTTGCGCATACGAGATGGGTATCATCGAATTACCCGCTCGGTACAACCAACCAGTTGCATCACCCCCTATCTCCTGAGGAAGCGACGACAATTTACCCGAAACACGCCTGAGACGCTCATATGTCTCAGGCTTTTTTGCACACCAATCGACGCAAAACCTTAGCGTTTTCCAACTTAAAACCAGTCATTTATACGATTCGCACCTTGGCTAATCCTACAGTCGTAGTACAAAGATTCTAGCCTGCGAAAGCCGTCTTTCGCATTCCTGCATTATAAACGCTTAGATACGCTTGACTCATCAGATGAAACGCTATTTCAAATTTGCTTCCTCTAACTAGTGCCTTTTACCAAGGAACTAACCTTTCAGGAGTGACGCACGAATTGTGCAGAAGTTTTAAAGCCATTTTACCTCAATGAAAGATAAACCTTATCTCGATCAAGCGATTGAAATTATAGCTTCTGGCGGCTGGATAATGATCCCCCTATTCATACTGGGATTCCTAGCTTTCTACGTAGCAGCCCGCCTCTTTCTCTACTTTCTGAAAGGACACTTCGGCAAGACGTCCTTGGAAGTTTGCGAAGAATGGGTGAAAGACTCTTCTAAAGCTAAAGGACAGGTTGGCGAAATCATACGCTACTCGCAAGACGGAGTTGAGGATCTCAGCGACATCCAAAACCGATTTGCAGAGATTCGGACGGCGGAAATGCCTCGCCTGAATCAAAATATCACCATGTTGACCATTCTCGTCAATACGGCTCCGCTCATGGGACTTTTAGGAACGGTTCTTGGAATGCTTCAAACCTTTTACGGCATCTCGCTTGGCGGATCGGAAAAAACGACCAACATCGTTGCGAGTGGTATCCACGAAGCCCTTATCACCACTCAAATGGGCCTTTGCCTAGCGATCCCTGGCTACTTCGTTATCTACTTCCTTCGCCAGAAAGTCATCGATTACGAAAGTTTCCTCGTTCGCCTCGAAAGCATCACCCTCCAACAATTCCGTAAATAATTAGCTCGAGACACTTACTATGAGCACGAATTACAAATCATCTAATCAGGAGGGGAATTTCTTTTCCAACGGTCTCCTCGGAATAGCATTCACCGCCTTGATTTTCGTCGTTTTGCCAGCCATGCACATTCTTGGCCAAATCACGATGGAAAACCGTGAAGTAGCGACCAACGACGCTAGCGAGGCCCCACCTCCGCCTCCACCGGAAGACCTACCTCCTCCACCAGAGGAACAGGAAGAGCAAGATAAGCCGGAAATGGAAGAGCCGCCTCCGCCAATGACCTTGAATCAATTGGAAATGGCCCTCAATCCTGGTGCTGGAAATGCAATGGGCGACTTCGGTTTCGGCGACTTCGACACCGGAATTGACGCCCTAGGTGACATGGAGATTTTCGATTTGCGCGACGTAGACAAACTCCCCCGCGCTCTCTTTCAGGTCGAGCCGAACTACCCTTACTCGCTCAAACAAGCGAAGATCGGCGGATACGTCGATCTCGAATGGGTAATCGATGTTAACGGACGCGTCCTAAAACCCCGAGTCGTTAAATCATCCCATCGCGAATTCAATCAGCCAGCGATCGAATCAATTATGCGGTCAAAATGGACCCCAGCGAGAAAAGGTGGCAAACCCGTTGCGGTACGCGTGAAGCAACGGATGGATTTCAATCCGTAAAATCCCGTCAACGCATACACAATTTTCCAAACGGGCAGCTTAACCGCTGTCCGTTTTTTTGTGCCGGAACACCCAAGCTCAATCATAGGAATAGATGCGTCAATAAATTGACTACAATTGCAGGAATAAAACTTACCAAGCTCCTTTCTGTATCCTGCGCTTGTAGTCAATAAGTCTACCACCTTTAACCCTCTATCGAAAGACGTACAATGGATCGATCGCCAGCAGAGGCGCACTAGCTATCGCCTTCACCGCTGCCATCTTCGCCATGCTACCTATCCTCCAGATTCTTCCGAATCTAATTACAGGCGACATAGAACCTACGGTCATCAATACCGCCCAAGACATTGCTCCAGTCACTATAGAAATTGTTCCGGAAGGACCGATCGAGAAAGAGGACCTAGAGAAGCCGAAACTCGAAAAGCCTAAGCCCAAACGCACAATCCACGAACTGGCAAATCTCCTAAACCCAGGAATGGGAGGCGTCGGAGGCACATCCCTCGCCACAGACCTTAATGGTTTAATGGATACCGACGAAGACCTAGCTAACTTCGACCTTAAGGATCTAGATAGAGAACCGCACGCATTATTTCAAGCCGAACCCACCTACCCTACTCCTTAAAAAACCGAAGAATCGAAGGTTGGGTGATTATCGAATGGGTCATAACCTACACCGGACGTGTATCGCATCCCAGAGTTATCCAATCATCGCACCATGAATTCCAGCAAGCCGCGATCGACTCTATTGCGAGCTCGAAATGGAAACCTAGTGAAATATCCGGCAAAACCGTTAATTCCCGCGTCCGCCAAAAAATCACCTTTTCACTCTAATCCAAACCGATCGTCCGTCCAATGAACAGGTGCCGAGAAATCGCCATTCGATCCTTGCAATGGCTCCAAGAGTCCCTTTGATCCCAGCTTTTCTGACGGAGAAGTGCCAGAGTGGTCGAATGGGACTGACTCGAAATCAGTTGTAGGGG
>JABITN010000253.1 GCA_018700525.1 Opitutales bacterium
CGAAACTATCGCGGGATAAACCCGCTCCTACAGGATACAGGAGAGAGCGATTCGTGTTTTATTCAACAGTCTCTAAAGAAAATCTTTGCGTTCTTCGCGAGGTTTGCGGTTAATCCAATCCCTATGTCTTCGGTTGGCTATCAGGTAATTGCTCGAAAGTGGCGCCCACAGAAATTCGACGATCTCGTCGGGCAGGACCATGTCGTCCGCACCCTCAAGAATGCGATCAATCAGAATCGAATTGCCCACGCGTATTTATTTGTCGGACCAAGAGGTACTGGCAAAACAACTACGGCTCGCTTGTTCGCGAAATGCCTGAATTGCGAGGGTGGTCCTCTAACGGATCCGCCAGCGGATTCCGAGATTTGCCAGGCGATCATGAATGGTTCCTGCATGGATGTGCTGGAGATCGATGGAGCGTCTAACAATGGTGTGGAGCAAGTGCGCGATTTGCGTGACGACGCTCAGTACTCTCCGAGCCAGGGTCGCTACAAAATTTACATTATCGACGAAGTGCACATGCTCTCGACGCAGGCGTTTAACGCTTTGCTCAAGATCCTAGAAGAGCCACCGGAGCACGTGAAATTCGTTTTCGCGACGACCGAAGCCCACAAGGTGCTTCCGACTATTGTCTCTCGGTGTCAGCGCTTTGACTTGAAGCCGATTCCCGAGGATTTGATTAAACAGCGTCTCGCTTATATTTGCGAACAGGAGGGGATCACGGCCGAGGATAACGCTCTCCAGGCAATTGCTCGAATGGCGGATGGTGGGATGCGTGATTCGCAATCGATCTTGGATCAGATGATCGCATTTTCCGGCTCGTCGGTGTCCGAAGCGGATGTGCTGCAGGTTTACGGGCTTGTGGGTGTCGAGCAGACGACTGAATTGGCTCGGGCTATTGCTTCGGGCGATCACGGCAAGATTTTGGACCTCGTCGACGAATTCGATTCTTCTGGAAGGGATTTCCATCGGGCATTGGTCGATTTGCAGTCACGTGTTCGAGAGTCTCTGCTGAGCGCCGTGAGAGCGGGTGGTTCGGATTCCAGTATGGGTGTTCCGATGACGACCGAATCGTTGACGCGACTACTCGATAGTTTACGAGAGAGCGAATCGGGATTGAAATTCGGTTTGAACGAGAAAGTTAATTTCGAAGTAGCGCTTTTGAAAGCTTCCGAGCAGTGCCGTGCGCGAGCGATTGACGGCTTGATTCGCGAACTTTCCGGGATTGCGGCAGGATTGCCGGACGACGAAAAAAAAAACGGTTGATCCCTAGGAGTGCTCCTAAACCGCCTGTTGTGGCGACTAAGGAAAAAGCTATCGAAGAAGTTGCTGCCGCTAAAGCTCCAGAATCGAAGCCGACTGTCGAATCGAATGAATCTCCATTCGACCCGAGCGAGGAAACGATCGAAGAAGCGCCTCCTTCGCTTGAAGAAATGGCTGCCTATCTCGGAGAGCCTGAAGATCCGGTTCGCGGCGAAGATGCAGTGATTTCGGATGATCGACCCATTCCGACACTTGACGAAGCCGATAAGCAAATCTTTCCCAAGACCAAAGCTCTAATGGAAGAGCTCTTTCGGGCGAGGTTGAATAAGGTGCAGCGGATCAATACGAAGAAGATCCGGTAAATAGGGCGATTGGAGTAATCGGGCCCAGAGCTCTCGGTCCACCTGCTTTTGCCCTTGTTAGGAGCTGACTGAGTGTTTAGGCGATTTCTAGGGATTTAAGCCAGTCGTTGAGTGAACGTAGGTCTTCGTCTGATTTTGCGGTATCCAGAAAGGTAGGATCGATCGAAAAGGCCTTGGCGAGGAAAACCTTAGCGCTTTCGAAGGCTTGTTTTTGGCAGGCGTAACAGCCCAAATTGTACTGAACGATCGCGACCTTGGGAAATCTTTTAGCGGCATCGGTTAGAATCGCTTGAGCTTCGTCCATCGTTTGCGAGCGTCGCGTGGCGAATGCTAGGTTGACTAGATGTCCGGGATCGCTGGGTTCGCGAATGACGAGTTCCTGGGCTGTACAGGTCGCGGGAGCCCAGTCTTTGGCATCGATGAGAATCGCGAGTCTCATTTGTAGGGTTTCGATGCGGTTAGCTAATGCTTCAGTGAGTTGGGATAATTCCTCGAGCGCGTCTTTGAACATGCCGAGCTCGCGATAGCCATTGGCGTAGGTCAGCGTTTTTTTGAGAAGTAAGTTGTCTTTACTTTCTGGAGCCATGCTTGAGGAACTGGCATGGGGGCTCCTCGGAAAAGAGCAAGTGGAATACGCCCTCCAATGCCCGGTTTCATAAGTCGAAAATGTTTACGAAACGGGCTTTTCCCCCTAGGTAATTACCTCGAAACTTCCCACTTCTTCCTGCGAACTACTAGCGATGTGCTACTTTGTTCTTTTGGGTAGCGGCCGATCTCCGAGCGGCCATTGAGCGATGCAATCGTTCAACTACGTCGGAATAATAGCTGTTCGGAGATCGGCCGCTACCTTTTGCATTGGTCCAGGGGTGTTTGTTTAGCAGTTCTAAGATTGCAATTAGCGGAGCAACGAAAAAGCGAACCCGACGTCCGTCGGATCCGCTATTTGCTGATGCGTATGGAAAATGACCTAAATTCCTTCTTCTGAATGAGGTCCGCCTCGGTGACCGCGCATTCCCCGTGGTCCAGGGCCGCGTCTATTCTTGGGTCCACCCCGATGCATGGCAGTTGTCTGTGAAGGGGAAGCCGACGCAGTTTGGAGGTTTGATTCGAGAATTGGTGGAAGATTACGAGATGTAATCTTCCAGTATACGGTTTTCAATTACGGCTGATGGAGATGTTTCGGCTGTCGCAGATCGCTCGTTTTTGACGCAGATATTGCAGAATCTTTTAGGCAATGCGTCGAAGTACAATGATGACGAGTTACCTTGGGTAGAGGTGACCTGCGAATCGGTGGATAAGGAGATTCGGATCAATATTTCGAATGGAGGAGACGGTATACCGGAGGCAGGCCAAGCTCGGCTTTTCGATCGGTTTACTCGGGTCGATAGCGCTTGAAATCATGAAGTGGATGGCTTCGGGCTAGGCCTCAATCTCTTTCGCGAATCTGCTCGGGCTATGCAGGGCGACTTGATCCTTCTGGAATCAGCGGAGGGTAAGACGTGCTTTAGGTTGATCTTGCCACGGGCTAGTTGATTTTATCGCTTGGAATTGGGGCATTATTTTTCAATAAAGGGTAGCGGTTTTTTAGGCATTATGAAATTGATGAAGCGTTATTTGGGCAGCATTTGTTTGCTGGGATTATTGGCGATCTTATCGGGTTGCGTGACTGAGCCGAGCGCACTGACGGGTGAGAGCCGGAGTTACGGCTATACATGGCGGCAAGAGTTGGAGCTTGGACGGACGAGCGATGCGCACTTGATCCAGCAGATGGGCCTGTATCCAGATGATGCGTTGGCGAGCTACGTGACCTCGATTGGCGAGAGCGTGTTGGCTCAGAGTAGCTTAAGGAGAGTAGGTACGCCTGAGATTTATCGGAATCTGGAATTTAAGTTTCGCGTGATGGATAGTCCGGTGGTCAACGCGTTCGCTTTGCCTGGCGGGTATGTGTACGTGACTCGGGGATTATTGGCTCACTTAAGTAACGAGGCGCAGCTTGCAGTGGTACTTGGGCACGAGATTACGCACGTTGCTGCGCGTCACGCATCGCAGCAGGCTTTGAAGCAGCAGTGGGGACAAATTGGATTGGTCGCCGGTGCGGTGATTGGTCAGGGAATCACCGGTAACGAGCAGTTCGCGGATCAGTTCATGGGCTGGGGGGGAAGTGTTTTTCAGATGCTGACATTAAAATATGGTCGCGATGCGGAGCGGGAGTCTGATATTTACGGAGTTGAGTATTCGGCTAAGGCTGGTTACGCGATCGGTGAATCGGCGGATTTCTTCAATTCGCTAGGACGTATTTCGGCCAAGTCGGGGCAGAGCTTACCATCCTGGCAATCAAGCCATCCCGGGGCCGGGGAACGGGAAGGGCGAATTCGGCAATTGGCGATAGATTGGGGGAATACGTTTCCGGACCTGAAAGTTGGAGAGGCGGAGTATTTGAAGGAAATCGATGGGTTGATTATCGGAGAAAATCCACGCTCAGGCATTGTTATGCGGGGAAAATTTTATCACGCGGATATGGGGTTCCAGTTTGATATCCCTGAAGGATGGCAGGCGAAGAAAGAAGCGAGCTCGGTGACTTTGGTTGATCCGGCGGGTCGCGGAATTTTGGTATTTAGTGTTGGGAAGGGTTCTACACCTGAAGAGGCTGCTAGGAATTTCGTTACCTCCTCAAAGGTGGAGCCATTGCGATTTGGCAAATCGACGATTGGCGGGCGAAAGGGTTATGTGGTCGAAAATTCGGTCGCAACATCCAATGGCAATATGCTGGTGAGAAACGAATTTTTGAGTCATCGCGGCGAGGTATTCGGTTTTCTGAGCTATTCGAAAGTTGAAGAAAGTAAGAGGTATCGGTCGGCCTTTTCGAGTGTTTCAGAGAGTTTTGGGGAGATCGGCAATGCATCGATTAGAGATATTGAGCCGACGCGCTTGAAAGTGGTAACGGCGAAGAAGCAAGATCGCTTCTCGAATTTTATCGGGACGGAGTTTCCTTATGGAATGGACGAGACCGATTTGGCGATCATCAATCAGATCGAACTAAACACGGTTGTCGAACCTGGTGAGAAACTGAAGATCGTTGGGAACTGAAAACGATTTGAGCGATTTCTTTTCTAGTCCTCTAAATCACTTAATCGGCCCTTTTTAAAACGAACACGCTACCAGGCCTTCCGACCTGGGAGCGATTCCCATATATAGCAACTAACTGATTTTGGGTTAGGCGTAACTTCCGACTACACTATGAATAAAGGCAAAAATCCGTTTTTGAAAGGGCACTGAAAACGAATCGAGTGTATCGGTAGGTATTGGATGTTATCCGAGGGGGTGATAGCACTCGATGTTCGCAAGAATTACGATGCGGGTTTGATTCTTGGACAGAAATTAGGCAAATTGGGTGAAGCGTCCTCAAACTGTCCAGAATTGGGGAGCTATCAGTAATAGGATTACAAGATCTAGTCTTCCAAGCACATGTCATCCGAAAACGAAATCGATCCGAGAAGCCGCTTTATCCAGCTGTTCATGTCTCATGAAAAGCAGATTTATCGCTACATTCTCTCGCTCATGCCGCATTCTCAAGATGCGCAAGACGTGCTGCAGGAGACGGCGATCGCCCTTTATAATAAGATAGGGGATTACGATACGACTCGTCCGTTCGCTCCGTGGGCGTTTCGTTTCGCGTACCACATGACGCTTAAACACCGAGAAAAATCGAGCCGTTGGCATCGTTTTCTCGATGATAATTTAATGAAGGAGATTGCGTCTCGCCAGCAAATTTTGAGCCCAGAACTCGATCAACGTCGCGAGTACTTGAGGGAATGCTTAGCCGAAGTGCCTCAGGAAAAACGATTGATGCTGACGGAATACTACTTCGAAGGCGAAACGGTCGACGCTATCGCCGATTCGCAGGGCAAGTCGGTTGAAGCGACTTACAAGGCTTTGCAGCGCGTTCGGAAGACTTTGATGCACTGTATCCAAGGAAAAATGCAAGTGGGAGACGTTATTGCATAATGAATTTAAACTCAATAAATCAGTTGGAATGGGAGTCGATGCTCGAGGGAGCGATCAATGGTGCTCTGTCCGACTCGGAAGCCCAGTTGCTGAATCGGCTTTTGAAGGCAAATCCGGAGCGTTTGGATGATTACATTCGTTTCGTCGACATGCATGCATCGCTTTACCAGGAGCCGTTGCTCGCTCCGACTAATATGGCCGACACGATGATCGACTACCAAACACTGGAAATGGAGAATGAGCAACAGCGTAAGTTGACCGGCTTTTGGAAGATTTTGGCAAGCGTCACTACTGCCGCGGCATTGATCGCTTTTTCGTTCGTTCTTTGGCAATCCATGACGGGCGAATCCAATTGGGATTATTTGCGTGGGCAGTATGTTGGTCTCGTTACAAGTTTGAAGGCGAATGGATCGGATTCCGATCTCTATGTGGGACGTGGCGTTCAGACTGGTTTGTTCACCTTAGGAAGCGGCAAGGCGCAAATTCGCTTGGATAACGGGGTCGAGCTTTCGATGCGTGGTCCGGTGAAGTTCGAGGTGTTTGGACAAGACCATTTGGCTTTAGTTTCCGGTCGGTTGACGGCGAATGTGCCAGAGCAAGCGATTGGATTTCGGATCGATACGCCTGATATGGAGGTTGTGGACCTCGGAACCGAATTCGCTTTGAAAGTGGATAGTTCGGGTGAATCGAAACTCCATGTATTGGAGGGCGAAGTCGAGGCACGTTTGAAGCAAGGCTTGGATTTCGAGAATGAGCCTTTAATTATCGCTAAAGAGCGTTTAGACGATTTACTGCAAAATCCTTCGTATTTGGAACTTGAATACGATCCAATCTCATTTGCTCCTTCGCCAGATCGCGATGAGCTTATTCGAGCGACTGGCGGGATGATGCAAAGTTTGCATGAAGCTCCATTGGATTTGAGAAACGGGCGTTTCAAGCACGATTATTTGATGCTGTTTCCGGAGCGTTTGAATTACACCTTGCCTGACGAGTTAGCGGTTAATTTGGCAGAGCCGGGAACGTACCGCATGTTGACCGAGAATGGTGCGAAGAGATATTACGCGGAAACCTCTGCGGATAAGCAGGCTTGCGAAATCGTTGTGAGATCAACTATCGTTCAAGATAGGATTCCTGTGGGAACGGTAGTGAATAGCTATCTCGTGCACTTTGATGCATTCGATAAGCCAGGAGAACGTCATAAGGCCAAGGGTCGTGTACGGTTCAATAATCGAATTCTCGGAGTAATCGTCAGCGGACAGGACTTGAACGATAGCGACGCACTTTTAGGGAATAGCGAGACGATCTATGAGAATAGTCACGGTCGACGAACGGAGAACGACCTCGTACGAATTTCCTCGGATCAACATCAGGTTTTCCTGAATTTCGAGGTTACTGGTTTTATCGATCAGATACGTATCGTCGTGGAAGCCGATTCGAACGAGCTCGAGATAGCGCGGTTTCTGGATGGGAACGAGTAGGCTTTTTTGGTAGCGACCTTTTTTTATTCCTTTCGGGGTAAATACATCAAAGCTTGCTTCGGTACCAATTTTGGTAGCGGCTCGATCTCCGAGCGGTCATTGAAGGTTACTTTCGTTCAACTACTTCATTAATAATGACCGCTCGGAGATCGGTCGCTACCTTTTGAATACCTTGAGGCTTGCCCCATGGATGCTTTACTCTTCTTCGGGGAGGATCTTTAGGAGCCCGGATTTTGCGTCGTTGCCTTCGCGAGAATCGGTTTGCCCGCTGAGGCGTGTTTTGGCTTGGATTGTGTATCCGGTTTCCGATGTTAGGCGAGAACGGTCTAGGTAAATTGTGTGGCTGGTCGTTTCGTCTTCGATTAGTTGGCCAAGGTAGATTTGCTGGGATTGGCCTTCGTTTTGAGTCAAGTTGATCGATACGCTTCGCAAGGGCTCTGTTCCTCGGTTCTGGACGGTGACCATTAGCGGTATTGTGGTTTCGGTTGCTTGTTCGAAGTCGAGGTAGAAGTCGGCGAGAGCAGCATCGGCGATTCCGGATTGGTCGCGATTGAGGACTCGGTCCATGTTTAGCGTGCCGTTTCCGATGTTGACGTCAATTCCTGGCGCGCTGGCGTCGTCGGCATAAGCTAGAACGATGTTGGTGGCTTCTTGTGGGCTTAGCTTGGGATCGAGGGAGAGTGTCGCCGCTATGCCTCCTGCGACGAAAGGAGTAGCGGCTGAAGTCCCGGAAAAGCTAGTCCAGTTTTCTTCGCCCCAGGCTGCGTAGATTCCGACGCCCGGAGCGGCGATATCAACAGCATCGCTGAAGTTGGAGAATTCGGCTCTTTGGCTTTCCGCGTCA
Organism: Opitutales bacterium; assembly: GCA_018700525.1. GTDB lineage: Bacteria > Verrucomicrobiota > Verrucomicrobiia > Opitutales > Opitutaceae > Pelagisphaera. The sequence continues at coordinate 7,953 of JABITN010000253.1, forward strand.
ATCGCCGCTACAGCTATGACGCCATCGAATCTGGCGGGGTAAGTGATCTCGCCCATACCGTCGTTCCCCGTAGATGCGACTAGGATCACGTTGTTTTCTTGAGCGTAGACGATAGCTCTTTCGAGAGTTGGGCTGTAGCCGTAGCTGCCGAGGCTCATGCTGATGATTGAAGCGCTTTGGTCGACCGCCTCGACTATTCCTAAGGCTAGGGTGAAACTGTCGCCGCTTCCTGATGAATCCATTACTTGAATACTAAGTAATTTGGCACTGGGAGCGATTCCCGCTTGATTGTCGCCAGCGATGAGAGAGGCGATGGCTGTTCCATGGCCATTGTATTCGGATTCTTGATTTTCCGTAGAGTCGACTAGCGAGATTCGTTCTATTTGAACGTTGTTTAAGACGGGGTGATCACCGATGCCGGTGTCCAGAATTGCGATCGTGATACCTTTGCCCCACTGGTCATTATTCTGGGGGACGCCTAGCCAATCGAGTGCGTAATTTTCGAAGGGCTGATTCGCCATTCCAACTAGGCTCGGTTGAGGGATTGTAGGAACGACGACGAGATAATTGAAACCGATATCGGTCTGCTCTCCAGCGAGTTGACGTATATGTCTTGCTTCGTCTTTGTTGTTCGACCGAACGCGTAAAGCTTTGAGGGTGGAGTTGCGGGCTATGATTGTAATGCCTGCCCGTTCGGCATCAGCAATAAATCGGTCGTAGGCATTTTGGTCATTAAAGGAAAGCAGCAGTTCGTCAGCTAAAGCGAGGTCGGCGTCGGTTAGAACATCTTCGAGGAGCGGGAGCTCTGTTTGTTCTAAGAACTCCGTGTCGTATTCCTGTGATATTGAAGACGGCTCTTTGATCGGGTTCGATGAGATGGTAGGCGTTTTTTCAGGTGGACTCCAACGCAAGGAGATATAACGCCCGCCGAGGTAGGCGAGGGCTAGGATAGCTAGGATTCCAATTGCTTTCTTAAAGCGATTCATTGCGGAACGTTACGCATCAGGATACTGAAGGGCTAATGCGGCTTTACGATAATGAAATGGTCTTGGGTTCACCCTTTTCCTTTATGAAAACGACATCCATTTGGTTGGACTTAACATCGATGACGAGAGAGCCAAGCTCTAGGAGCGAAAGAAACAAAACCGGATGATCTAGAGTGACCTTCCCGCCCGTTTTCGAAATTTTGCCGCTAGACCCCGCAACTATGTGTATACTGCATTCGTTGGCGCCGAGGCCGTTCATGGGTTTCGTACAAGCTCCGTCGCCATCGATGCGTCCGTCACCTCCGTCCAAAATGCGAGGGCTCTCATCGAACGTGTGGGAATAGCCGTAATAGCCTTCGATGAGATAAATGATGACGAGGAAAAGAGAGATGGATTTCGAGAGCATTATGAAAGTGGATTCTGCAGCGCTTTTTCAAAAGGTCGCGATTGGGTTGAGAGGCGAACCGGTTCCGCCTTTAACGGAGAGGGGAGCTACGGTGAGAAGAAAATCCCACCGGCTTAATTCGCGAGACGTTTTGCTGAGCGCTTCCAGGTCGAGATTGTCTAGCATATGCACTCCCATTGCGTGGAGCATAAGCAAGTGGATAGGGCTTGATACGCCTACGATTCCAGATGGAGATACCTCGCTGCCGCCATCGCTGCCGAGTACTGCAATATCACGTGTTTTGAGCCACCGGGCAGATGTCGCGTGAAATCCGGCTTGTGCGCCACTCCAGGGGCCGACTGCTGCCCGGCGCGCCCATCGACCTGTATAGAGAAGAACGACATCTCCGCTAGAAATACTGAGCCCAGTTAGTTTTTCCCAGGCATCGAGATCTTCAGGATAAACGGCGGTTCCTGGTTCGAGATAGTTGACGCCTCTGAGTTTGGGAAGGTCGATGAGAATTCCGCGGGAGAATATGCCATTTTTCAGATTGTGAATGTCGAGTTTTGTCGCGCCTTCGGGGGTGACGACCTTGCTGGATATTCCGTTGTAGAGGGTTTGCTGGTGAACGTAGTGACAGAGCGAGTCTATGTGCGAGTGGGCGAAACCGTGGTAGGAGACCGAGTAATTGTCGGAGCACCACTGGGCGTGCAGGTTCTGTCCACCGGAAAGCATTGTGTGGACGAACGGCTTGGGATTGTCGGCGGCGGGTTCGGTCTCGACGTCGCGTGCGAGGGAGACGGAGATGCCTTCTCGAACGAGTTGGGCAGCGTCGCGTCTTTTTTGAGGGGTGATAAGGTTAATGGCACCCAGTTGGTCGTTAGCGCCCCAACGCCCCCAGTTGGAAAGTTCTTCGACCATCGAAAGGATGTCTTGTTGCGTGAGTTCCGGTTTTGAGCTGTCGGCGCTCGAGGATACGCTCAGGAAGAGAAGACAGGAGACGTAGCTGGATAGACAGTACGGTAGCCGATTGAGTATGACTACGATAGGGGATATTGGAGCGTTTTTTTTCATAGGGTAATGGATGTTTCAATTATCGAGATGAAATCCAGTGACTTCCAGCGAATTGATTAGAAAATCAAGCTGGACATTGGTTGGGCTTAAATGAGAATCGCGGCTTTTCCTAATAAGGTAGTCCTCGTAGTTCAATGGATAGAGCACCGGTTTCCGAAGCCGGTAATCCGGGTTCGAATCCCGGCGAGGGCACCATTTTTTAGTTTAAATTTCTAGTCTAGAGCCAAGTAAAAATCTACACTGACGAGGTTCGCCTTCAGTTCCCGCCGGATGGCGGAGGCTTTGACTCGTCCACGTATGGCCCCGGGTCGTCGATCAGCATCAGCGGTTCCAGCGGCTCATCCGCCTGTAAGAAATAACAAAATCCAAAGCACTTCGCTTTTGTTCGAGCGAGATACTGGTTGTTTTTTTC
>JABITN010000121.1 GCA_018700525.1 Opitutales bacterium
GGCGGCGGCGGGTTCACGGGCAAGTGGATCGGCCGCAAAGGCACTTATCTCGAAGGCGGCCTTCGCGTCCCCGCCATCATCAGCTATCCGAAACAACTCCCTCAAGGCGAAGTCCGCGATCAGACGATCACGGTCATGGATTGGTTGCCCACTTTAGTCGACCTTATCGGCCTCCCCAAACCGAAAGCTCATCTCGATGGCCATAGCATGATATCCATCATCAACAACCCGACCGCACCCACTCAACACTCGGTGCTGCACTTCGACTGGAGAGACAACTGGGCCGTGCGCGAAGGCGACTGGAAACTCATCGCCACCTTCAACAAAAACAAAAAGACAATGGCCTACTCGCTCCACAACATCGCCGAAGCGAACCCCGAGGTCGAAGATCACGCGGACGAAAACCCTAAGCTTGTGGACCACCTTATAAAGCTACACGAAGATTGGGCGAAAGACGTAATGCCACAGTAAACCCCGAAGTAATAATAAGGTAGCGACCGATCTCCGAGCGGTCATTATTCTAATACAAGTCGAGGACTTGCCTGAAAGACCTCGTCATTCAGTAGCCGGCCGGAGGTCGGCCGCTACTAATAATTGTCCTCGATGGAGGGAGCTATTCCGCCGTCGCCTTGACGTCCAGCGCAATGACGACTTCGTCTCGAATGAGATCGTCTGCCTTACCCTTAAAGGCGATACCGAAATCGAATCGCATAATATCGAATTCCGCTGTCAAGGAAACCTCGGAATCGGTAACGCTCACTTCAGGCGCAAAAGAGATGCTTTTGGTGACGCCATGCAAGGTAAGGTTACCTGTCATTTCCAAACCGCTCGCTGCCTGCTGAACGGAAGTTACCGCGAATTCTGCCGTAGGAAAATTCGGCACGTCGAAAAAATCGGCACTCTTGAGATGTCTCGTGAGGCGATCGCTACCCGAGTACAATAAATTCATATCAATGGTCACCTTACTCGGCGGAACAATCTGCCCACCCATGACAGCGATCGTTCCCTCCAAGGATTTGAATCCGCCTGTCTGGCTTCCGGTTACTTTAGAGCCAATGAATGATAAGCTCGAACCCGCAGTGATCGCGTACGTACTGGCATTGGCGACCGCCTTTACGCCTTCCACTGCATCCGCGACTATCGCGGAATCCGTCTTATCAGCCGGATTTGAACAGCCCGCTACCAAAAGCGCGACCAACGAAACTAAAAACAAGGAGAGCGATCTACATGGTATCATGGGGAGAACGAATATTCGTCGCGTTCCCTTAGTCAATTCCTGATGCAAGCATTCTGAATACTAACTTTTTAGTTGATTCCACCGCCTCGCATTCGGTGTTCGTCAGCGCGAACTCACATTCTCAAACGCAGCCACCGCAGTCCCCTGCGCTGTTAGCTCGTCAAAAGCTACCGCCTGGAGAGCGGCCGCTTGATCCCTCGACAAGCCAATTTCGCTAGCACTACGCTCTCTTGGTCCCAACGAGCGGGGATCCAACCCCGTTAGCTCCCCGAAGACCATTAAAGCGGAAAGATAGTACCCTGCGGTCCCACCATGATAGTGATCGTGCGTCCACAAGTCCATTTGGCCATAGGATATCCCATCATAGGGATTCGAATCAGCCACTCCGGATGCCATCGCCCGGTTCCAAGCCTCCCCAACGGAAATCACTCCTCTGATATGCCGCGACGATGCCGCCGCCTGATCATAGCCCCTCCGCACATCCTTGGCCATTTGAAAGATATCTTCCCCATACCAATTACCATTTTCTAAATACGTTTGATCCGCCCGCGACCACGTGGCCTCTAGCCAGATTTCAACGTCGGAATTCTGCTGGTGAAGCAATTTTGCCATTTTCTTAGCAGCAGCAATCAACGTTGTTGGATCACCCGGGTTCGCCTTATCGAGAGTGCTGTACCCATGCATCACCACAAAATCCCAAGGGCGAGCGACCACGTCCGATTTCTTTTCCAAATGAGTTTCGATTCCCGACCCGCCAATTAACTCGTGACTCACATCGAAATTTTGTCCTGCTTGAATCGTAAACGCCTTGAATAGAGCCGGAACCCCTCCCTTACCTCCACCATTTAAATCCGTCACCGTGTCCGTTCGGTAGTAATGAACGCCGGAACCGCCCCCATAGGTAAAGCTGTTCCCGATGAACAGCGCTTGGCGAGCGCCCATTTTGGCCGAATCCTCGGCAAGTCCGGTCATCGCTAACATCATAGCGATGATTGTGGTCGAGCCTCTCAGCGCTCGGAGTAAAGCGGTTTTCATTCCCCAACAATGAATGCCGTGCTTCCTCGGGGCAACCTTTTCTGCAAAGGCCCAAACGGGTCGCACCTCGAAAACCCGAAAAACTTGTCACCGATTTTTGAACACATTACCCCCTATCACTGAAAGCCCCCAGAATTACAGCGAATTTTCCAACAAAATTTGATCGTAACTTTTAGTCCGTCCGCCGAGGGCTTCGAGTAAAGGTAGCGCTCCGTTCTTGGCCGCTTCGCTCCACCAAAGAGCTTGAAGTTCCTTCAGTTTACCAGGGCGCTTAGCCGCAAGATTATTCGATTCCGTAAAATCGTCCGGCTGATAATACAGCTCCCAGTGATCCATATCGAAATCCGTACCGTCCTTGTGAAAAGCAACCGCTTTCCAGCCTTGATGGTAAATTGAGCGGCTACCCCACAATTCGAAAAATTGCGTATCGCGTGGAGCCGACGCGTCTGGGCTTTCGAATACACCTCTAAGGCTCGCCCCTTGTAGTGGCATTTGCGCGACGCCATCGAACTCCTCCGGCACCGCGATACCCAGAATATCAAGTACCGTGGGAGTGATATCGATTACGTCAACAAACTGCTCGCGCAGACCGGGCGATCGGATTCCTTCTGGCCAAGAAACGATCATTGGCGTGCGCACGCCTCCATTGAAAGGCCAGAGCTTATAGTACTTGAAGGGCGCGCAGGAGGCCATCGCCCAGCCGCGTTGATATTGAGGCTGCGATGCTCGTGAACCAAGATCATCCAATCGATCGAACATCTGCTCAACCGTCAGCTTACCGCTATAGGGATGCTCGAAATTGCCTTCGATGCCCGCCTCCGGCGCGCCACCGTTGTCGGAAATCAAGACGATCAACGTATTGTCGAAGACGTCCCGGTTCTTCAAAAAACCAATCAAGCGACCAATCTGATCATCCGTGTGTTCGAGGTAGCCTGAATAGGCTTCCATGAATCGAGAAAACACCGCCTGCTCGACTTTATTCAAATCCGTCCAGGCGGGATCCCCTGGATTGCGAGGCGGCATCTTCGAGTCCTCGGGAATCAGCCCGATTTCAAGCTGCCTGCGAAAGCGTCGTTCCCGCACCGCATCCCAACCTTCGTCGAACATCCCTGCGTATTTCTCAATGTAACGCTTGGGAACCTGAATAGGCGAGTGAACTGCTCCAAAAGTCACGCAATTGAAAAACGGTTCGTCTCCCCGATCGTCCAAGAGGGTTCCAATTGTCTTGATCGACTGGCTTACGATATCCTCCGAAAAATGATAGTCTAGGTCCTCGGGCGGATCGACGTTTCGATTATCGATCACCAGATCCGGCCGATACTGATCGCTCCACCCTGACAGGAAACCATGAAAGCGATCAAAGCCTTTCTGAAGCGGCCAATGTGTCCGATCCCCCGCATCGCTCAACTCCGTTTTAGGAACCAAGTGCCACTTGCCAGCCAGCATCGTGTGAAATCCGTTACGTTGCAAAATCTGGGCAATATTCGCCGCGGCGGCCGTCACCTGTCCCCGGGTATGCGGATAACCTTGATCATTGCCCGGTAGCTCCTTCATCCCAACGGAATGGGCATTACGCCCCGTCAAAAGCGACGCCCGAGTCGGCGAGCAAACCGACTTGGAATGGAAATTGTTAAACTGCAGTCCTGCCGCCGCCAACGAATCCATATGAGGCGTCGAAACCAAGGAACCGTAACAACCAAGGTCACCAAAGCCCGTATCGTCCAATACGATGTAGACTACATTGGGAGCCCCCTCCGGAGCGGATACCTCAACCAGCGGATCTGGCACTGAATCGGCAGCCGTTCGACCGATCTTCCCAGCGAAATCTTCAGCGGAATGGACTTTCGGCAACATTGCAGCAATAATCCAAACCAGAGGAGCGGCGATCATCGGCGTCAAAAACAAGCACCGAATCCCAACGCTTTTCGATCCTAACTGAGAAGGCTCTCTATTCGGCGAATTCGATTTTAATGAAAGCGTTCTTCCAATCATGGGCGGTAAGATGATATTCACAAAGAGCCATGTTGAGGAACGAAAACCGATTTGCAACTCATGCCGTTAGGCCGATCGAAGATTTTCTTGTTGTGATGACAAATCCAATACCAACTCGAATGGCGTGGATTCTTGATTTTATCGGCGAGCCTCTTCTCATACTCTGCAACTAGGATCCTCATCGATATTCCTCATTGCCCTAAAAGGTCAGTCAATCCACCTTCAAACATTCAAAATAAAAACATTTGCACCTCATCGGAATCATGAATAGCCGCCCTCCGTTCATCTTCATGCCATACAAACAAAGCTTGGCAATCTTAACGCATGCAGCTAATCCTCGGATTAATACCCAATAACCTGCAGCCAAAATCGCCCATACACTCTCTCGAAGATAACCCCATGCATTCAGTGAATCAAAAAATCAAAGATCTACCGAAACTCGTTCTTGTTGCCCTCTCCATCGGCCTCGTCGCTCAATTGGCTCACGCCCAGAGCGACGCCACGCAGCGCCTTCTGGAACGCAACAAAATGTTCGAACCGAAGATCATTAAAGTCGCCGACAACGTCTACACCGCTATTGGCTACCAAGTGACCGCAAATTCCATGATCGTCGGCAAGGACGGGATCATCATCGTAGATCCCGGTCAGATGCCCATTATGGCCAGCCGCGTACGAAAAGCCTTCGAAGAGATCACCGACAAGCCCGTTAAAGCTATTATCTACACTCATAGCCACGGCGATCACTACAATGGCGCGCCGGCCTTCTACGAATCGGACAAAGGCATCCAAGTTTGGGCTCGATCCAATTTCGGGTCAGAAGGAGCACGCAATGCTTTGACTGGGCTGATCGGAGGAGTTCGTTCCTCTAATACGCAAGGCTTCGACCTCAAGCCCGAGCAAAAAATCGGCGTAGGCGTTGCCATCCCGCCAGCGCGCCGCCCTACCAATAGCATGATGGTCGATGGTTCCAGTCAATCAGGCACTCCACGCCGGGCCCAGCGTATCGAACCCACGCATACCTTTTCCGAAGACCGGAAACGCATTGAAATCTCAGGCGTCACCATAGACCTTGTCAGCGCTCCCGGCGAAACGGCCGACCAACTCTACGTTTGGCTGCCTAATCAAAAAGTCGTCTTCGCGGGCGATAACTTCTACCAGTCCTGGCCCAATGTATACCCCCTTCGCGGCACTGCTCGACGTTCGATCCGCGATTGGATCGTCAGCATCGATAAAATGGCTCAGGAAGGCCCCAAGCACCTCGTAGGAGGTCACACGACCCCAATGCTAAACAACGCGAGCGAGATTCTAGCCAATTACCATGAAGCTCTAAAACACGTGTACGACAAGACCATCGAAGGAGCCAAAAAATACCTCACGCCCGACGAACTCGTCGAGTACGCGGCCTTGCCTCCACACCTCGCGAAGCTCGACTACCTCGCTCCTTACTACGGCAGCGTCAAAGGGACGATTCGCGACATTTATGCTCAAGATCTAGGATGGTTCGACGGCGACGCTCTTAACCTGCACCGCGAGTCGCCCCTCAAACAATCGCAGAGGATGGCTGACTTAGTCGGAGGCGCCAACGTGCTCATGACAAAGGCCAAAGAAGCAATGCGTAAAGACGATCCGCTAGGCGCCGCTCAACTTGCCCAACATGTTATTCGTCTTCGCCCTGAAGATAAGAATGCCAAACGCCTCATGGGAGAAGCGCTCGCCATCGTTGGCGAAAGCACTTTCAACGCACCAATGCGCAACTACACGATATCCACTTCCAACCGATTGCTTAGCGAAGCGAATGCCAAATAGGCCAAACTCAAGAAAGCTCCATTTGTAGGGCTCTGCTCAATACCAATTCGAATCAATTGGACTCGATGTCCCGGATCCATCGGCGCCTGGGGATGGGATTCCTACTTTGCGAATTTCACCTACACGACTGACAATTAGATCATAGTCAGACTTGGCTCGCCATGCTCTAGCCGAGCCAGCTATTCTTCATAGGTCTCAGCCTTGGATGTTTGAGTACATCCTAGAGGCTCATCGTTCCCGAACGTAACTTTAACGAGCCTATACCGTTCTCTTTTTCAGGAAATGTTCTCTCTACCTTAGTTTGCATACGAATTCGGGTTTACGGAAAGCATTTTTCGAAATTATATTGTCCCCCTAATCGTTTTCTTTTCGATAGTGCTCGTTGACTCAACACAGAGCTTAGAGCCACCCAACCTCACAATTTATGTACAAAGCTATAGCCTGGTTCGCCCGTAATGGAGTTGCCGCCAATCTTCTAATGTTCGCGATTTTCGGGGCCGGCATTTGGTCCCTCACCGATCGAATCATCCTCCAGGACTTTCCCGATGTGCCAGACCGGACAATTACCGTAACGGTTTCCTATCGCGGTTCCACGCCGAGGGAGATCGAACAGGCCATCGTATTGCGACTCGAAGAAACGCTGCACGACATCGAGGGCATCAAGGAAATGGATGCCATGTCCAATTCCAGCACCGGACGGGTCATTCTCGATTTCGAAGAGGGTTACGATCTAAATGAGAAGCTGAACGAAGTCACTAATCGAGTCTCGACCATCCGCACCTTTCCGCCTGAAGCCGAACGTCCCCAAATTAGCCTGAGAACCAGCGCTGAGCGGGTGATTACGATGGTCCTAGCCGGCGACCTGACCGAGAAGGATCTCAAGAAAATGGGCGAGCAAATACGGGATGAAGTATCCAACCTACCCGAAATTTCACTGGCCCAGCTCAAGGCAACTCGACCCTACGAGATCGCGATCGAGATTTCCGAAAAAGCGCTGCGCAAATACAGCCTCTCCTTCGATCAGGTAACGAGAGCGATTCGAGCCTCTTCAATCGACCTATCAGCTGGAAGCATCAAAACCGATTCTGGTCGAATACTGCTGCGGACGGACCAACAGGCCTACAATTACGACGATTTTTCAGCTATTACCTTATTGATCCGCGAAAACGGCACGAAAGTTAAAGTCGGCGACATCGCCACAGTGATAGATGGCTTCGACGAAACCCCAATCGTCGCCCGGCATAACGGTTCTCGAGCAATCGCCATCGATGTTTTCCGGACCGGATCGCAAAGCATTTTGGAGATCGGGGACAGCATCAAAGCCTTCGTCGAGCGCAAGCAGAGCCAACTTCCAGATGGAATCAAGATCAGCTATTGGAGTGACAGTTCAGAACGCGTTCGCTCTCGCCTCAGTACATTGACCAAAAGCGCCGCTCTGGGTTTCGTACTCGTCCTTGGCATTCTTGCGCTTTTTCTTCGTCCTTCCTTGGCCCTCTGGGTCGCCTGGGGCATTCCTATCGCCTTCGCGGGTTCGTTCTTCATGCTGCCCTTTTTAGGAGTGACCATAAACGTCGTGGTTCTCATGGCCTTTATCATCACCCTTGGAATCGTGGTCGATGACGCGATCGTGACCGGCGAGAATGTCTACCAACACATGCAGCGGGGTTCGAAGCCACTAACCGCAGCGATTAAAGGAACTCAAGAGGTATCGGTCCCGGTTATATTCGGCATCATTACCACGATGGTCGCGTTCTATCCCCTCACCTTGATGTCCGGACGCTTTGGGGCATTCTTCACGAATATCCCACTAGTCGTCATACCCGTATTGCTGTTCTCGCTTGTCGAGTCGAAGCTCATTCTTCCAGCTCACTTAAAGCACTGCACCCATCTAATGGATACTAAAATATCCAAAAACCCGTTCACCCGTTTCCAGCGCTTCTTTTCCGAAGGGCTGCAACAAAGCATATTAAAGTTCTATCGTCCCCTGCTCAACTGGGCCTTGATCAATCGATACGTTTCGATCTCTGCCTTCATCTGCGTTTTGCTACTGTTTCTCGGGCTAGTATTAGGACAAAGGATCGGTTATACACAACGACCGAGCACGCCTCGCGACACTACCACGATCACCTTGCAAATGCCCTCGGGCACCAATTTCGAAACGACTTTAGAAAAGGTAAACCTAATCGAAACGGCCGCCTTGAAATTGAGGAAAGACGTAAACGAGCGATTCGGAGCCGATGTCATCCCAAACATCTTCGCCACCGCAGGCGGGCAACCTTTCGGGGGTAGCCCGTTCTCCTCCGGCGAAAACCAAGCAGGAATCGACGAACTGGGCGAAGTCATTTTGGAAGTCTCTGCATCGGCATCGCAGAAATTCGGCTACAGCAGCCGTAATCTCGTGGACGAGCTACGCAAGCTCGTGCCTCCCATTCCCGAAGCCGAACGCCTGAGTTTTTCCTTCGAACGCGGAGGCTCCGGAGGAGCGCTAACCTTCGAACTAATCCATCCCGACATCGACTTGCTCAAGGCAGCCTCATTAGATCTGCAAAGGAAACTGGAATCCTACGATGGCTTGTTCGATATTATCGACACTTACGAGAATGCGAACGATGAGTACAATTTGGAATTGAAACCGGAAGCCGAATTTCTCGGCGTGACCGCTAGCAACCTGGCTCAACAGATCCGCTCGGCATTCTTCGGCTCGGAAGCCCAACGTATTCAACGCGATCGCGACGAAATACGCGTCATGGTCCGCTACCCTGAAGAGGATCGACGTTCGCTAGCTTCCCTCCAGAGTATGATGATCCGAACCGTCAATGGCACGGAAGTACCCTTTGAAACAGTCGCCCAAATCGTTCCCGGGGAAAGCCTACCCTCTATCAGGCGAATCGACCGCAACCGCATCATCCAGGTCAGCGCCGACGGCGATACTAACAAGCTCGATATCGAATCCATAGAAGTCGAGATCCTCGAAGAGTTTCTGCCCTCTCTCATAGCGACCCAGTACCCGGGCATGAGATTCGACGTGAGTGGCCGGGCCGCCGAGGCACGAGACAATAATAAAGAAATGACGATCGGCATCTACCTCGTATTGACTGTGATTTTCGTGCTTCTCGCAATTCCCTTACGGAGTTATTTTCAACCGCTTATAGTCATGTCCGCCATCCCTTTCGGAGTAGTTGGCGCCATCATGGGTCATTGGTTTATGGCCTGGATTTTCAATTGGAATGGTGGCGAAGCCAGACTCTATCAATCCTCCATTTTCGGAATGATGGCCCTTTCTGGAGTAGTCGTAAATGACAGTCTGATAATGGTCCATTTTATGAATACGAGGATCAAAGAGGGTATGAAGTTGAGCGAAGCCGTCCGACTCGCGGGAGTAAAACGTTTCAGGCCTATCTTATTAACTTCGCTAACGACATTCTTCGGATTGCTTCCCCTAATGTTCGACCCTCAACCCTCCTCGGCATTTCTCATCCCAATGGCGATTGCATTGGGCTGGGGCATCGTTTTCGCCACCTCGATCACTTTGGTTCTAATCCCCGTCCTAGTCCTGATCGGAGACGATATTAAGCAGCTACTATGCAGGCTTTACAACATCGACCCGCACGCAACCGAAGAAGACGAGGAAGAGGTTCTCCAGACGGTCTGACCAACTAGCTTTGGACCGGCACTCGGGCCGTGCCGCAAAAACAGAGAATTACCAACAACGCAGCCCATTCACCCCTTGGCCTTACGATAAAACGTAACTAAACTCTATTCGTATTCTCGTATCTAGTATTCATTCCTTACCCAATCCCCATGAATAGAAGACAATTCACAATAACGACAGCCTGCGGTCTGGCCGGGCTGGCAACAGCCTGCGGACGCAAAAACGAGGTGATCGATATTCACCAACATCTTAGCTATTCAGGCAGAAACGACGTAGACTTCCTGAAGCACCAGGAAACGATGAGCATCACTCGTAGCGTTCTCCTGCCCGCCGCTTCGCAACTTACAATGTTCTCTACCCATCTGGGCAAGTCCAACGGCCTTGCCGCCGGAGTCTCAGTCACCGAAGCCGCCGCCACGTACGCCAAAAATCATCCTGGAAAATTCGTTTATTTCTGCAACGAAGTTCCCGACAAGGAAGACGCCGTAGCGACAATGGAAGGCTGGCTAAAGAAAGGCGCTGTCGGAATCGGCGAACTCAAGTTCAACATGCCGTGCGATGCGGACCCCATGATTCGAATATTCGAATTGGCAAATGAATACGCGGTTCCCGTCCTGATCCATTTCGAGCACGAGATGTACAACTTGGGATTCGAACGATTCCACAAGGTCCTCGAGCGTTTCCCGAAGGTAAACTTCATCGGCCACGCTCAAACCTGGTGGGGAAATATCGATGCCAACCACGACCAATCAGTTATGTATCCAAAAGGTAAAGTCACCCCAGGCGGATTAACCGATCGCTACCTCGCCGATTACCCGAACATGTACGCCGACCTTTCCGCTGGCTCCGGCAGGAATGCCCTTGCCCGCGATCCCGAACACGCCGTAGCGTTTATCGAAAGGCATCAGGACAAACTATGCCTCGGAACCGACTGCTCCGATATCGTAGGAATCGGCGAAGCCTGTTCCGGATCCCAGCAAATTGCCAACCTAAAGCAATTCTCCCCCAGCACGAAAATCCAACGTAAAATCTTCTCCCAAAACGCCCGCCGCATCATCCGCTTTGCGTAGAGAGCAAATACCTCAGATCGGCCGCTACCTGCGACAATGCTGTATCTACGCTAGAAACTTGGGTGGACAATCCAACCCCCAATATCACTTCCTCAAAACGGGAACAACCGCCTAATAGCGGCTCCATTCAACGGAGCCCCATATTCGCAGGCCTCGAAAGTCTCCGCATTGATCACCCCGCAGCCGCGACCATCCCCATAGTAGCGTTTCAACAAATCGCGGGCATCATCGTCTGGCCGAGTGACCCCATGGACAAATTCTGCCAACGCATCCAATCGCTTGCTCGGATCATCCGGTATCTGGATACCATGCCGATCAATCCAGGGCAGCCATTCGTAGAACTGCGATGCATGGCAATTCAGCATGCGCATTTTCGTATCCAACACCGAATCGATATCAACCGCGACATCCGGCTTAAACGGGAGTGGTTTATTGAACTCATCCCAAAAATACGCCATCACCGGAGCAGTCTCCAAGCACGGTGTATCAGCGCAAAGATTCGGAACGCTAATTAAGTACGAGCAGTCCTGGACCAGCTGAGAGGTGTACCGATGGTCAGGGTGATAATCATTGGGTCGGTGAGTCAAAATAAGATCCGGGCGAAATTCACGAATCAGTCGAAGCAACTCCCAGCGCTGCTCCAATCCGGGAACCAATTGTCCGTCCCGATTATCCAACACCTGATACTCTATTTCGGCTACTCGCCCAGCTGCTTCCGCTTCCGCCTTACGGCGATCCGCCAATTCCTTACCAGACATTTCGTGGTGACCCGCATCGCCATTCGTCGTCGAAACGAAACGTACCGCGCAGCCTGCCTTCGCCCAGAGAATAGCGCATCCGCCAGCCTTTATATCGCAATCGTCCGGGTGAGCCCCGATGGCCAAAATCCTCGGTAAACGACCTGTATCCTCAATACCCATACTTTTGAAATCAATTATTTAGCAATCTTTAGATACGCTTCTGCAAATCGCCGTCCAAATTCTCTCAGCGATTGCGAGGTGAAATGGGTGTTGTCGCTCTTGCAGATCAATCCATCTGACGAAACGAACTCAACCAGCGGCGATTCGTGAGCAACTTGCCTGTGCGCCGTATCGACAAGTGTCCTCGATTCATCCCAAGGCTTTTCGGGGAATTGCCCCAACTGCCCGATCGCAAACGGAACCTTACGAACTCTCAAATCCTTGCGAAAACGCTTAATCAGATCATCTAGCTTTAGCTTATAGGCCTTCGCCCTTTCGGGGCGACTATCGGACTCGCCTTGATGCCAGAGGATCCCTTTCAAAACACCATCTTTCTTCGCCTTTCGTGCGCGTTTGACCGCATCGTCATACGGATGCCCATTCGTCTGTTCGTGATAACCTCCGACCTCCCAAGACTCGATCGGCGAACCTCCATGCGCCACAGGGATCAGTCCAATGAAAACACTCTCGTCTCGTTCGGCCAAGGCAACCGCAAACGACTTTCCAAGGCCAACCCCAGCAACCGATTTATCGAAATGCATTGGAGCTACAGCAGGCTTCCAATTTCCCTCCTTATCAAGAGCGAATACCCGTGGATGCACCACTAGGTCCTGTTCTTCGACCGTACCCCGACCTGCCATATTCGACTGGCCTGCCAACAAAAACAGATGAAAGTTTTTCTTCTTAGGCAACTTCACCTCGCCGTCGCCAAGTGCAAGTAGCGATGAAACCAATACAAATATTAAAGCAATCGACAATTTCGATTTCATAAACTTAACCCTTTACTTACTTCAAGCGCTTTATCCCAATCCTCGACCGGGTATCCATCAACCGCTACAAACTGCGCGGAGCCCGCGCCTTCGCGAAGCTGCTTCACCGCTTGATACTCCTCGGAGCGATAAAACCGCTTCGCATCGTCCATCGACGGAAATTCGACCAGCACGATTCTAAGTGTCTCTTTCTCCCCCTCCAATGTCTCCGTCTCCCCGCCACGCGCGATGAAACGCCCTCCGTGTTGGTTCGCGACTCGAGGCGTATGGAGCATGTACTCCCCGTATGCTTGCCGGTCGCGAATATCTACCCGAATGACAATGTATACCGACATGATAGGATACTCGCGGATTAAGAAGGAATGATCAACAGCCATATCGCCTGCCCCTCGAATTATCCTAAAGAGAACTGCAAATCGAACAACGAAGCACCAGTCTTCGCCCACAAAGGGCTACCCCCGTCAAGAGCTTCGATGTATTTACCCGGAGGAAACAAGAATGACTCCTGCGTCCCAAAACAAGGATTAGAAATTGAACTTAGATGCCCTATTTCTGACGAAGCCTGATCCTTCTTGGCTCGCGATGCGGCTCCTAGCGACCGCCAAGGATCAGTCGCCAAAACACTCAAAACCACGATCAAAGGTCCAATTTGCACTCGTCGGAAAGAATTTTTCACTATAAGACCGACACTGACACCGCAAACCACCCAGTGATCCGTGAAACCATACACTCTCGCAATTTCATTACTCTGCCCTCTCTTGCTCTGCTCCAGTGCCAGCTTCGGCGCAGGAAAACCTTCTTGGAAAACCTTCGGCATGTTCATCGAAGGCATTCACTCAACAGAAGAAGCCGATCGAATCGAACAAGCAATTGAAGCATTCGACCCCAAACACATCAGATCCGCGGAAATCGAGGATTCACGCGTCGGATTTGCGCTCATCGAGCACGACCACCACAACATTCGCTACCAATCCCTCGCCGACATCATTCACAAATTGGGAACCTATCGGATCTCCGTGCCAATGCTGATACCCGATTACAAGAGGCTCCAAGGGACGATTTTCGCCAAAGGTCTCTACGATATCTGGACCAGCAAAGCTCCTCTATTCAAGGTCGAACTCATAAACGCCCAAAAAGGGCTGTTCGACATCATTCTTCCACCTAGAGTACACCAAAAAAACGGCTTCAATTTCGGCGACCTCGCCCACCCCATATCCGATCCGATCGTATTCGGAGGGCTCGGGTTGCCCATGAGCTACCCCGGACATAAGGGCCAAGGCGGAATGGCCAAAGACCCCATACTCAAAGAAACTCAATTCCGTAAGGCCGGCAAAAAGGAAAAGGTATACGACCCGAAACTAATGGCTGCTTACCAAAAGCTGTTCCCTAAGAATTAGCCCGAAATTCAATCACTGCATCCACATGAACAGCTTTCGCGCATTCATAACAATTGCCCCGCTTTGCCTATCGCCTTTCGCATTTTCCGCCGACGTGCCCGAGGCGGTCATGCCTGAAATCCATTTCGATTTTCTCAATGAGAGCTGCCTGGATTGCCATGATTCGATTACCGAGGAGGGCGGGATGAACCTGGAAGAACTGTCTTTCAATATAGACACCCTCGAAGCCGCCGAAAAATGGCAAAAGGTACTCAATGCCTTGAACTCCGGCGAAATGCCCCCCGACGATGAACCGCAACCTGGGCGGGCCGAGAAAACCATCTTTCTCGACGATCTCTCTCACCAGCTCGTCACCGCTCGAAAAATCCTCAGCGACTCTGGCGGAGTCATTACCATGCGTCGCCTCAATCGCCGCGAATACGAAAACACGCTCGAAGATTTGCTCGGCGTAAAAGTAAGCGCAGACGAATTACCAAACGACGGATCCTCGGGTGGATTCGACACAGTCGGCTCCTCACTCTTCTTCTCTAGCGACCAATTCGAACAGTACCTCAAAATCGCTCGTCGCGTTTTAGACGAATCTCTCGTCGCCCAAAAGCCGAAGCTCTTTAAAAAAAAACGTGAACCCGAAGTCGATGCTCGGGAATTAGCCGAGACCCGCTACAAGCGCCTATTCGAAGCGAACGAACGAGCCGCCGATTGGCGCAAAGACGAGACTCAAGATCCCACTGATTTCGGTTTTATCGATTCGGCTAGAGTGGGATTCGAAGAGGGTCAATTCAAAAACCAAGGGCCCGCTTATAGGTGGTTCCTTGACCACCCTGATTCCCAGACAGGCGTCGTGTTTTACGTCGCTACTCCAGGAGCCTACGTGGATCGAACGACTCTCCCTCCCACAGCCGCTCCCGGACGTTACCGTCTGCGTGCTCGAGTTGCCGCTTTCGAAGATGCTCCATCTCATAGAAAATTTCTTGAATACGGCACGATCGAGGAATCGAGTCTCCAGGGCGAACTGGATGTCATGGGAGCTCGGTGCATCACCGGTACCCTCGACAATCCGCAAATTGTAGAAATTCCAATCGAAGTCACTTCCTCCAAAAGTCGTAAAATTGGTTTAAGAGAACGTCAGCCCAACAGTCGCAACGCCGCACGTTTCGCTCTCAAAAAAGCGAGAAAAAATGGAGACGCTACCACTAATCCCGCTCTTTGGATCGACTGGGTGGAATGGGAAGGACCAATCGTAGAACAATGGCCATCGCCCTACTACGACAACGTCTTCTTCAAAGGACCCCATGCCAAGCCAAGCGATGGCTATGCTTCCGAAATCATTGAACGGTTCGCCCAAAGAGCCTTCCGTATTCAAGACCCTAAACCAAGTTTCCTCAAAAAACTGACCGTCCTTTATCGCAACCGCAGAATCGAAGGCGATTCTTTCGAAGAAGCACTCAAAGAACCGCTTTCCGTCGTGCTCGCGTCGCCTGCCTTTCTCTTCCTCAAAGAACCCGGACAAAACGATGAGAAACGCGAACTAGCCGATCTCGAA
Source organism: Opitutales bacterium (assembly GCA_018700525.1). GTDB lineage: Bacteria > Verrucomicrobiota > Verrucomicrobiia > Opitutales > Opitutaceae > Pelagisphaera. The sequence goes on from JABITN010000121.1 coordinate 15,462, forward strand.
CTCGCAGTTCGCCTTTCCTACTTTCTCTGGAGCGGGCCTCCCGACGAGGCCCTTTACGAAGCGGCACTCTGCGGAGAACTCAGCAAGCCTGACGGCTTGCGGCACCAAACCGAACGTATGCTCGACCATCCTAAAGCCTGGGAATTCATCAGCGGTTTCACCGACCAATGGCTTACGATGGACCGACTCGATTTCTTTCAATTCAATTACGAATTGTATCCTGAATTTGACGACAGTATTAAAATCGCTGCTCGCGACGAAGTATTTCACACGATCAATGTGCTCATCCAAGAAAAGCTCCCCATCGGCTCATTGCTCAAATCCGACTTCGTTGTGATCAATGATCTCCTCGCCGATTTCTACGACATTGAAGGTGTCGAAGGGCACCAGTTCCGCAAAGTGAAAGTCCCGCCGGAATCACCACGAGGCGGTCTTCTTGGAACCGTCGCCGTGATGGCCATGGGCTCCGACGGAGAACGCTCATCGCCCGTAGAACGTGGTGCCTGGGTAATGCGAAAGCTCCTCAATGATCCGCCACCGCCAGCCCCAGCCAACGTGCCTCAGCTCAGCCGTTTTGCCGATGACCTCCTTCCCGCCCGCGACCTCCAAATCGCCCACATGGAAGAACCGCAATGCGCCCAATGCCACCGAAAGATCGATCCCATCGGCTATGGCCTTCAGAACTTCAACGCTGTTGGAAAATGGCGTGAACTTGAACGCGTTGAAACCGACTCGAAAAAAGTGAAGGAAAAAGTGAAGTACCACCCAATCGACCCCAGTGGCATCCTTCCTAATAAAACCCCATTTTCCAACTACTTCGAGCTACGTGATCAAATCGCCAAGCACGAAGACGCTTTCGCTCGAGGCTTCACCGAAGCCCTCATTGAATACGGCCTCGGCCGCCCATACGGGTTCACCGATTACGACCTAGCCGAGGAAATTCTCGCCAGCTCCCGACACCAAGAATACGACGCCAGCGCATTCATCCACGCCCTCGTGCAATCTCAACAATTCAAACAGAAATAAGACCCTACCGACGCTCGCCCCTCATCATCCAATTTATCATCCTTGCCGATTAGCGTAATTAGTGGGCACAATAAACATTTAATATCATGAAAATTCCCCAAAGCCCAACCCGACGCGCCTTTTTGCGAAGCAGTAGTGCTCTTTTAACTCTACCATTCCTCGAGTCATTCGGAGCCAAACAGTTTCAATACGCAGCCGCTTCCGCTGCGGCAACTCCGCCAAAGCGAATGATGTTTCTCAGCTTCGGCTGGGGACCCACTAAAGAATCCTGGTATCCGGATATCAATACAACGGGATCTAACTACACTCTCCCCGCTGGGCTCAAAGGCCTAATGCGTCACAAAAAGGACCTAACGATTATCCAAAAGCTGACCAATCAGTTCTCGGATGAAGCGCACTGGGGCAGCACCTTCTACCTCACTGGCGCCAATCGCTATGCAGAGCCCGGGCAAAGCTTTTCCAATACCATCTCTGCCGACCAGGTTGCTGCCGAAGTCCTCGGAAAAGAAACGCGTTTCACATCCATCCAACTCGGTTGCGATAAAGCCGAAGGCTCAGGCCACGGTCCAGGGCTCTCGCTGGCCTGGAACCGTCAAGGCAAGCCACTAGCAGGGCTCAACAACCCGGTAGCCGCCTACCACAAGCTTTTCGCAGACGACAAAACGCCTCTTGCTCAACGCCAAGCCATGCTTCGTCAACGACGCAGCGTTCTGGATACGGTCCTTGAAAACGCTAAAACCATGAACCGTGGACTCAGCGTCAACGACACCGACAAGCTCGACGAGTATTTTCAGTCCGTTCGCGAGATTGAAGTGCGACTTTCCAAAGAAGAACAGTGGCTAGACGTTCCCAAACGCCGACCAACCGAACTGGAAGAACCGCAAGACGCCATTGTCGGCTACGAAGAAGTCAAACTCATGTACGATATCATGGTCGCTGCCATGCAAATCGATGCGACCCGAGTCCTGACCTATCGCCAACCTGTGGATACATTTATCAGAAGCCTAGGAGCGACAATATCAGGCCACAACATGAGCCATTATACGAATGGAGCGAGACGGAGCGTAGCGGAAATGCGGGACGAAAAGCAGACCGAATTACTCGCCTACCTGATCGATAAGCTCAAGGCTACCAAAGAGCCCGACGGCAGCAGCCTCTTCGACAACGTTTCCCTCAGCTACGGCAGCAATATCGAGTCGATCCACTATTTGAAGAATTGTCCGACAATAATAACAGGCGGAGGTGCAGGCGTGAAACATGGTCGCCATCTGGTCATGGAAGGCGCCAAGACCCCCCTTTGTAACTTATGGCTTAGTCTCCTCCAAGGAAGCGGAATAGACGTCAATTCTCACGGCGACAGCAGTGGAGCAATCAAAGAATTATTCGTATAACGAAATTCGCTACAAATCACCAGTACCATGAAACAGCTCCTACCCTTCCCCGCTCCAGACACATCGAGTTCCAAGACCACGGCCGCAACATTTCGTTTCGCAACGTGTTTCTTGAAGAACTAGACTGAGTGTAGTTTACTACCTTCTCCGATGATTCACTTATCAGTTACAATCTACAAAATTCGTAGGCCCGGAATACTACCTACGCTGTTCGAATAACCAATTTAGGACAGTATTATCTGAATACGTCGGCTCCCAAGCATTGTGCTTAGTATTCTTGTATTCCGTATAAAGCGGATTTCCGCCCTTCTTTCTGATAGCGTCAATCATGTCTCGGGAACGCTGAGTCTTCACAACCGTATCGCTATCGCCGTGAAACGCCCAGAGTGACATTTTTTTTAACTTCTTGGCGAAAGCGGGATCCCCACCGCCGCAAACAGGCATCGCTGCGGCGAATACCTTCGGCTGGCGTTGTATAATATCCCAGGTTCCAAACCCACCCATCGACAAACCCGTCACGTAGATTCGCTTCCGATCCACGGGTTGCGATTCTATAATTTTGTCAAGCAACTCCATCGCCATACGCATTGAGTCCGAGGGTTCCTTATCCATTTTATGCGAAAGATCTCCCCAGGGCGTGTCCACCCATTGTTTACCCAAAGGGCATTGAGGTGCGACAATCGTAACCGGGATCCCATCCGCTCTGGCGTACGCTAAAATATCCGACACCCCATGATTCAACTGCTTTTCATTATCCGATCCTCGCTCGCCAGCGCCATGTAGAAAGAACACTAGCGGACCGGTCGCTTTCCCCTCCAGGCCATCGGCCTTGTGAATTCTATAAAGCAATGACCCACCATTCGGAGAGCTAAAAGACTTCGCCTCAAACGCCTCATTCCCTCGAAGCGACACGCCCCATAGACAAACTGCAAACGCCAACGCCCCAATCCTGATCGAACCATTCATGCAAACCAAAGAACCAACCTGGGCAGGCAAAGCAAACCTATAGAAACAACCCGAGCAACACGGATCAGTCCTGCCCGGCCCATAGGGTTCAACTCAACTGAAAATCTTCTTTGAGCCGCACTGCGACCTAGCTAAGCGAGGGACTCGCGTGGGTTTTGAAAGCAACCCTGCTCTTTAGGCTTAAGCTGAAGCCTATGCACCCAGAAAGTGCCAAGCCGGCGAATTGAGTTTTTCCGTAATTCCGACCGACTACGCCATCACTTCCTTCACAACCTGGCCATGAACGTTCGTAAGACGACGCTCGAGTCCGTTATGATAATAGGTCAAACGCTCGTGATCGAGACCTAACAAACGAAGAACGGTCGCATTGAAATCGTATACGCTGGTCGGGTCGACTGCCGCTTTGAATCCAAACTCATCGCTCTCTCCGTAGCTGAATCCTTTTTTCACTCCCGCTCCGGCAAGGAAACAGGTGAAGGCATCCGGGTTGTGGTCACGGCCGGTTCCATTCGCTTGCAAAAATGGCATACGACCGAATTCAGTACACCACACTACAAGCGTTTGGTCCAAAAGTCCGCGACGCTTGAGGTCGTGGATAAGCGCCGCCGTAGGTTGGTCCATGATCTCGGCTTGCATCGCATGCGTTTTCAAAATCTCATTATGGGAATCCCAATTCGTAATTCCATTGCCGCCCGAGGGATCGCTACCATTGAACAGCTGCACTACGCGAACGCCTTTCTCGACTAACCTTCGAGCAAGAATACAATTCTTGGCATACTCGCGTTTTGTATTCGAACCGCTATCCGTTCCGTATTCCTTGTGAATACTCTCCGGCTCGTGACTAAGTCCCATAACATCGGGTACGGATACTTGCATCTTGCCAGCGAGTTCATAGCTAGCGATTCGGCCTGCCAAGTCAGCATCATCGGGATACCCCTCGAGGTGCTTCGAATTCAGTCGATTAAGTAAATCAACCGTCCGTTTATCATCGGTTGGCGAATACCGATTCGGTCGAGCGAGATTAGACGGCGGATTCTTGGCATTGAAATCCGTTCCTTGATAAGCCGCCGGAAGGAACCCATTCCCGAAATTATTCTTTCCGGAACGAGCCATGCCCCGTGGGTCGTTGATTGCCACGAATGCCGGTAACTCCTGATTCTCGGTTCCTAGAGCATAGGTCACCCATCCCCCAAAGGAAGGAAAGCCCTCCATCGTAAACCCTGTATTGAAAAAATTCTCACCTTGAGGATGAGCACTCGTCTGCGTATTCAGGGAATGGAAAAAGCTAAAGTCATCGACCATACCACCCAAATGCGGAAGTAGGTCAGAGACCATTTTCCCGCTCTTGCCTCGCGGTCTGAAATCCCAAAACGGCTTGGCTATATTTCCAGTGGGACCTTCGAAGGTCACTTGCGGAATTCCGGGCGGTTTCTTCCCGTGAAATCGCGTAAGCTCCGGTTTGTAGTCGAAGGTGTCCACATGGCTCACCGCGCCAGGACAGTAGATAACAAGCACCTGCTTGGCCGCCGCAGGGAAATGAGAAGCGCGGGGAGTGTACGGATTGTTCGGGTCGATCTGAGGGCGGATCGGCGTCTTTCCACTCACGGTGAGGTTGTCCGACGCAAGCAAGCCGTCCTGAGCGAGCAACTGCGTCAATCCGATACCGCCCATAGCCATTCCGCTTTGACGGAGAAAATCGCGCCGATTCAATAAAGCCCGACCATGGGAAGAAATATGTTCTGCGAGATTATCCATGATATTAAGGCAAAAAGGCGAATTCGTTTGAGTTGATCAGCGAGCGGCAGACGAGCGAAAGGTCGGATTCCTTCACCACTTCGATGGAAGCCGCGAGTTCTTCGTCGTCCGGGTCTCGATTGAAAATCAGTTGGAAACTGCGACGAATTTGCGCTTCGAGATCGTCATCAGCCGAATCCTTGATTGATCGCTCCGCGAGCCGATCGGCCTGCTCCTGAACGAATTTGCTATTGAGCAAATTCAACGCCTGCAAAGGCGTCGTAGAAATGGGTCGTTTAGCCCGTACTTGCCCGCAATCCGGAAAGTCGAAGGCCGTAAACATATTGTCGTCCACGCGTCGCATACGCTCTTGGTAAATCATTCTCCGCCAAGTTTCCGGGCCGTAGTTATTCACCACCTCCCATTGCGAGTACGTTTTCTTCGCGTTATGGATACGATACCCACGCCCGCCAATCGAATCGTCCAGCGAACCCGAAGCGAGCAAGACTGCATCTCTGATCACCTCTGCTTCGACTCGGCGAGGAGGAAAGCGCCACAAGAGCGACGAACCTGCATCCGCCGCAAGGCCGGCGTCATTCGGTTGACTCGATTGTCTAAAGGCATCGGACATTACGATGAGTCGTATCAGCGCCTTAACCGACCAGGGTTCCCCACCGGACGTACTTGGCTCGACGAATTCCGCAGCCAGCCAATCCAATAATTCCGGGTGGCTCGGCAACGCGCCGGCTTTCCCGAAATCGCTCGTCGTCGGAACGATCCCCATACCGAAGACGTGATGCCATATCCGATTTACCATTACACGAGCGGTGAGCGGATTTTCGGAACTGGCGACCCAATCGGCAAATTGCACCCGACGCTCGGAGCCCGTGGAATCCGAGCTCAAGCCTAAGTCCCCTGCCAATATCATCGGCGCAGCGGGCATGACTTCGTTGCGAGGGCTCTCCGGACTGCCACGACTTAATACGCGCGTCACGACCGGCTCCACGAATCGTCCCACGAAGCTAACCTGCGGACCGACTTCGGCAAGCTTCTCGGCCACGGTCGCTATCTTTGCAATCGCCGCCGCTCGCTTTGGTTGATTCTTATTAGCCGTATTTATCTTAGAAATAGAGGCTACTTCAACCCAATCGCCTGCCTCGTTTTCTACTTCCAGACGATAATTGGAGAAGCCCATCGGAAACTCCACCGACTGGTAATCCACTTCATAGTAGTATTCCCGATTCGAGCTCAAGCGGAGACGATTGATCTCCTGCGGGCCATCGAAACTGACCACTACCCAAGGTTTTTCGTCGCTCTTTTTCGGAGCCTTGAGCTGCAACCCGAAGGCCCCATACTCGCCATCATTCGCATAGGCGAAATTCGTCCGTACATCGCCGAACATTTCAATCGGCCCATCAACAGTCGCTCCGTTTGAAGCGAGTGCCAGGTTTTTCTGACGCTCCTTGTCTCCAAAAACTTCCAATTCGTCGATCTTGGCATTCGGCGTCTGAAAGGAGATTCGAATCTTCCGCGTCTTCACAGAATCGAAATACAACTCTCGATATCCGCCCCAATCCTCTTCCCAATTCCCCAGGCTCTTCAATATCTTGCGTTGCTCGGCAATTGCCTCCCACAACGGCGCCGCTTTTTGCCGCTTCGGATGGTCTTCCGAATACTCCGGTCGACGTCCACCGAATTCGATGTCCTGGAAAATACCAGTCATCGAATAGTAATCGCTAATCGTGATTGGATCGAACTTATGATTATGGCACCGAGCGCAACCCATTGTCATTCCGACCATCGATGCACCCACCGTTTGTACAATTTCATCCATCCGATCAGCCCGAGCCTGCCGAATCGCCGTTTCCTCCCGTCCAACGGATTGCGGAGGAACATGAGAGCCGGAAACAAGGAAGCCGGTAGCTTCTCCAGCATCCATCGAATCGCCCGCAATTTGCTCGCGAATAAACTGGTCGTAAGGCTTGTCGTCATTAAACGCTCGGACAACATAATCGCGGTACACCCAAGCGTTCTTGCGATAGAGATTCGACTCCGAACCATTCGTTTCCGCCCAGCGAATAACGTCTAACCAATGCTGACCCCATCGCTCGCCGAAATGAGAAGATGCCAGAAGCTCGTCAACAAGATCCGAATACGACGCACTCGGATTTGCGGCATAAGCCTTCTGAAATGCCCTCACGCGTTCCGGCACCGGAGGTAATCCCGTCAAGACGATCGAAACGCGACGAATCAGCGAACGCGAATCAGCGGCAGGATTTGGCGAAAGCCCCGCCTCGTCGAGCTTTTCCAACAAAAACGCATCAATCGCCTGTTCCGCGGTGACAGGCGACTCGGCACGATTCACCGGCTGAAAAGACCAGTGATCCGACGAGACCTCTTCAACGACGACATCCATTTGGCCAGGCCATTCAGAGCCTTCCGTAATCCAGGCCTCGATCAGTTCAATCTGATCGCTGGACAATGGGTCCGCTTCCGAAGGCATCCGAAACTCGGGATCCGGATCCTTCAAGACTTCAATCAGGAAACTCTCAACAGGATTCCCCGGCACGATTCCGGGAATTCCGCTATCGCCCCCCCTCAGCACGCGAGACCGCTGATCAATCCGGAATTCGGATTTTTGCTTATCCGGCCCATGGCATTCGATGCAGTGTTCCTCGAAGATCGGATAAATGTCCCGTTCAAAGTCTACAGCCGACGCAAGAGGTCCCGTTGCTAAAGCAATAATGAAGTAGATGCGTTGCATTGGTCGAACACTGGCACGGCGGTTTAAACCTAACCAGCCTTTTTTGCCAAACTGAGAGGCAATGGCGCTCAAACCAAACTTGATCATCAAAGTCATTTTTCAGATCCAATCCAAAGAACTCTGGTAGAAAATCCGTTTTGCGAATCTTGCTTTTCAAGCAATTCCTGGAAATCACGGACTCGATCAAAGCAGATGAAATTTCCTTTAACGGCTCCTCCACACGCTGCTTTCAAGTGCCCAGAAACGACCTTCGCTTGCATTAACCAACAGGCGACAAAACCCTTGTCTCGAAAAACCAATCGTCGCTGAAGCGGGAATCTCCCACCGGTGCTCTCCCGACCTAAAGCGCTTCGAGACAGTCCCCTCCCACTTCGATGGCTGATCCCCGTCTTCGAAAATCAGCGTTAGACCATCCTGACGACCGTAGTGTAAAATCACTTCGGCCAACTCTTCGTTTCCTGCGAGCTCGAAATCCACGATTAGATTTCCCCCTGAGTTCATAGCCACCTTATGAATTTCGACTGATACAGGATGGTCGCTAAACTTCTCCAGCGCTTTCGCCTGCATGTAGTCGGGCAATTCAAAATTCGGCGTATGAACGACATCGTTGTTCTTCGTTTTAAAGCGGCGGTAGATCATCCCTCCCGTCGTCATGCGAAACCATCCATCATCCGACAACTCCCAACGCTTAGGAGCGATTTCTCCCAGCTTTGCGGTTCCATTCATCATATCAATTGGATGCCAGTCTCCTGCGAGATCCTGTACCCATCCACGATAACTCGCGCTTCGAAGCGATTGATGGGTCCGCTGCGACACCACGCGCCCGGGCACCTCGACAAACGCTCCTGGTTCTCGCAATCCACCAAATTGACTCGGCTTTTCCGCAAATTGCCGACCCGATGCGTACAAGGTCCAGTCTCCATTTTCAGGATTAACGAAATAGGAATGATACGTGCGGTAGGGGTACGGATCCCCAGCATCTGGGGCATCGAAACGCATCCCCACGACCAGACTTCGCATAAGCTGATTTTCGATCTGAGGCAATGGTCCCCGAGGTTTCACTCCCGTCCCCTCGTGATGATACCCGCCGAACTGTCGCCTTGAATCGCCAATAGAAAGCAAATGGCTCAGCTCGCCCACCGGAGGTTCGGCGGCTCCTCGTTTGTATGACCACAATGAAAAATTCATCGCCTTCGCAGTAAAGACGTCCGGCGTCGACTTCGAAGTGGGCATATAGGTCGATCCATAATAGCCGAACTCGGTGGTAACTGGCGCATAGAACTGAAATGGATCCAACCCAAAATCGAAGTGAGGTCGAACTTCGACCACCCACGCTTGAATACCCAACCCTGTACCCATTTGTTCGGTACTTAAAAAGCGTGTATGCACAGCCTGGGGACGCCACCGAGAGCGCAATAGGTAAGCGCCTTCCACCGCAGGCCCCTCCAACTCGACACTTTTGAGAATTCCCCCATCAAGATTCTTGGAACACGTCGATATGAGTTCGATCGTCACAAACTGGATCGCCTCTTCGCGAATCCCCGACTGAGTAATCCGACCCGACAAGCTCCACGGTTGCGGGCGCGAACCATCAGACTCCACCGAAGTCACGCGCTCCTCAATATCGCCACATCTCACAATCCATTCCGAACCAGCCTCTTTTGCGCTCGTCTCAAGAAACACCTTCAGCGAAACCACCCCATTCGCAACCGGAAGAATCGGCCACTTTACCTGCTGTCCAGAATTTCGAAGGGTTCCGATTTCCGTATAGCTCTCTCCCTTATTGAACAGGGCTGCTTCCTCGTCACCGCGGACTTTCCCGCCTCCTTGCAACTTCGGACCTACCGGATAGAAGAAACACTCATTGGCGCCCAAGCTCAGTCGAGCTCCTTCTGACTCTTGAGCATAAACAACTTCGTCGAATTTAACGCCTTCCTTTAGTGTCAACACTTCGATTTCTGTCCCGAACGCAAACGCTCCAAACATACGCACCAACAGCGCACCTTTTAATCCACTTGAAAAACGTGCCATGCAACCAACCTGCCAATCATAGATTCATCATGAAAGCCTATTCTCGATACAGTCACTATTCAGAGCGGAATATGACACAACTAATCACTAGTCTCAGACCCTAGTACAAAATCGGCATATTCTTGCACGCTTGGCCCATAGACAAGATATGAGATTGCCCCAAAGCGAACTCTACGCTTTTGTATTTTGGTGAAACGTTTTTTCCCCTACCTCCTCTCGCTGACGTTAACTTCTTTTGCAGGAACCGCAGCAGAAAAGCCTAATATTCTCTTCATCGCTATCGATGACCAAAACGACTGGATCGGCTGCATGGATTCGCACCCGATGGTCAAAACCCCGAACATCGACAAGCTTGCTGCTCGTGGAACGCTCTTCGCCAACGCTCACTGCCAAGCACCACTCTGCAACCCTTCCCGCACCAGTCTAATGATTGGTCTCCGTCCAAGCACTACAGGCATCCACGGACTAAGGCCATGGTTTCGAGATGTCCCGCAATGGTCCGACCTTGTATCCCTTCCCCAACACTTCGCTGCAAATGGCTACCAAACTTACAGCAACGGAAAAATCTACCACAGCATACGCTCCCAACCGAAAACCGAAAAGAATCCGGAATTCCAAAATTGGGGATCACGTGGAGGCGTTGGCTCCAAACCGCCGCAAAAGCTCATTGGAACTACTCCATTCGGCAATCACCGGCTAATGGATTGGGGAGTCTGGCCCGACAACAATGACGATTCGACCAAGGGCGACTATGACGTGGCCTCCCAGGCAGTGGACATGATCAAGAACATGCCCAAGGACAAACCGTTCTTTCTTACCGCTGGCTTCTTCCTTCCACACGTACCTTGCTACGCCACCCAAAAATGGTTCGATTTGTATCCGAATGATGAATCCGTTCTTCCACCAATGCCGGAAGGCGATCGCGACGATACGCCACGCTCGTCTTGGTGGATACATTGGAAACTTCCCGAACCACGCCAAAAATGGCTAAAGGAAAACGATCAGCAAATAAACCTCGTCCGCTCCTACCTCGCTTCAACGAGCTTCGTTGACGATCAAGTCGGCAGAATCCTAAACGCGATCGATGACGCTGGCCTACAGGATAACACGATTATAGTTCTCTGGAGCGATCACGGATACCACCTCGGGGAAAAGTCCATAACCGGGAAAAACACCCTCTGGCGAAACTCCACTCGCGTTCCGCTGATTTTCGCCGGACCCGGAGTCAAGTCCGGACAGAAGACCAAGAAACCTGCCGAACTGCTCGACATATATCCAACTCTGGTTGAGCTCTGTAACCTACCTTCACTCGATCACCTCGAAGGTCTCAGCTTAAACCCTCAACTCAAAAACGCTCGCGCTCCGCGCGAACGTCCAGCGATAACATCCCACAATCAAGGCAACTTTTCAATCGTATCCGAAAAGTGGCGATACATTCACTACGTTGATGGCGAAGAAGAACTTTACGATATCGTAAACGATCCAAACGAATGGACCAACCTCGCCTCCGAACGCAAAGGCGTTCTCAAATCAATGCGCGAATGGCTACCGAAAATCGACAATGGTCCCGTTCCCGGTAGCGGCGCTCGCGTGCTCACCTATTACGACAAAACCCCAGTTTGGGAAGGCGAACCGATAGGTGAGGACGATGAAATCCCGCACGATAGATAGGAGACTAACGCGAAGCCACTAGCATTCATATACCTCAACATAGGGCTGTCGCTCTTGACGGGCATAGACTGCAAGGCGAAGGCATTTACGTCCCTCTGCCATGAAACATCTTTGCAAAGCCCTATTTATTCTTCATTCCTCATCCATCGCTCTTAATTCATGAGCGACGGAAACGCCGAATGTCCTTTTCATCCTAGCTGACGACCTGGGCTATTCCGATCTCGGTTGCTACGGCGGCGAAATCGATGCACCGAATCTGGACGCTCTCGCCGCCAACGGACTCCGTTATAACCCGTTTTGCAATACAGGACGCTGCTGGCCTCCTTCGATAATAGCTTACAAATGGATACGATTAAGTCGGTTCTAATGCCGAACAAAGTATGGTCGCTCTGGTGGCTCGCACTGGCACTAGCGGTTGCGGTTCTATTTCTAATTAGATCCTTGGAGAATGCTTCCGACAGGAATTCTTCCAACAAAGATCATACATAAACAGCGTCTTTCTCCACGCAATAGATGGAAGACACGTCTTGGTACCGCGATTCACTTCATCGAATTCAAGTGAAAATGCCTTGCTCTAAAAATGGGAAGCAGATGTTGAGAACGTATATCGAACAGACTGGCTCTGGGAGAAGATTCACTGGATCAATTACGATTCAATGATTTCGAATCTAGGATTTCTTCACTGCTCGACCATTGCAGTTCCGCTATTAGGAGCAACTTGATATTTTATCGATCGGAACGGTACGATTAAACTAGCTGAAAAGGTGCGATAGACGTCTCGGCTCGCGTTGAGCAATACCCAAATCGCTTCACCGGAGATTCCTTGAAACTTAGGAGAAAACGTATCCGAATATTAGACACAAAAAACCCCTGCCTACACGGCAGGGGTTTCAAAATGAATGTCGGCAAAAATGCCAACCTAGAAAATTTAGCCTAGAAGCTAAAGCTATTGGTCAAAAACCACTGTTGTTCGACGGGGATACGTACAAACGTTGTCGAACCATCTGGATTGAACGCGATCGGAATGTCCTCGTCGCCACTCTTGCGATACAAGTTTCGTGCGTTGAGCTGAATACTCCAGTCCACCTTGTCGTTCATGATCTTACGACGGTAGCGGACGAAGGCATCACCACTGATATCGTCCGGACCCATCCAAGGATTTGCTACGTCAGGAATAACGTTTCCGCTATCGTCGAGCAAGTTAGGATAGCCACCAGCAACCGTATCTTGGTAACGCAAGCTACCACCAACTGAGAGGTTCTTAAAAGCACCCTCGAGGAAGTCGTAACGAGCCGATACGTTGATACGCCATTCGCGCTGCTCAGGCAACTGCGTACCATCCAAGGCTTTCTCCAAGGTCATTGGACGCAACACTTGGTTCTCGAAACGTTGGCCAATTTGGTCGGACTCGCGTTGATAAGGCGAACCACGAAGATCCCATAAACTGAAGTCTCCAAGAGGCCGCTTCAAAAGAGCTGCCTGCTCATTCGCCAGACCAATTGCGACCGGACCTGTGTTCGATGTGACCGTCTTCTGCTTGGCAATATTGGCCGAGATAGTCAGGTTCTTCGTTACTTGGCCTACGATGTCTACTTCCTTACCCGTGGCGACGAAGTCGCGAGTCGAGTTTAAACCCGGTTGCGGATCACGAAGATCCACCCTCTCGCCGCTTTCCAGCGTTTCAACGCGGTGGTTGTTAATCGCCTGCAGAGATGGAACGACCGCATTAACGATGGCCGCGTAGTACGCATCCCATGTGGCTGCGCCGATCAAGTCTGCTCCGGTTCCGCTGATACGCTGACGATTGTCAGGAGACGTGTTCGGCGTCATGGCAGCGTCGGACCCTGGAGTAGCTGTGTAATTCCCACGATTCGCAAAGAAATCTGCGTAGTCGCCGGTTACGTTTGGATCCGGCACATAGCCGTCTGGGAATAGATTGGTCGAGGTATCGTTCTCGGCCGAAGTGATACGGTCGAGATAGAAGCCAATGCGACCGGCTACTTGTCCTAATCCACCACCCAGGTTTGTCCGGTCGTTGGCGAGTGCCGTTTCGAAATCGTTGTAGCGAATCGAAAGTTTGCCCTCAAACAGGGTCATCTGAATACCCTGCTCTTTCGTTGTGCCCAATGGCGAA
>JABITN010000176.1 GCA_018700525.1 Opitutales bacterium
CCGCGAACGGCGCCCTGATTTTAGTGCGTTCCAGATTGCGCTTGGCATTCTCCAATCGAGCGGCAGCCGAAGCGGTAGCCGCGCGGGCTTGCTTAATTTGCGGTTCGCGCAACGTCAGCGGGTTAGCCTCTTGGTCTGGATTCAAACGAGCCCAATCCAATTTTGCCTGCTCATAGCGAGCTGCCTCTTCGTATTCGCGCAATTCCGCTTGAGCGAGATTTGCGTCTGCGACAATCAATTCAGTCTGATAATCGCTATCGTCGATTTCGATAAGAACATCGCCTTCTTCAATAAACTCTCCTTCGCGGAAATTCGAAGCTACTTTCATGATTCGCCCACGAATTTCGGGAATCAAATTACTGGTAGTTCGTGCTTGAACCGTACCCTGCGACTTCAACGTAATCTCGTAGTTCTCGGTCTCAAGTTTTCGAGCCACGACCTCTGGAGTCGTATTGATGCTCGGCCGCGACCGGGGTTCCGGCGCCGAAGCGATAAAGTAGCGAAATAGCAAGAACCCAGTCGTAACTAATACTATCGGTACGAATATTTGGAAGAAACGTTTCATAATTCGAAAAAATTAAATGAGGTAAATTTTAGTTTTCGGCAGTTGGCTCGAAATCGAAGCCGCCGCCTAAGGAAAGATAAAGATCTATTCGCGATTGCACGCGTTGATTGGAAACTTGGATTAATGCGCGCTGAGCAGTGATATTGCGTCGTACTGCGTCCAAAGCCGTTGTGATTGTCGAGAGTCCGCGACCGTATTCTTCCCAAGCAAGCTGCTCGGCGGCTGCGGATTCCTCGGCAGCGATTTTCTGCAACTCGTAGTCACGCTCGTAAGAACTCTGATTATTCAAAGCGTTTTCAACTTCCCGGAAAGCAGTGAGAACCGTATTGCTGTAAGTGGCCAATGAGGTTTCGTAATTCGCCTTAGCTCGTTTGAAATTCGATTTTAAACGTCCGCCTTGGAAGAGCGTCTGACCGATATTCAACGACTGATTCCAGACGCGGCGATCAATGATATCGAAGATGTCTTCAAGTTCTCGACTACTCGTACCGCGCGAGAGCGACAAGTTTAAGCTTGGGATGCGTGCTTTGCTCGTTTCGAATTTTCGTTGCTCGGTTGCCGCGAGGTCTCTTTCAGCAGAAATTACGTCAGGTCGACGTAAAAGAAGTTCCGAAGGAAGCCCAGCGGGAACCGGTCCTGAAATCTGAGGCAGCTCCGTGGCCACTTTCAACTCATTCCCCGGATAACGGCCAAGCAATGTCTCTAGCAACCTGACGCTCGTATCTCGATTTCGAAGGCGCGTCTCCAATGTACTGCGATTCGAAGCGACATTCGCTCGAACGAGCCGGACGTCCAATGCTCTTGCGATACCGCGCTTGAAATTCTCTTCGACGATCACTGCGCTCGACTCCAAAGCCTCTTGAGTGCGTTCAGCCAGATCAAACTGCTGCTTCGCCTCAATGGCACTGTACCACGATTGAGCAACGCGACCGGCGATGGACAGACGAGCCGCCGCGTAATCGGCCTGAGAGGATTGGATATCAGCCAGATCACCCTTGTAGCCATTGCGAACCTTTCCCCAAATATCGAGCTCCCAGTTGAATCGTGCATTCAATCCGAAAGTCTCCGAGGTAGGCGTTTGCTGAATACCGCTCGCGGAACTTCGCTTATTGCGAGATCCTGTGCCGGACCCATTCAGAGTTGGCCAAATAGACGATCCTGCGAATCGCGACCCAGCGATTTGGGAATCCAAACGCGAGGCTGCGGCTTGCAAATTGTAATTATGATCCAATGCCTCTTCGATGATCTTAATTAGCTGAGGATCGTTAAAATCCTTCGTCCAATTCTGAGGCTCGAAATTGCCTTTTGCAGCCTCTGATTTCCAAGCGCTCGGAGAATCGATCGTCAACTTAGAAGACTTGTTTTTCGGCGAAGAAATACAGCCAGTTAAGAGCAGGGATCCCACGAGAGCAGCCAGGAGCCATCGGCGTGATACGCCTCTCCTGTCTTTTTCGCAGCCTGTATGGAACGTTGCATTCTTTAGCATTCGTTTGTTCGTAAGCCCAATAACCATAATGGAGGGTTGAATAGAAATCTGTGGAATAAAATTGGAGATTGTTACTTATTCAAGCAACGTGCTCGAAGCTATTCCGGTTACAGCAAGATTCTTGGACCTCGGTATTAATTGTTTCCGATAAAAGTATTCAATGAAAATACATCCAAAATCACCGCTTGGAATACCGAAATGATCCAAAGAAAGAAACAACTGCAAGAACCATTAGTCTTTCGCGATCTCCGCGTAGAGCGTAGCATCGAGTAATCCGGCAATCTGAGAATCGTCCAAAATCTTGATCTTCACGATCCATCCTTCCTCGAAGGCCGACTGATTAACCTTCTCCGGGGCATCTTCAAGCTCCGCGTTGCCCTCGACAATTTCGGCATCGATCGGCATGTACAGATCCGACGCGGCTTTCACCGATTCGACGACGCCAAACGACGCTCCTGAATCAAAACGATCACCCGCTTCGGGCAACTCAACGAAGGTTATGTCGCCAAGACTTTCCTGAGCGAATTCGGTAATACCGATAATCGCTTCGCCGTTATCCAGCAACTTCAGCCATTCGTGGTCTTTCGTATATTTGAGATTTGGGGGGATATTCATAAAAAACAGATCCTCTGGTTTCACTAAGGATTCAATTCGATAAAGGGCGGTCTCGACTGAAACAATCGCATGCTCTTTCCGCGCATGTCCACCGATAATTCAGCCTTCAAACTCGTTGCATCGATTAAAGCCGAACCGATCGCCTCATTCAACACGGGCGAAAAGGTACCCGAGACGACTTTGCCAACCGGCTCGCTATTCTCAAGCACAGGAGCGCCGCTCCGAATGATGCGTCGGCTTCCCGCTTTAAAAAAGATGATTTTCCTCTTTGGCCCTACGGCCTTTTCCTCAAGCAAGGCTGCTTTTCCAATGAAATCTGCCGCTTTCTTAAACTTAACCGTCCACATCAAATTCGCTTGGACCGGAGAAATATCCTCCTCGATTTCATGGCCGTACAAAGAATAGCCAGCTTCAAGACGCAAACTGTCCCGCGACCCAAGCCCTGCCAGTACCATCCCTAGTGGTTCGCCAACCCCGACAATCGCCTCAGCCAACTCGGCCGCGTCTCGAGGTGCGACAAAAAGCTCCACGCCCTGCTCTCCCGTATAGCCGGTTCGACTAATGATGCAGGGCTTTCCCGCCACGCCACCTTCTGTAAACCAATAGTAATTCAACGATCCCAAATCCACGCTCGTCAATCCACTCAAAATCTCCAAGGCCTTCGGCCCTTGCAGGGCCAGCAACGCAAAATCATCCGAGACATCCACCAACTTCGCATCGAACCCGCTCAACTTCGATTTAAGCCAAGCCACATCTTTTTCGGTATTCGACGCATTGAGACAAATCAGATAATCGTCATCAGCTTTTTTATAGACGAGCAAATCATCTACGACTCCGCCATGCTCATAGCACATCAGACTGTAGAGCACTCTCCCCGACTTCATCGTCGAGATATCGTTGGTCAAAACGTAATCCAGAAAAGCAGTCGCATCCGGACCCGAAACCGAAGCTTCGCCCATATGGCTTACATCGAATAATCCCGCCGCGCTTCGAGTTGAGCGATGCTCCTCCACAATGCTCGCGAACTGCACCGGCATTTCCCAGCCGGCGAAATCAACCATTCGTCCGCCACGGGTCGCATTGAAGTTATGTAGCGGAGTCCGCCTCAATTCTGACATGTCGTAAAACCTAGGCTCGCGCCGAACGACAAAGCAAGGCGGAAACCTGTCATACAAACGGATTCGCCCAAGTAGCGAAAACCCACGAAAAAGCCAG
This sequence comes from Opitutales bacterium, assembly GCA_018700525.1. Lineage (GTDB taxonomy): Bacteria > Verrucomicrobiota > Verrucomicrobiia > Opitutales > Opitutaceae > Pelagisphaera. The sequence continues at coordinate 3,882 of JABITN010000176.1, forward strand.
CGGTATCGCCGATCGCAACGAATTGCCGGAGACTCGCTTTCGCCGAAGCTCTAAGCTTCGTCGATTACCGGATTGGTCAATTGGCCGATCTTTTCGATTTCGATCGTTACTTCGTCACCAGACTTCAACCACAAAGGAGGCTTACGGGCCATGCCAACTCCATGCGGCGTTCCTGTTATAATAACCGTCCCAGGCAGCAAAGTAGTGCTACCGCTTAAAAAGGCCACAATCTCGGCCACATTGAAAATCATATCGTCCGTGTTCCAGTCTTGAACCGTTTCGCCATTCAAAATCGTCTTGATCTGCAGGGCATTCGGATCTCCGATTTCGTCCGAAGTAACCAAACGCGGTCCTAAAGGAGCAAAGGTATCGAAAGTCTTTCCGCGCGTCCACTGACTGCCACCCCATTCAATTTGCCAATCCCGAGCGCTTACGTCATTCGCGCATGTATAGCCGAGCACGTAATCCAAAGCGTCTTCCTTCGATACATTCTTGCACCGCTTGCCAATCACAACCGCTAACTCGCATTCGTAGTCGACCTTGAAGCTCGCCAGTTTAGTCGGGATCTCAATCGGATCGCAAGGATGCTGTAGGGCATTGCGACCCTTGACAAACAACACAGGACGCTCCGGAGCCGACATCCCGCTTTCTGCAGCGTGAAACTTATAATTCAAGCCAATACAAAGAATTATCTCAGGATCGACCGGAGCGAGCAACTTGACAACCTCCGCCGTCTCACCGGTCACCCAATATTCCCCGAAGAGATCTCCTTCGATTCGGAACACGCCGTCGCTAGTTTCAGCTCCGTAGTTTACATTGCCTGACGAGTCTTGGTAGCGAATTATTTTCATGCAATCAAATGTTTGGCTTTAAGCATTGCCGTCCGTCCTCTTGAGTCCAGACGGAAACGATTCCATACAAGAGATTGTCGATTTCATCCAAGCCAAGCGCCCTCCAGCTTAATAGCTTTCTTCGAGATCGCTCCATTCCACTTATGCCGCAGCGCCCCTACGAAGCTCGACTCCATTCGATTTACTACTTCGACGGTTTCTTCCCGGTTTCTTTATCGTTGCGCCTCAAGCGGCGCTCGTATCCCGGATTTGAGATTCCCAAGTCCTTCATTTGCGAACGTGCCCGTTTTACGTACTCCGGGTGATATTTTCCACTGGTATTAAATCCAGGATAAGGACGCGTACTGCTGTAGCGTGGATAACTGTCGAAGATATCACCGTATCCAAGAATACGCGGATCGCCGCCCTTGTGCAATTCACTCTGAAGCTGCTCGTTCATTTCGTCCAAGATCGATCGATACTCGGGATTCGCCGCCAAATTGTTCAAACAGTAAGGATCTTTCTCTTTATCGTAGAGTTCTTCAAATGGTCGCGGACCATAAGCGAGTTGCGTAAGCTCCGAGTCCATCGACTCCAACATAAGCAAATGAGAAGGACTACTGTCCACATCCTTGAACTCGAATCCAGCCGGCGAGCGACCGGGAAAAAGGTTTCGAATATAGTTATATTTCGCCGTATGGAGAGCGCGAATCGGATAGCCGAGGTTCTCCGGACGAGCGTGCGTATGACGCTCGCGTCCAGAGAGTACAAATGTTCTCTCGGCTTCGACCTGCCCCGACTTATTGGACTTCAAAATCGGCATAAGGCTTTTCGCGCTCATCTCGCCTGGAACATCCACTCCGGCTGCCTCCAAAAATGTCGGTGCCAAATCGATCAAGCTAACGAAGTCCTCGACCCTCCTGTTCGTCGCCTTGATCCCCGCAGGCCAAGATATGATAAGCGGCATATGTACTCCGTATTCATAATTATTCGCCTTCGCTCGGGGGAAGGCCATCCCGTTATCCGCCGTCACAACGATTATCGTATTCTCTAATTCCCCGGCTTCGCGAAGAGTTTCGATCATTTGCCCAAGGTGCGAATCAAACCATTCGATCTCTAAACCGTAGTCCGCAACATCTTCTCGCGTTAAGTCCGTATTTGGCAAAAAGCCCGGAACCCGGACCTTGCCCATATCGATCCCATTCTTGGCCCCCGAACCCAACTCGAACGAACGGTGAGCCTCATGGGCGCCAAACCAGAAAACAAATGGCTTATCTTTCGACCTCTCATCGAGAAACCCTTTAAAATTGCGAGCGTAGTCCTTATTCGAAATTCCTTTAGCTGGAAGGTCTTTCAAAGTGAAGTTGTTATACTCGGCCCCCGCAGGATTCCGATCGCGCTCGGTCAGTTTCCCAGGCCCCCACGGTTTACCGGTATACGCTGCTTCGTAACCTTCTGTCTCCAACAATTCCGGATAAACCTTCAATTCTCTAGGGAAATCGCTTCCATGTGTTCCTGCCTCTTGGATCTGCCAAATATACTGACCGGTAAGCAAAGCCGCCCGAGACGGACTGCATCCTGGAGCACTACAATACGCATTATTGAAAAGCACGCCATTGACCGCCAATCTATCGAATGTCGGCGTATCCACATACTCGGCACCGTATGCACCGATTCCCTGCCAAGAAATATCATCCCCTATCGCCAGCAAAATATTCGGCCTACCATCAGCCGATGCAGTCAGATTCAACCCGACAAGCAAAATAAGTCCTACTGTGTGTTTCCAAGAAAACCAATTTGTATTCATAATTCTATAAGCTATTACTACATTCTACCAACCGACCAAAAGGTTCCATTTGCAACCAAGTCCAAATAAACCTTTTCAGCCATCGCTTTCGCAAAATACCCCAGAGTCCTACCAAAGACACGCTCCTCACGATATTCGTTGGTCCAGATTATCGGATGAGTCGCTTCGGTTTGCGGAACATAAGTGTCGCCCAGTACCTCTATTTCTTCAGCCCTATCGAAAATAATGTACAAATTCTCTTCGGGAATATCCCAAGCTTCTGAAAAATCCTTCATAATCGGGTGACTCGAATTTCGATTCGACACCATAACTGGGTGCTTCTTTTCGTGCTTTCGGCTACTCACTCCAAGCATCGCTCTCCAAGCTGCCGTAACTTCAGTCGTTTCTCGATATAAAATAGCAACGATCCCCTTCTGCTCACTTGTCGCCTGATCGACAACATCAAGGATCATCGTCTCATTTTCAACGGGACCGTAGCAGATATTGAACAGAACCCCATCGTACCCCTCCGCCCAATTGTCCATTTTGAAAATCGACAATTCATAATCGCTATCATCGCCTTCGTGCACCGTATCAATCTCGCAATCGAACCTGAGCTTCAAACCTTCCGCCATCACGACCTTTTGATTTTCATAGTCATGGCAGCATTCACCAGCCAATTGCAGGATTTTCAGCGGAGCAGCTTTTCCCGGCGCTATTGAGCAACCGATGAAAGCGACTAGTAGAAGGGGTAAACAAATCAAAGATTCCATTTTGGATTAATTCAAAGAAGTACTCAACCATAACGACAGACCAATCCTCAAGAATCAACTCCTTAGAGCCTTTTTATCGGCGGTGTCGCAGGTTGACTCGCTGGACTTATTCTCAAAGGAGGGGGCTTCGGAATTCTTGGAAATATTGTCATTGCCGTCCTGGGAGCTGTACTCGGCGGATGGCTCTTAGGCATTCTCGGAATTTCCTTTTGAGGCGAAACATTAGGCCCCAACGTAACCGCTACAGTTGGAGAGATCGTTCTACTTTTCTTGATTGGAATTGTCAAAAAAAGCCTAGCCCCCCAAAGAACCTTCGAAGTAATTAGGTTGTGCTTCGTTTTCGAAACGGACAATAGATCAATTAGACTTTCGACAAAAAAAGAGACAGCCACGTCGCTGTCTCTTTTCGTTTTCGAAATTTCGTTCCTTCTATTGAACTTCTATCGGCACTACCACCAGGTATTCTCCCCAGTGCAGGTTCATATTCGCTTTCGTATCCGATAGCGAATCGAAGGTAATCGTGAAACGTTCTGCAAAACCGGTATTCGTCATTGATACATTCGTACGAGCCACATCTTGAGCTTCGTCGTATTGCGTTCCCCAAGACATCTTGGAATTAATGATTATCGTCATTTCGGATTCGCCAGGAATCGTGTAGAGGGAATACGTTCCTGCGCTAATCGCCTTGTCACCAACTTTCACGTCAGCCGAAAAAGTGATCGCAGTCGATTCATTAGCTCCGGTTCTCCAAACTTTCCCAGGGGGAACCAAGTTCTCTATTGAACGGCCTTTCAAGCTCGGGCGACCGTAGGTTAGTGAAACGACAGTCGTGCCAATCGTCTGGCTAATCGCTGCATTCGGGCTAGGACGGGCCTTTCCCCCACCGCGATTCTGGGCCACAGCCATCGTGTTCGCTGTAAATAAGGCTAATAAAGATACTATTCCAATTCGTAAGATAAGTTTCATGTTTGGTACAACTAAAGGTTAGCTAATCGGTATCGGGTTTGGTTTAAGCCCAAGACAAAGTCAAAATCTAATGCTGCGGCCTCGCAAAATACTAATTGGAAGCTTCAAAAATCAGTCTCCAGTCCCGATCCGCTTCGCCGATCAATGCAATCTCCTCGATTTTACTTAGCTTTTTGTTCCACTTCTTGAGAGTAACGCCCCAAAACCCATTGTAAAAGAAGTAAAGCCTGTCTCCAACAATCTTGTAAGTCATCGGATCAACCTCCATCTTATCGCCATCGAGCATCGCATAAGCGCACCAACCTCCATACGCGGGAAGAAACTCCTCCGGAGCCGCTTTAAATGTTTCCAGATTATCCTTCGAAGCGAAAATATAGATCCCCCCGTTACTCGCCTTGAAGGTCCACTGCGCAATCCCTTTGACCGGCTTATCATCAAAATAACTGACAGGGTCGTATCCCGATAAAGCGATCTCATCGGCAAAATTCAAATGCTCAGCCTCGCCCGAAGCATTCGCTGTAGCAAAACCCATCAAAATCAATAACCGAAGATAACGCACGTTCAAAAGACGAACGAAGGTCCGAATTTATTCCAAAAAACTCCCCATGTAAACCAACTCCTCTCGACAATTGAAATCGCAAAACCCTTATCGTTTTTCAAAACGATAGATCGTTGTCAAACTTTAGAGCTCCCCACAAAAAGAGCCCAAAATGTTTTTTCTCTTTCTATTTTTCCGACGCGATCTATCTCTAACTCCAATTTCAACCTTGGTCCTAATAGCGATTAAACCTATGAAAAAGAAGACAAACTTTCTTCTCATTCTCTCAGACGAGCACCAAAAATACGTATCAGGTTGCTATGGCAACGCCCAGAACGTCACTCCAAGTCTCGATGCTCTAGCCGCCCGCGGCACTCGCTTTTCTCGAGCATACACAACCTGTCCGATATGCGTCCCTGCCCGCGCATCCCTCGCCACCGGCAAATACGTCCACGAAATCGGCAATTGGGACAATGCGTTCCCTTATGACGGCAGCGAACGTTCCTGGCACCATGAAGTGCGCGACGCAGGCCTCACCGTGGATCTAATCGGCAAACTCCATTTTCGAAGCGAAGAAGACGACAACGGCTTCTCTCAAGAACATCAACCGCTTCACGTCGTTAATGGAATCGGAGACCCCTTTGGTTGTCTGCGCCAGGACCCCCCTGTACGTTTTCGCAGAGAAGGAATCAACTCAGCCGGCGAAGGCGACACGACCTACCAACAATACGATGTTCGCAACGCCGACAAAGCAATTGATTGGCTCGACGAACACAGAGAAGACGAACAACCCTGGACCCTCTTCCTCTCGCTAGTCTGCCCTCATCCGCCCTATAAAGTTAAACGAGAATACCTCGATCTCTTCGATCCAGACAAACTTCCGCGGCCTCCCCAATGGAAAAAAGAAAATTGGCCCACGCATCCACATTACGAATACATGCGCAAATACTTCGATGCGACCGAACAACACACTAACGACCAGATCAAAAACCTCATCCACGCTTACTACGGCCTAACCCGTTTTCTAGACGATCAAATCGGTCGCGTCCTTCAACAACTCGAAGCTCTCGGCCTCGACGAAAACACGCGTATCATCTACTCGACCGATCACGGTGAATGCCTCTCTGCCCGAGGGCTGTTCGGCAAATTCACCCACTACGAAGAATCCGGCGGCGTTCCCATGATACTAGCCGGACCCGACGTACCGGAAGGCTCCGTGTGCGACACGCCCGTCTCGCTACTCGACGTCCACGCCACGATCTACGACAGCCTAGGCCTCGACCTGCCCATCCATCGCAACGCCCAATCTCTTATCGAACTCGCACGCCAACCCGAACGTCAGCGATCCGTATTCGGCGAGTACCATGCTCTAAATAGCGAAAACGGATCCTTTCTCCTAACCGACAATCGATTCAAACTGATTTACCACGCGAACCAATCGCCGCAACTATTCGACCTATCGAGCGATCCAGATGAGATCAACGACCTGTCTGAGAATATCAAATACAAAGACACGCTTGATTCCATGATCGTTTGTCTACGAGAAATCTGCGACCCTGAAGCGATTGACGCTCAAGCGAAGGCAGATCAAAAAGCGCTCATCAATCGCTTCGGCGGCGAGGCTGAAGTACGTGAACGCGGTTTCTTTGAGAATTCCCCCGTTCCTGGAGAATCCCCTAAATTCAAAAGCTAATTCCCCAAATTCTCTAGATCCACAACCACTCAAGCAATAGGCTACTGCTCAAGCACCTGAATTCATAAGGTTTTCATACGTCCTTCACGCATTTCCCTGAATACCCCCCAAGGGCCAACCAATGCCTTAGCATAGTCATACGACTCCATTTATAAGCAGAATTACTCAATGCCCGGATTCTCTCGAAAAAACTCTCCTATCCGCCTTTCTCGATATCCAATATTGCTAAAGAATACCCTTACGCTATCCCTCTAAACATGGATTTCTCCTTCGCCACCGCTAATTCAATACATTTCGGAATCGGAACGGCTCGTTTTCTATCGCGACTCTTACCCCGCAGCACCGATCGCGTATTCATCGCAACAGGAGCATCGCCCGAGAGACACCAAGCGGTCATAGAACTTCTGGAGAAAAACGGAATCAACCTCGAAGTCTACCCTATCTCGAAAGAACCCACCGTCGACTCTCTCGCAGAGGCAATTCAAGCCGCCCGAACCTTCAAACCGCAAGTCATCATAGGTCTTGGCGGAGGCAGCGTTATCGATGCAGGCAAAGCGATCGCCGCACTGATTCACAATACGGGCGACCTCATGGAATATCTCGAAGTCGTCGGCAAAGGACGCCCTCTCGATTATCCATCCCTTCCGTTCATGGCCGTTCCCACCACTGCAGGAACGGGCTCGGAAGTCACTCGCAATAGCGTCATTGGCGTTCCAAACGCAGGCGTCAAAGTGAGCCTAAGAAGCCCTTTTATGTTGCCTCACTGGGCTGTTGTCGACCCGGAGTTGACTTTCGACCTTCCCGCCGAAATAGCCGCATACACCGGTATCGATGCCCTCACCCAAAACCTCGAAGCCTTTCTCTCGAAAAAAGCCAATCCGCTTTCCGATGCAATTGCTCGAGAAGGAATCAAACGAGCAGCCCATTCCCTCAAAGCAGCATGCAGCGAAACGCTCGACCGCAATGCTAAATCTGATTTATGCGTCGCCAGTATCTGCAGCGGCATAGCCCTGGCAAATGCCAACCTTGGCGCCGTTCACGGCTTCGCCGGTCCCATAGGCGGTATGATCGATGCACCCCACGGTGCCCTTTGCGGTAGCCTGCTACTACACGTCTGTCGGGCAAATTTCGATACAGCGACGCAACGCGATCCCGATGGAGTGGTTGTTCGGAAATTCGATGAGATAGCTCTCATTCTCACAGACAACCCAGCCGCCAAAGGCACTTACGCTATCGCTTGGTTGGATGCCTTGATCAAAGACTTGCCATTGAAACCACTCTCCGAATTAGGATTCGACAGCGATTTAATCGCCGAAGCTACTGACAAGGCCAGCCGATCCAGCAGCATGAAAGGCAACCCCGTAGAACTCTCGCAGGCCGATCTCAGAGAGATTTTGCAAGACGCTTTGAGCTAACGAACACGGTACGATCGCTCATCTAAAACGCAACGATCCTACCGGTTTCCTCAACTTCAACGCGCATTCCTACATTGAGAACGGGAACAATTGATCGGTCATCAATCGCTTAAGGATTCAACGTATACACCTTAAATAGCACCTCACCAACTCCAGGAGGGGCTGGTATTGAGCCTGTGCCGGGGACGGCAATGTATTAGATTACGAAAGTTTGGCCCGAATCGCTTAACGGGTTAAGAAGGATTCGCTCAAAACCACCGAAATAATTAAATCCTGAAATCCGCCTTTGGAATTGATCAGTTCGCTTGCCAGTGTCCGAGAGACTCGTTTGTCTCCAAAATTCAAGGATCGTCCAGTGGCGTAGACCATGAGCTTTTCTGTCAAGCACTCGGCGAACAAGTCCATGTTTTCGAGAATATACTTTTTGAGGTCGGTGACGTCTTTTAAAACGGTGCCGTCTGGCATTGTCGCGGAAGCGTCAATACGGCGTCCAATTCGCGTTATACGCTCCAAGTCGCGACTAAAGAAATCCTTTTCTAATGGGGCCGCTGCCTCTTCGGTATAGACTGGGTAGTTTTCTCGCCAACGGCCAACCGGATCGAAATTCTCCATAACGAATCCCAAAGGATCGATTTTCTCGTGACAGCGGGCACAGGTCGGGTCTGCCTGATGGGCCAGCATCTGCTCTCGCATGGTTGTGGTTCCCGAAGTGTCAGGAGCTACTGCGGGCACTTCCGGCGGAGGAGGTGGGGTGGGCAGACCCAGCACATTCTCCAGCAGCCATACGCCTCGGTGAACAGGGTGGGTATCGACGCCGTTGGCGGTGGCCATCATGATGGAGGCCAATCCCAGCAGACCCCCTTCCTTGGCCCCTTTGGGTAGTGCGACGCGACGCATGTCTCTTCCACTCACGTCACTTTCGTAGATAATATTGAGAAATTCATTTCGGAAACTGAATCCGGGATCGATAAAGTCTTCCAAGGGATGGTTTTCGACCAGGATTTCGTCGAAAAACAGCTCGGTTTCCTTGATCATGGCTTCCCGGTCTCGCCGGAGGAATTTCAAAAGCCTTGTGTCCGGCATTACGTCCTTGAGCTTTCGAGTACCCAACCACTGCCCAGTAAAGTGTCTAACGAATTCACTTCGCTCCGGTTTTGCCAGCAATCTCCGTATTTCTCTTTCCAATACATCAAAGTCGGAAAGTTCACCGCGTTCGGCTAGAGCACGGAGTGTGTCGTCGGGTGGCCCGCTGTTGAGGAAGTAGCTCAATCGGCTGGCGAGATCCCAATCATCCAATTTACCGGGACTCAATCCGCGAAAAAGGAATCGGGGAGAAACGAGAGCCCTTCTGATGGCCAGGTGGAGTCCCTCCTCGATCCGCTTCCCTGGAAATTCCTCTAGATGTTGTCGAACAACTCTCAGGTAGTCATCCAGTTGAGACTCCGAAATCGGGCGACGAAAGGCTTGCGTTAGGAAACGTCTTAAAACGCTTTCCGCAAATTCAATATCGCTGATACCATCTGGGCGCGGTCCTAGAAACTCTTTAGAAAGAGCCAACCGTGTGCGGGTGAGTCGATCCGGGATCACCTTAAACGGTCCCTCTATAGAGACCCCTAGAATATCCAGCCCGGGACCGAAGCGATGCATTTGCTCTTGAGCGTAGTCTTTGCTCCAATTGTGCGGACCGTTGGCTAGGCCTCCACCGTAGGTTTCGGGTGTAGTATCTAACCTCGGATCGTTCAAGTCGAGTGAATCGCTCTCAATTAGCTCAAGAATGGCTTCGTAGAACTCGATCTGAGTAGAACCCCGTTTGCCCCCATTCAATTTATTGGCGGCCGCATAAAATAGGCGATCTTTTAAGAGTCGGTCATCGATGAAGTCGCGAGAAACCTCACGTTTACCCGGATCGGAAAAAATTGGTCCATCCGCCCAGCGAAAGCCAAGCACTTCGCCTCGATAGAGCTCCGCTTCGAGCTCATGGGTACTAACGGGATTCCCGACTGCGGGAACGTCGAACGAACCTAATTTTCTGAGGTTATCGAACAGATCATACTTTTGCTCGCTATTTTGCCGGGCGTAGACTTCCAATAAAAACGAAGTCGCTCGCTCTTCGTAGAACATGTTTCGGGTCTGGAAGGTTCGGGCATCGACTCGCATTTTGTAGACCCCGCTAACGGGAGCTTCAAAGAGGGTAGTCCACCCAGCTGCACTGGCCATATTTCTGGAGGAGACAAGACGGTAGACATCCTTAGCGAAGGCTGCCCCAGCACCTTCGGCAGTGGCCAGTTCTCTGGGAGGGACAACCCAGCTCTGCGAATCCGCTTCGGTGAGCATAATGGGGCGCGGTAATACCTCGTCGACAACGGCCGTGGCGATTTCAAGATACGTGGCCAAAAGAGGGGCCGAGAGAATCAAGCCTGAGGCAACGTTATCGAATCCCTCCTCGGATTCATCGGAATGAAACGAGGGAGGAACGCTAAATTTTGGATAGTGGAATAGGGTCTTAATCGTATTCTCGTATTCCACCCTGTTGAGGCGACGCGGCAAGGTTCCTCCTACGGGTGCGCGCTCAGTCAAGTCTTCGCCGAGCCAAGCCAATAGGCTTTCCCGCTCGTCAATACTAGGAAAAGACTCCGCATCCCTCGGAGGCATATCGGCCGTATTCACGACTTCGTAGATCCGCGACCAAAATTCTGTTGCTCCGGATACTGACCAATCTAAGGAAGCTGTTTCGAGATTCACATCTCCTTCTATAAATTCCTTATCACCAGCATGACACTCGTAGCAATGACTCTGGAAAAATTCAATCGCCTCCTGGGGGAGATTCTCCTTCGCAAAGAGGATTCCTGAAATAAAAACGAAACTGCTCCAAAGAGAAGCCCTCATGCCTCTTAGGAGATCCATTCGTTCAGATTATTGCTCGCTCCAGCAAACCGTTCGATGTTCAAGCCGAGTTTCTGCATAACGCTAAGATACAGATCGCCCAGAAGGCGCGTATTGGAGGAGGCCCGATCGTGGGCCCTGTGATAGCCATGCTGGAACCCTCCTCCCGCCACCAAGGTCGGCAGATTGCTGTTATCGTGTGTATTCGAGTCGCCCATACCGCTTCCATAGACAATGATCGTCGAATCCAATAGCGATTGGCCGTCGGCGTCTTGATGGGCAGCCAGTGTTTCAAGAAATCGTCCAAAGCGTTTCACATGCTCTCTTCCCACCAGATTGTACTCAGCAATTTTCTTGGCTTCGTTTCCGTGATGAGAAAGGCCGTGATAGCCAGTACTCAATCGCTTTCCATCGATTTCGAATACCTGGCTCCAGCCCGGTACCATAAAGGTCAAAACGCGTGTCGAGTCCGTGGTCAGAGAAAGAGCCATGAGATCGTACATGACGGTCTCGCACTGGAGAGCTTGCTCGGGCGAAATGGGATCAAACGGAGGCAGGGCGTAACTTGACTTGGGATACGGCTTTTCCAGCCATGCTTCTTGCTTTTGAAGCTGCTTTTCTACACCTCTCAGTGAGGTTAGATACTCATCGAGCTTTCGCTGATCACGTTTGGAAACTTGCCGCTGGATCGACTTCGCCTCTTCCAAAACGTCATCCAGCACGCTGGAATTGCTTTTGAGAACATACTCGATTCGAGACTTGTCGCTGTCAGAACGAAACAGCGTTTGATAAAGTGCACTGGGCCGGCCGACCATCGGTAAAGCCAGTCCCTCCTTTGTGTAGCTTACGCGAGCATCATCTTGAGGATTGCCGCAGGTAACTTGTAAAGAGGCGTGACGCGTCGCTTCGCCAATATGTTCGGCTACAAGTTGATCCATAGACACAGAGCCTGAAGCATAGCCACTCATCCAAGCCTTCCAACCTTCATGCCCATTGCGGCCACGATGATCCAGACCTGAGAAAATCGAGAATTTATCTCGGAATTGGGATAAAGGCTCAAGCACGTAGGGTAACTCATAGAGCTTGCCAGTTTGCTTAGGAAAAAAGTTCGCTTGGTGAAATCCTAAGTAAGTTCCGACACAGACCAAACGCTTCGCCTGGCCGGTACCAGATGTGGGAGCGGCAAGTGCAATTGGGGCTTTGAACGACTCCATCATAGGCAGGGCTAAACTGAAACCTAAGCCTTTGAGAAAACGTCTGCGATGCATCTTTGACCACATATTCTACAACCAGACAGGTAAACAATTAGATGTTCAATACAAATGAATTCCCTCTAAACAGCGAGCTTCCACGGGCTTTCGATTCCACCCTGGATCACTAATGCCAACGAATCGAAGAATAATGAGTACTATGTAAAATCAAATGCTTCAGGTGTTTAAGTGGAGCCGCCCATCAGAATCGAACTGACGACCTATTCATTACGAGTGAATTGCTCTACCAACTGAGCTAGGGCGGCATCCAGAGTGCGGGATCGTGCAATTCGCGTTTTGAATGGCAAGCAGAA
>JABITN010000182.1 GCA_018700525.1 Opitutales bacterium
CATATCCCGTCGCGATGAAGAAAATGAGGATCCACACAACGAAACCGCGGAAGAACGGCGAATTGATCCGGTCTCCGGTCTCCGGATTGCGAAAGACGCCCCATTCAGGAACCAATGTCAGCGCCATCAGGCCTAGCACTCCTAAGAGCGCGATTAAGGCCCAGAAGAGACCTCTCTTCTCATCGCCGGAGAGCCGCTCCATCATGCGCTTATCGAGAATGGTCGGATCGGCGCGGGAGGAATCGTATTTGCCCAGTTTTGGCTCTACGATAAAAATACTCACGAGCGAGGCAACAAGCGTTATCAAGAAAGTCGATGCGACCATGAAATACCAATTGGCGGTCGCCACCACGACATAATCCGGATCGATCAGGCGAGCCGCTTCCTGTGTGATGCCGGCCAAAAGCGGATCAATCGTCCCAATCAGAACATTGGCGCTATAGCCGCCCGAGACCCCAGCAAAGGCGGCGGCCATCCCTGCCAACGGATGCCGATCGAGCGCGTAGAAAATGGCGCCCGCTAGGGGGATCAGAACCACATAGCCGACTTCTGAAGCCGTGTTCGAAACGATGCCTGCAAAAACGATGGCGACGGTCACGGCGTGGCGAGGCGCTGATAGGACCATTCCGCGGATCGCTGCGGACAAAAGCCCAGAACGCTCTGCCACCCCTACGCCCAGCATAGCGACCAGCACCACACCCAACGGTGCGAAGCTCGTGAAGTTAGTCACCAGATTGATGAAGATCAAGCGTATGCCGTCGGCATTCAACAGACTCACCGCGCGGATCATGCCGTCTTCTGCTACGCCTCGCGTACCAGCCGGTCTAGGATCCTCGACTGCGAGTCCCATCCAGCCGAAAACCCCCGAGAGGAGGACAATGCCTACGGCTAGAACTGCAAATAAGGTCACCGGATGCGGCAGAAAATTGCCTAACCATTCAACGGTATCGAGAAAACGCGTAAAAGCGTTGCGGCTCTTAGGGAGGTGCGGCGTTGGGGCATTCGTCATGGGTTGAGTCTTCTTTCGAAGTATCAGGCACTTGTATGCCTAGAAGTGTCAATCCTCCTGCTCCGATTCCTCTAGCAGTTGCATTCATCGCGTATTGGTTGGCTTGTGGATTGGATCGGGGGATTCCTGTCTTTTAGGATTGATTCCCTATGAACTCTTCCGATCGAAAGACTGAAATCACGCCATTGCGGACTGCGTCGGACGTTATGCGACAACCCATGATGTGATTCGAGCCATAGTGCGACTGCCCCCGCTCCTTGTGCCAGGTGTTGCCAAAGATCTGCTCACCCGCTCATGATTCAAATCGAAGATACGGCCTGCTTCGGCGAATACCATCAACGCGTCTAACAAAAGCCGCGCAATATATTCGTGAAGGAGCACACGCTCATTTTCGTTTCCAAGGGTCGATTGCTGATAAAGAACGCAGAGGAGAACTCACTCAATAAACAAATCGATCTTTTACTCACATATTTTGCCGTGCCTGTGCGGGCTCGTTTCGACAGGGTCAGTTCGCTTTGATCGATCCGGCTTACATCTCCTGCGCTTTGGCTCCCAAGTCGAAATCAGATCAACTGTTTATTCACAATTAAATTGCTATAACCAAATCATTTTGCGAGATCCGTTGGAAGGGTATCAACGTATGAGATCAATCGATACAAGACTCACTGTGATCGCTTTCTTTTTGGCCAGTTCGCTTGCTTCCGCCGCATTCGCCCAAGACGCTATAAAGACGGTTTCATCCTCAACTACCTCTGAGCGCCCCAGTGTGCTTTTTCTAAATATTGATGATTGGAACGACTGGAACAGCGTGCTCAAGGGCCACCCTCAGGCGATCACGCCCAACCTCGAACGCTTTGCCGCTCGCAGCGTTACCTTCACCCGTGCGATCTGTTCCTCGCCAGTCTGCTTCCCCTCCCGGACTTCAATCTTCTCGGGTCTGCATCCCGCGCGAACGGGAGCGAAGTCCAATTGGAATTGGGGCAGACCTTGGCGAAGCTATGTCCCCGATGCAATTACCCTGCCCAAATTCTTAAGCGCTCGCGGATGGAAGAGCGTTGGGATCGGAAAGAACTTTCACAACGGCGACCAGACCGAATTCGACGAGTACACGCGCCGCGGCAAAGAGCCAAAGCCGATCCCGGAAACGTACCGTGACCTCAATCCATCCGGCAGATGGGGCGTGGCATCCGTTCCCACTCATGAAATGCACGACTACCTATCGGTTAGCCAAGGGATCGAGACCCTTGAATCGAATCGCGCCGGACTCTTCCTCTCCCTTGGAATCTATCGCCCCCATGTGCCTTGGGTCGTGCCTCAGGAATACTTCGATCGCCATCCGCTCGAAAGCCTGCTCATGCCCGAACGCCAGGAGAACGATTTGGCCGATCTGCCCGAACGTTTCAAAACCATGGCTCGCGCCCCCGCCAAGTTCGGTCCCGGATATCACAAAGAACTCGAGGCCAAGGGATATGATCGGGAAAAGGTCCAGGCCTACCTCGCCTGCGTCAGTTTCGCCGACGACCAGGTTGGTCGCATCCTCGACGCCTGGTACGCAAGCCCTCACGCTGAGAGCGGCTATGTCATCCTTTGGAGCGACCATGGCTATCATCTGAGCGAAAAAGAAGGCTGGTCAAAAATGAAGCCTTGGTACGACTCCGCACGAGTTAACCTTATGATCGCGGGTCCGGGTCTTGTCGAAGGGGCCTTCTGCAACAAGGCCGTATCCTTGTTGGACCTCTATCCCACTTTGGTGGACCTTTTGAATCTCCCCGCCCCACCGCAGCCGCTCGACGGCAACAGTCTGCTTCCCTTGCTCCAGAATCCCCAGGCCGATTGGGACAAGCCCGTCCTCATGTCGAGCGAAGAGGAGGGAATCCGCTACGATGTGGTTTTGAGCAATTACTATCGCATGACGCGTCTCGCCACCGGGGAGACCGAACTCTACCATCTCGACAGCGACCCTCACGAGTTCACTAATTTGGCCGGTAAACCTGAATACAAAGGAGTCATCGCAAAACTGAGCGAATACCTAAGCCTAAGACAGTCTGAACCCGACCCGGAGGGCTGGTTGGAAGCGGAGAACCTGCCTCATCAAACCTCTTCCGACTTCGAGCAGCGCGGCAACTTTCACTACCCCCAAGATCACTCCGAAGCATCCCAGGGGGAAGCCGTCTACGCCGAACTGAACAAGGGTGCCGGCAGCTATATCGAGTTCGTGGTGAAGGCCGAACAAGCGGGCGACTATGAGCTCTCCATCTTGCTCAATGCCGAAAGCTCCTGCACCCTTTCGACTGCTGCCGTTGTCAATGACGCCAAGCAAGCGGATGCGGGATACCCGATGAAGCGCATTCTAAACATCGAGAAAAGCCAATCAGGCATTTTCGAGCTCATTTCGGCAGGGACAGTCCACTTTGATCAATCCGGCTTACATCTCCTGCGCTTTAGCTCCGAAGTCGAACGGCAGATACTGCAGATCGACCGAATACAAATCAGTAGTCTAGATTAGATCCATAACCTAATTCCCTGGTCAACAATTGACCCGCAAAGTTGTTGATTGCTTGCGTAAGTGCATCCTCACTCAAATTTTTATTAACTCCTATAGTCAAATACGAAATTGAGGGTGTCTCAATCCTGAATCAAAAGCCGTATGAGTTTTTTTCTTAACGGAAAGTGAACTTTGCCTTGTTAAACCCTATGAAGAGCTACATTAGGGCCGGCACTCGCTCCGTGCTGCGATTAAACTCTTATACTCACCATGAATCGTCGTCATTTTATTAAACACCAAGTAGCCGGAACGGCCATACTCGCAGCATCCGGTCTCGTGCACAAAGCGAGTGCTCAGAACCTGCCCGATCCCGATCCGGATAACCCCGACATTCTCGATGTCGATGTTCTCATCGTCGGTGGCGGCTCGGCCGGACATGTCGCTGCCATTCAAGCAGGTCGAATGGGAGCCAAGACCGTCCTACTCGAACGCAACTCTCAGCTTGGCGGAACCACCACCACGGGCGGCGTCAATTTCCCCGGTCTCTTTCACGCCTGGGGAAAGCAATACATTTCCGGGATCGGTTGGGAACTCGTTGCGAAGACGGTGAAGATCGATGGCAAAAAGCTGCAAGATTTCTCCAAGGTCCCCAAGAGTCATCCTCAGCACCAAGTAAGAGTTAATGCACATCTGTATGCCTTGCTCGCAGAGGAGGCCTGTTTGGAAGCGGGCGTCTCCCTGGCCTACTATCAGTTTCCTCAAGCGATCGAAAAAACCTCAGACGGATGGCTCGTCAATGTGGTGGGACAAGGGCTACAGTACCAGTTGCGCTGCCGCCAAATCGTCGATTGCACTGGAGGCGCTTCGATGGTGGGCATGCTGGGTCTCGAGCGGATGTGGAGCGACGTTCGCCAGCCCGGAACGCAAATGGTTGTCTTCAAGGGCTTCGACCAAGAGGTCGTTAAAGAGAACAAGGCGCTCATTCAAAAGATGTACGACGAAGCGATCGAAGACGGCAGGCTCCAGAAAGGGGATACGTGGAGAGGCAATGCGATGGCGCCGATCAGTGGATCGAGTGGTAGCAACCACATCTTCGGAGCCGACTCTTCCACTGCCGCCACGCAAACCCAAACCAACTTGGCCGGTCGGAAGCACGTCCTGCGCATGCTCAAATTCATGAAAACCATACCCGGGGGCGAAAACGCGACCATCGATAGGATGATGAACGAGACCGCCACCCGTGAAACCTATCGTATCAAAGGTGAGACCATTGTAACTGTGCACGATTACACCTCCGGCCGAATCTTCGACGACGCCTTGAGCTATTCGTTTTACCCGATCGACTTGCATGACGCCGACGGGGTAAAGCCTAAACCGCTCCCCCATGGCAAAGTGCCGACCATTCCAAGAGGCGCTCTGATCCCGAAAGGCTCGAAAAACATCATGGTGGCCGGTCGTTGCTTATCCAGCGACCGCCTAGCCAACTCGGCGGCGCGGGTGCAGGCCTCGTGCATGGGCATGGGGCAAGCTGCAGCCGTCACCGCTTCCTTGGCCGCCAAATCCGGCGTAACACCAATCGAAGTTTCCCTTGAAAAAATTCGCGCGGAACTAAAAAAGCATGGTGCGATCGTCCCCCAAGGAGCCAAGGCCTAAGTCGTAGATGAGTCGCAAGCGCAGCGTCGTTTCTCTTTTTGTCGCATTTAGCTTCATCGTGTTGGCGGTGACGGGAGTCCTCGCGTTCATCCTGCCCTTTTCGATTAAAATTGTTGGTTTGCATGCCTTAATGGGCTTCATCTTCGTCGGCCTAATTGCACTACATATATTCAATAACTCAGGACCCCTATCTCGCTACCTTCGAAGCCCTACAGCCTGGGCTGTTCTGGTGGCAGTATTTCTTTGGGTTGCTATTTTCTTTTGGCAGCCTACCCCGATTCAATCGATACTCCGCTTGAGCGGCAACCTAGGTCCCGCAATCGATCGCTTCGAACTCACGGAGCAAGGCATGCGCTACCAGTACGTTCCCGATCCCCGCTATCGGATGGCTCTAAATGTTCGCAAGGGACCCGCCTTCGATCCAGCCGATCCGCCTCGATTTGCCATCTGGCTGGAAAATGCCTCTCAATACCACATCAAGACGCTCCATACGCCACAGAATCCGACGGACGGCTCAAGTGCATTGCCCTACTGGGATTTCAAGCGACGCGGCTGGGAAGCAGCCAAACGCGACGCCGAAGCCTCCGGCAAAGAGCTCGCAGAGGAGCTCGAAGTCGATGCCCTCTCCGGGGCTTCAGAGAACAGTTCCTTCGATCCGGCCGACTACATTCTGCCAAGCGATACGGAAGAGTCCCTTCCCTATCGGCTGCTTATCGAGATCGATCAGGCCGATGACGAGCAAGCCTCGCTTGTCTATGGGGTCGATATCGACAACGCCGCTCCACGGACCTACCAGCTTCTAGATCTCGTTGGCTATCCGGTCGAGCAGGAAGACAACGAAGAAGGCGAAGAAGAAGAATGGGCTCTCTACTACGTAGATGGCCGCTTTAGATCTGCGCTCGACTTGATCGACAGCTCCCTCTTGACCATCGAACGCGAGAACTGAAATGACATCACACCTATGGTAGCAGCCACTCTCCGAGCGGCCACGCATCTGTAAATGGCCACTCGGAGATCGGCCTCTACCTCTCGGCTCAAATCTATTGGACTTGTCTACATGAAAACATCTGTATGCGCTTCTTCTCCTCAACTAGCTCTATAACACTATCCGTCAAAATCTTGTTTTCAACGCAACGTATCTAGAGTTTAACAATCTTACTCCATGGGAATCAAAACCCTCTTGGCTCGCAGAGACCCCTATTTGCTGCGCAGCAGCAACAAGCGAAGCGTTGTTAGAAATAATCTTAGCAAGCTATCCTGTTAAAAAATAATGCATCAATTCTCCATTTTAACCCGCCCTATCCTGGTGCTCCTCGCAAGTTTTCTAACGTTTGAGACGCAAGCCCAGGATTCGAATCGGCCAAACATTCTGATGATCAGCATCGACGATCTCAATGATTGGACCGGATTCCTCGGCGGCCACCCGCAAGCCCTCACGCCCCATATGGATAAACTGGCGAAACAGGGCCGCGTTTTCGCCAACGCCCATTGCGCTATCCCAGTTTGTTCGTCTTCACGGGTCAGTGTGATGTCGGGCGTCGCAGCGACCACGCACGGCAGTTACGAACTCGGGCCAGCCTACGAAGAATTGCCTGCCCTGAACAATGTCCCCACAATCCAGCGACACTTCAAAGACAATGGCTACACCACACTCGTTGGCGGAAAGGTGCTGCATCACGGTTTTCAAGATCGGCTGGCGGCCGACGTAGATAGATCTCTCGGCCGTTACAAGGGGGCCCGGCCGAAAAAGATGATGAACCTTCCCGCTGGTTGGAGCAAAGCTTGGGACTGGGGAGCGTATCCGGAAAACGACTCCGAGTTGGGAGACTTCCAATTGGCCGAGACCGCGGCCGAAGTCCTGCAGGAGAATTTCGAGAATCCCTTTTTCATAACCTTGGGTTTCTTTCGTCCCCACGTACCTCTCTACGTCCCGCCCAAATGGTTCGATCTCTACGATATCGAACGGATAAGCCTGCCCGACAACCCCATGTCCGACCTCGAGGATCTACCGGGAAATTTTCTCACCATCAACGACTATGCCGTGGCTCCGAGGAATAAAGATGTACTCGAACACCGCAAGCAGCGTAGCATGACCCAGGCCTACTTGGCATCCATCAGCTTCGTCGATCATTGCGTAGGCATTGTTTTGGATGCCCTCGAATCGAGCCCCCATTCTGATAACACGATAATCGTGCTATGGAGCGATCACGGTTTTCACTTGGGCGAGAAACAACATTGGGCCAAGCGGACTCTCTGGGAAGAATCCACGCGCGTACCGCTCCTGATTTCCGGACCCGGTATCCAGCCTGGTGATACCTGTACCGAACCGGCTAGCCTAATCGACATCTACCCCACCCTCGTCGAACTGTGCCAGGCTCCGGGAAACCCCCACCTTGAAGGCATTTCACTTGTTCCCCAGCTAAACGACCCCGCAGAGCCACGCGACCAGCCGGCTATCACCTCGGCCTATTTCGGTAATCACTCCATCCGCACTCGAGACTGGCGACTAATCTCTTATGAAGACGGCGCCAAGGAACTCTACGATCACCGTGTTGATCAAGACGAATTCCACAATCTAGCCGGCGATCCCGCTTATAAGGAAACCATTGAAGAGCTTGCCCAATGGTTGCCACAAGACGGCGCCGCTGAGTTTAAAAAAGTATCCGAGCGAGCCAAGCCTCGTAAGAACTGAACGATTCAAGTTCGTAGCTGAGGACTGGATTCAACTTCTAGCTATCTATCCAAAAAGCCTTTAAGCCGAAGCCAATCTCCCATGCGATCGGTCCACGATGTAACCGGTTTCTCAGTACGCCTAATTCCATAGCCATGCCCTCCTTCGCTATAAATATGCATTTCAGTGGATACATTCGCTTTCTTGAGGGCGATGTAGAGCTCGGCCATACCAATGGAACGCTCTTTGTCGTCGTGAGCAATCACCATGAAAACCGGAGGGCAGTCTTCGAATAGGTCAGTTCCTATCGGCAAACCGCCGGAGTAGATAGGCGCCGCAAATGCCGGCCGAAAGCTCTGATCATCGTGCTCATCCAACGGTTCGTACAAACGGTTCGAAACCATGGCGGAATATTTTACCGGCGTTCCTCCAGCAGAAAACCCCATAATACCGATACGATTCGGATCGATGCCCAATTCCTTAGCCCGAGATTTCACTAAACTCACAGCCCGTTGACCATCCTGGGCGGCTGTGAGCCAAGTCTTTTCCGGATTGCGAACCCTACCGGGTACCCGATATTTGAGTACAATCGCAGTCATTCCGATCGAAGTCGCCCAGTCGGCCACTTCCGTACCTTCCAAGTCTAAGGCAAGAATCGTGTGCCCACCGCCCGGCGCAATAATGATGGAAGATCCCGTATCGATTTTCGGATCGGGCTTGTAGATCGTGAGCGTAGGAACGGAGACATTCTGCAAGCGGATCAATCGTTTGCCCGCGACCAATTTGTCGCTGTCTTTAGTCCTATCTGATTCCGGTGGCAGATTTTCAATTTCGCCAGGAGCCTCGCCTGGCCAGAGATTCCAGGTGATCGGCTCAGGCGCTGAAAGCGCATTGGCTGACACGAAGAGAATGAGGAGAAACGAGTTCGTGAGGGTTTTCATATGACTATGCTTCCCAGGGACAATTCCCGAGGGAAATCTAAAGGTAGCGACTCGATCTCCGCGCGGCCATATAATTCTGAAGGTAGTTAATCCCCCGGATCCGTGCGTTATGAGGCGACGATCCGAATAATAGGCTTATTTGATTGGCATTCCGACAATTCCACTTTCAATTATTACATTTCAATAAACGACTCTATGAACTATTCCCATTTCCGATCTCCTTGGGTTTCCTTGCTCCTCATTATCTCAGTTTTTTGCCCGGCAATGACCCAGGCGGAGGATCATCAACCCAACATTATTTTCATCCTGGTTGACGACCTGGGCTGGGGTGACCTGGGCGTCTTTTATCAAAACGACCGCAAGCAAGGGCGCAAACATGCTACGCCGAAGCTCGATCAGTTTGCCGCAGAGGGGATGCAATTGCGCCAGCACTATTGCCCAGCGCCGGTCTGTGCTCCGTCTCG
>JABITN010000171.1 GCA_018700525.1 Opitutales bacterium
AAGCGCCTGATCCAGACCGGCCAGAACCGTATTGAGAATCGGTCCGTTACGCCAATAGGAGCTCAGGTTTACCGTTTGCCAGATATCTTCGATATTATCCGGATTCTTTCCTTTGAGCAAGGGCGCGAGGTATTCGTCAACCGCTGTCGTAAGCGTTTTATAACGACGTATCCCAGTAGCACATTCAATTCCATACAAACCGGGCTCGCTGCTTTCGACCTTCACCACGCTGAGTCCGATGCCATTCGGGTTCGTATGGATGATTCTGACACGCGTTATCTTCAAAGGAGCCATTGTGCGAGTAGCTACGTCATATCGCTGCGCCGAGGAATTGCTGACCCGTAACTTGATTGTCCAAGTCCAACTGCAGATCCCGCAGCTAGGATTGATATAGCATCACGTCGATTCATGGGCAAGTGGGGTTAAATTCGGAAAACCAAAATACAGAATCACTTATCTACTTGATTGGCAGAAAAATAAAGCCTCCCAAAACACATAAATAACGCCGCGAGCTTAGTAATCTGTGGGGTGATAAAATGCCGTCCGAATTACTTCAATGATTTCCCTTAATCTCTATTCGATACGCACCCCATTCGATTTTGCTTCTCATGGGCCCCAATCTCGCAACAGTCGACCCATGCACTTAAAGGCCTACCCACATCCATGCCCGCACGCTCAAACGCTTGTCGTATCCCTGCTCGCGTTTCTCTTTTCAAACCTAACGGTCGCTGCTCAAAACATATATCTAGGACAAGGCATTCTTGCAGGGGAGATCACTGATCGACAAGCCATCCTTCAAGCTCGATTAACAGCAGATACGAAATTGACTGATTGGGAACTTGCCGGAGCTTCAGGCTGGGGACGGTTTGAATACTCTGAATATCCGAATTTCAAGAACTCCACTTTCACGCCCTGGGAAAAAACGGTCGAAAAACGCGATTTCATCCTGAAAGCTTTTCTGGACAACCTAAAACCCAACACGATCTACCATTACCGAATCCTCTACGGAGGAAAACGCTCCGACGTGCAGCCGAGCTATTCGGGTTCTTTTAGAACGCATCCTGGGATCGCGAATTCTACTCCGCTCAGCCTCGCCTTTACGACCTGCGTGAACCACTACAAATACTACTTCGGTCTTGGCGGTAAAAACGCAGGAGCCGGCGAGATACTTCCCTACACCGGGCCCGACAAGGACCTAGGCTACCCCGGATTAAAGGCTCTTGAAATCGCTAGCCCTGATTATGTTTTCTTCAACGGCGACACCGTGTATTACGATGGCCCCAGCCTAAAATACGATCTGCCAAAGCAAGCGTTCACAATGGGCGACGAATATTGGTCTTCTCGCGGCGATCCCGCCAAGAACCAGCAAGATATCCGCCGCAAATACCATATCGAATTCAACCAACCCCGATTCCACAGTCTCTTAGCCAAAGTCGGAACTTATTGGGCCAAAGACGATCACGACTTTCGCACGAACGACAGCGACCCGCACATCGACGACCCCGTATCCACCGAACTTGGGATCTATAGCCTTAAGGAGCAGCTTCCCGTAGCGCCCTTGGACGACCCAGACGCAAAGACCTATCGAACTTACAGGGTATCCAAAGACCTTCAGGTTTGGATGACCGAAGGACGTGACTATAGAAGCGCCAACGCCATGCCCGATGGCCCTGACAAGACACTCTGGGGAGTCGAGCAGCGCGAATGGCTCAAGCGTACCTTGGTCGAGAGCGACGCTACCTACAAAGTTCTCGTCAGCCCTACTCCTATGGTGGGTCCCGAAGATGCCTACAAGAATGACAATCACTGTCTACCCAATGGATTCCTTCATGAAGGCGACGCATTTTTCAATTGGCTTGAAAAAGATAGTGGCATCCCAACCAACCAATTTTTCATCATCTGCGGCGATCGCCATTGGCAGTATCACTCCATCCACAAAACCGGATATCACGAGTTCTCCAGCGGAGCATTGGACGATTCCAGCGGACGCGTTGGACGCGTTCCTGGCGACCCAGAATCAACCGACCCGAACGCTACCGTCACTCAACTCTACGTTCACGACACTCCACAAAAAGTGTCAGGCGGATTCATTAGTCTCGATATCACTCCCAGGCAAAACACCCAAGCATCCGCAAAAATCCGCTTCTCAGACGAAAACGGCACCGAACTTTACGTTTATTCCTTCGGCCCATGAAACGCCCAGAAACTAAACGTAGGGCTAGCGCTC
Source organism: Opitutales bacterium (assembly GCA_018700525.1). Classification (GTDB taxonomy): domain Bacteria; phylum Verrucomicrobiota; class Verrucomicrobiia; order Opitutales; family Opitutaceae; genus Pelagisphaera. The sequence continues at coordinate 2,228 of JABITN010000171.1, forward strand.
GCGCCATGCCGTGTAGAAATAAAGTATCCCCGGGGTAAGCCCCGAGGTATTTCAAAGGTAGCGACCGATCTCCGAGGGGTCATTATAGTTGAAGTAGCTAAACGACTGCGTCGCTCAGTGCCCGCTCGGAGATCGGTCGCTACCGAAGCAAGCTCGGGCCCTACGCTCGGTTCTTCTTCCGCATCCACCCCGATACCACCGGCGCTAAAAACGCCGCAACCAACAAGATCACCAATACGGCGCAAATCGGTCTTGTAAAAAATGGCGTTATATCCCCTTCCGTCTTTATCAATCCCGTTCGCAAGTTTTCTTCCACCATTGGGCCCAGAATCAGGCCAAGGATCAATGGGGCCAATGGAGCCTTTTGCGATTCGAGGTAAAATCCAACCAAACCGAATCCAGCAACCAAATACACATCAAAAAGACTGTTCCTCAAAGAATACGCCCCCACTACCGAGAAGACCAATACCGCCACCATCACCACGCTTCGCGGCAAGCGCAATATCCAGCCAAAGGTCTTTAGCCCCAAATAGCCACAGGGGAGCAATAGGACTTGCGTTACCAATGCGATCAGGAAAATAGAATGCACTTGCTCCGGATTCTGCTGAAATATAAGCGGGCCGGGTTTAATCTCGTACATCATAAAGGCTCCCAAGACGATAGCCGTGACCGCATCGCCCGGAATGCCAAATACTAAAGCCGGTATCCAAGCTCCCCCTACTGCTGCGTTATTTGCACTCGTCGGAGCTATCACACCCGCAATTGCTCCCTTTCCAAAAGACTCTTTATCCTTAGAAGTACGCTGCTCCATTCCATAAGCCGCCCAGGCCGCGATATCAGCCCCCGCACCCGGCAAGGCTCCAATCACCGTTCCGGAAATCGAGGATTTTACGACCGTTAGCTTCTTCCTCCATATCGCCTTCAATGCAGCTCCCACAGAGTCGTTCGAACGCTTGGTCTTTGTCGTTGAATCTTTCATCGATGGACTCTTCAGAACCGAACGAATCACCTCCGAAACTCCGAAGAGTCCAATCATAACCGGAATAAACCCAAACCCGCTCATCAATTCCGCATTGCCGAACGTAAAACGCTGAGCCCCGCTCACCACATCCAAACCTACAGTCGCCAACAAAACCCCCAACCCAGCGGATATCAGTCCTCTTAATGTATTTCCCGAGCTCACCACCGCACTCATGCTCAATCCGAAAATCGCTAGCCAAAAATATTCGAAATTCGAAAAACGCAGGGCGAACCGAGCCAATTGCGGCGCTATCATAATCAACAAACCCACGCCGACTAGGCCGCCAATACACGAGCAAAAGAGATCAATCAAAAGAGCGAACCCTCCCCTGCCTTGCTTTGCTAACTCATGTCCATCCAAGGTTGCCGCCGCTGACGCAGGAGTTCCCGGTATCCGAAGATAGGTCGCCGGAATGTCACCCGCAAAAATCGCCGTAAAGCTCACCCCGATTATCATAGCCAATCCCGTATTCGGATCGGGCATATAAAAGCTAACGGGCACGATCAGAGCAACGGCCATCGTAGCCGTCAACCCCGGCGTCGCTCCAACGAAAATGCCGAATAGCATCGCTAGCAACCAAGGAACCAATACATGAAACTGAAGCAAATCGGCGATCATATACGCTTCAAAATGGCAGTCCTAGAACACCTCTCGGCAATGGCACGTGAAACAACGCTCCAAACAAAACATTCCCGATTAACGTCAAAACAGCTGTTACCAAAAAGGCCATCTTCCATCGTATCCGTAAAAGCATCATCATTGCTGTCGGAAAAACCAATGTGCTCAGGGTAAATCCCAAATATGGTAATGCTAAAATATAGACTAGAAACACTCCCATGAGCCCCCCGGCGCGCATTCGTCTATCATGCTCGCCATCGTCATTACTGAGATTCTCAACCCTCAAGGTAGATTTATCGTCGACCGAGCACACAGCTTCCAGCGATCCTAGCCGTGCACGCCAATCCTTCCAAATCTCGATCGCCCCACCGAGTGCCAGCAAAATTGAAAGCCCTATCGGAAACAGTTTAGGTCCTGGATCGGAATTACCGCCAAAGCCAAGTTCTCGAATATCCTTCGAAAGATAAAGTACGACCAGAGCGAATACGATTAATACGTATCCAAGCGAACGATTTCGCTTTGTCTCTATATTCGAAACGCTCATTGCCTAGCATAACCCGTCGCTTCGATTACGTCTTTCCACTGAGCATCCTGCTCCTCCAAAAATACGGCGAAAGCCTCATTCGATTTCCACTCCGTTGCAAAACCGTTCTTTCGCATGAATTCCTCAAACTCCGCCGATGCGACAATCTTCGAACAAACATCGCTGATCTTCTTCACGATATCGGGAGGAGTTCCTTTAGGAGCGACGATTCCCCGCCAGCCTACAGCCGACCAATCCACGCCTTCGTCGATCGCCGTCGGCAAATCTGGATGACCGCTCAATTTTTCTGGAGACATCACTACCAACGCCCGCAACTGGCCCGCTTCAATCTGCGAAATCGCTTCCGGAATACTGCAGCAAACCGCATCGATATGCCCACCCAACAACTCGACGATCGACGGAGCAGATCCCTTGCTCGGAATCCATCGAACCGCGTCAACTGGGATTCCCGCTTCCAATTGAAAACCAGCTCTGGCTAAATCCCAAGCCCCACCGGTCGCAGTGCCCGACATGGTCAGCTTCCCAGGATTCGCTTCGATGTATCCGATTAAATCTTTCAGAGAATTCCATGGAGAATCGCTTCGCACCATAATGGCTGCTGCATCAGCATTCAATTCCGCAACCGGCGCGTAATCCTTCCAGGTCAAATCGGAAATGCCCATCCAATGCATCGTACTCAGCTCGAATGTCGCCATCGTCAACGTATGCCCGTCCGGTTTTGCCAAAGCACCGGCTGAATGGCCCACTGCCCCACTACCGCCCGTTTGATTGACAACGACGAATGGTTTTCCCAGTTCCTTCTGCAGTTGATCTGCCATAAAGCGAGCCATACGATCGGTTCCTCCACCTGGAGCCCAGGGACAAATAATCGAACCGCTTTTGCTCGGAAAATCTGCAGCGGTACCCGTCGACGGCCCAGATGCGGGCTGGCATGCTCCCAATAGCGCAATCCCAGCTATCGAAATAGTCGCTGAAATTTTCGTATTCAATTTTTCGATCTTCATATTGGCACATCCCCGAAACATAAAACAAGGCACTCATAAGGTAGCGGCCGATCTCCGAGCGGCCACTACCCAAGCAAGCAACGAATCACTTCATCGAAGAAAGTAAAATTCAAAAAGCATCATTCAAATAATCCCTCGATCCCGTCTGCCAGTAATGCTGCAGCTTAAGCATCCACTTCTCGTACCCGACGATCGCATCCGTTCGCGTTGCCCATCGATGCCATTCTCGAGCGAGCTCGATAACTTTGTTGTAATCCTGCGACGCGATATCGTTTTGCTCGAGAGGATCCTTCTCGATATCGTAAAGTTCCCAATCGTGATGCGTTTGGCCATCCGTCGAAGTGAAATTCTTCGATACCAATTTATATCGTCCGCTAAAGAGAGCTCGATTCGCTTCATGCTCGAAAAAGAGGGCTCGATCCTCAATCGCTTCACCTTCAAAGGCTGGAATCAAACTGGTTCCTTCCATAGGCAAGAGCGTATTTGAACCGTATTTTTTCGGATACTCGATATCCATCAAGTCCGCTATCGTAGCCATGAAATCGATCACATGCCCCCGCTGAGATTCGGTTTCCCCCTTTCGCTCGATTCCATTTGGCCAATGCGCAATCAGTGGCGTATGAATTCCACCTTCGTGATTGAAATGCTTGTACAACCTGAAAGGCGTATTTCCCACAGCTGCCCAAGGAGAGCCCTCGTGGTGCTTCGTTCCAGGCTGACCCATATTGGCAAGCGCCTTCCCTTTAAGCGGGCCATCCCTTCCATTCGGTCCTCCCTCGTAATTCGCTCCATTGTCCGAGAGGAAGAATACCAAGGTATTCTCCAACTCGCCCATCGACTCTAACTGAGCAATCGTTCTACCAATTCCTTGATCCATTTGATCAACCATCGCTGCAAATGTAGCCATACGTCGGGCCTGATCCGCCTTCTCCACCTTGCTCAAAGAGGTCCATTTTCGAATTTCAGTAGGCACTGCGTGTTCGTCGTGCCAAGCTGGAGAGTCCGAAAACGGAGGAACGGAATCGTAATTCGCGAATAACCCCCGCTCCTTCATCGCGTTCCAGCGAGCCTCGCGAATCTTGTCCCACCCCTGTTCATACCGCGATACGTATTTGTCGATCAAATGTAGGGGAGCCTGAATCGGTGCATGCGGCGCTTGATAAGCCAAATAGAGAAAAAAAGGACTATCACCTTCTTGACTCTCGTGGTGCTGCAAAAATCTGACCGCATAATCCGATGTGGCATCGGTAGCGTGAAACTCACCGTCCGCGTAAGTGATGGGGTTAATTTCTGGAGATTCTAAAATGTATAACGGAGGTTCCCAATAATCGCCACAACAACCCTCATAAGCATATGAATGATCGAAGCCTCGCGCATGTGGCAGCCGTTCTGGCGTATTGCCCAAATGCCATTTCCCCGACATGTAAGTAGCGTATCCATTTTTCGACAGCAGCTCGGAGAGGAAGATATTGTTCCCGGGCTCAACTGGCTCCAACTCGTAAACCCCCACCTGATGACTATAGAGCCCCGTCATGATACTTGCTCTGGTCGGCCCACAACGTGCACAATTATAGAATTGAGTGAATGTCAAACCACCATCGGCGAGGCGGTCGATGTTTGGAGTCTCGATTTCACCTCCCTGAAAACCAAGATCCGAATAACCTAAATCATCAGCTAGTATGATTAGAATGTTCGGTCGGTCGCCAGAATACGCTACGTTTGCGATAGAGAGAGTAAAAAAACAGAGAATGGAGGAACGAATAAACATCGGGGCAGAAACGAGGGTAAGGTTGAAACCATACCTCCCCCTGCGCCAACATCAACCCTAACGTTTCCAAAATGGGAACGAATTATCTCAATATTCGTTTCGCGAAGACTTTAAGCACTCACCGTCGAAGATCTAAGAATTCCATCAATCCGGGCCAACTCTTCGTCCGAGAAAACCGTATTCTTGACCGCTCCCAAATTATCGGCTATCTGCTGAGTAGAACTCGCACCGATAATGACCGATGTTACCGTCTTGCGACGCAATACCCAAGCCAACGCCATTTGAGCCAGAGTCTGCCCGCGATCCTTAGCGACTTCGTTCAATGCCAGCGCCAACTCGCGCTTCGCATTAACCTCATCCGCATCCAAAAAAGGACTGTTCGCGGATCCTGCCCGCGAATTAGCAGGCACATCCTTGAAATAACGATCGGTTAGGATGCCTTGCTCGAGCGGGCTGAATGCCACGCTTCCCATCCCCAGTTCATCTAGCGTATCCAGAAGTTCATCTTCCACCCATCGATCGAGCATATTGTAGCGCGGTTGATGCACTAAACAGCGAATACCCCGTTTAGCCAGTTCAGCATAGGCCGCTCGTGTCTGTGTGGCCGAATAGTTCGAAATCCCCACGTAAAGCGCCTTGCCTGAGCGGACCGCATACTCCAACGCATCCATCGTCTCTTCGATCGGCGTATCCGGATCGGGGCGATGCGAATAGAAAATATCCACATACTCGAGTCCCATCCGTTTCAAGCTTTGGTCCAAACTCGCCACGGCATACTTCTTCGAGCCCCACTCACCGTAAGGACCATCCCACATATCATAGCCCGCCTTTGACGTGATAATCATCTCATCGCGATGACTCGCGAAATCCTCATTTAGGATCTTGCCGAAATTCGTTTCTGCCGAACCCGGGATTGGTCCATAATTATTGGCCAAGTCAAAGTGCGTAATGCCTTCGTCAAACGAATACCGGACCAAGTCGCGAGCATTCTCATAACTATCAACGCTACCGAAATTGTGCCACAATCCCAATGAAACCGGAGGTAGTTTAAGCCCGCTATTTCCACAGCGATTGTATTCGATTTTCGTATATCGTTCTTTCGATGGTTCGTATGTCATGAATTTGATATTACTGATTCTTGGCCCGATAAGCCGAAGGGCTCTCGCCTAACGCCTGCCGGAATTGACGCGAAAAGAAAGAGCTGCTTCCGAAACCACAATGGTAAGCAATATGCGTCATACTATTACTCTCATCCTTGAGCATTTCGCAAGCATCGTGAATCCGCAGTTTGTTAATGTAGGAGATGGGTGTGGTATCGTAAATTTTGCGGAATTTCCTCTGCAAGTGGCTGACCGATAGATTTGCGATTTCCGCCAGATCTTCAACCCGAATGGGATCTCTGAAATTCTTCTGAATAAAGGATGTGACTTTCGCCATCTGCGTCAGCGGGACAATGGTATCCTTCTTTTCGCGGCCGTACAAGCGGCACACGTATGCGACCAATAAATGAAATCCGCTCGTAATCACCAGCCTACGCCCCTCCACTTGATTCCCGTATTCAAGTTTTAAGTTCGTGATTAGGTTCGTCGCATAAGCCAAATCCTCGGGCGAAAGATGCAAGCGCTCCTGAAACCGATCGACGCTTCGCGTACGCGGCTGCAGCTCGAAGAGCGCCTGATACCCCATCATTTCCTTCAACTCCTTCCGTCCGCGAAGAAACTGATCCGGATCGAACATGATATTGCAAAGACTCAACCCCTGCGCCTTTTTGAAACCGTGTTTTCGGTCGCCGCTTATTACAAAGACATCCCCATTCTCCAACTCATGCTCCTCGATCTCCGTCACATGGGTGGCGCGTCCGCTCATAACGAAGACCAATTCCGAATATTCGTGAGCGTGCATCTTGAAATCTCCCTCGTGCTGCACGAAAGCAATTCGAAACCGAAAATCCTGTTCCGGCATATCCTCAGCATACGAACCGTAGCATTTTCGCTCGTAGTGACGCCCCTCGGTAAACTCGAGAGCCGTGCCCACAACCTCGTTGAACTTCAGCGACGCCTCATTCATCGCAAACAAAGAACAAAGCGAAACACGGCAGGTCAATCCTCATGATCATATAATTAAAAATCATATGTCCACATAGGCTACGATCGTTTTGAAACAAAGAAAACAAGGCGCTGTTATTCTTAAAAATGGTGCAGCTATCTTGGTAGATTCTTGCAATTTAAATCTCTATAATCCATACTTTCGCTTTATCATTTTCATCCTTATGCGTTATTAAGGTCCACTGCTCTTAACCCATTTTAGATATCCGAACTCCGACTGACTCAATGACGATTCGTTCGATAGCCCTGCCAATCCTTTTGGTCCTGCTCCATTGCATTTACGTCTCCGCTGAAGAGGAATTCAGCGAAGGAGAAAAGCTCTTCGCGTTGGAGGTTATGCCCATTTTGGCCGACAAGTGCTTTTCCTGCCACGGAGACGATCCCGATGAGATCGAGGGCGAGCTCGATCTGACGACCCGAGCAAAGATGCTCAAAGGAGGTGAATTCTTCGACGATGTGGTCATCCCAGGCGACGCGGAATTCAGCTTCATCATGGAAGCCGTCCGGTGGGAAGATCCGGACTTTGAAATGCCTCCCAAGGAAAACGATCGCCTGAGCGAAGAACAGACTTGGATGCTGCGCGATTGGATCAACGCCGGCGCTCCTTGGATTGAAGCGGATCGCATTGCCGCCATTCGCGAAGAACACGCCGAAGGCATCATCGTCCAAACCAGCGGGGCGCTTTCCGAGGAATGGGCCAATCGACGCTACAAGCAAGAAGACCTATGGGCTTACCAGCCAATCGGAAATCCCACTATTCCCGAAGCCAAAAACGAAAACGAGAATCCTATCGACGCTTTCATCAACCACCGTCTCGAAGAAAAGGGTATCCCCGCAGCGCGATTAGCTAACCGCTCCACCCTCATCCGTCGGGCCACGTTCGACCTTGTTGGGCTCCCACCGACTCCTCAGGAAATCGAAACGTTCAATGCCGATAAACGTTCGGACTTCGAGGCATTTCAATCCGTCGTCGATCGCCTGCTCGCCGATTCGCGCTATGGCGAACAATGGGGACGTCACTGGCTCGACGTCGTACGCTACGCCGATACCTCCGGTTATTCCAACGACTTTGAAAGAACCAGCGCGTGGCGGTATCGCGACTACGTCATTCGATCGTTCAACGATGACAAACCTTACGATCAATTCATCAAAGAACAGATAGCAGGCGACGAAAATAATCCCGATGACCCCGAATCGCTGATCGCAACCGGATTCCTCCGCATGGGACCTTGGGAGCACACGTCCATGTCTGTCGCCAAATTGACACGACAGCAATATCTCGACGACGTCACCGATACCGTCGGACAAGCAATTCTTTCCCACCCGCTGCAGTGCGCTCGCTGCCACGACCACAAATTCGATCCCATCCCAACCAAAGATTACTACCGTCTCCAAGCAGTCTTCGCCACGACGCAATTCGTCGACCGCGAAACGCCTTTCCTCGAAGCTGAGAATACAAACGGATTCGAAGAGGAGCAATTATACGAGAAACGAATCGATTACTGGAAATCGATTAAGACCGAGATCCAGATCAGTCAAGACGCCGCGATCGCTCAATGGTGCGAGGAAAGAGGCATTCCATTGGCATCTTATACTGAACTCCGAGCGGTAGGCCGTCCAGAAGCGATCAAGCTCCCCCGAAACTACGGTCTCTCAAATGAAGATATCGGGAAGCGCAAAGTCGTCACCAAGAACCTAGCGCGAATCGCAGGTGAACGCAGGCGTTATTCTCCCGACGTTCTCTCCGTCTACAGTGGCGTTTCGCCTAAGATTTTGAGAAATTCCGGCGTCCATCTAAGCATGCCATCCGATCCCATGAAAGGCGGCGTCATCGAAGCTTCGCACATACTCACAGGAGGCGATCCATTCGCCAATGGCAGTGCCGTAACCCCAGGAGTATTAAGCGCGCTTCCCGGCTCGAACGACACCGTCGAAGCCACTGATTTCAACACGATCCCCGAAGATCCGATCGGCCGACGATCTGCCCTATCCAATTGGCTAACCAGTCCCCAGAATCCCCTTACGCCGCGATCGATTGTCAATCGGATCTGGAGCTACCACTTTGGCGAAGGCATAGCCGCCAATCCCAACAACTTCGGAGCTATGGGCAAGAAGCCGACCCATCCAAAGCTACTGGATCACCTATCTGCTCGCTTCATCGAAAATGACTGGTCCCTAAAGGCTCTCCACCGCTCCATAATGCTTTCCGACACTTATCGACGAAGTTCGAGCTATTATAATCACGCCCTGCTCGACGAGCTCGATCTGCTTGGCCAAAGCTACGCAACCTTCAAACCAAGACGCTTGGCTGCCGAAGAAATCCGCGACAGCATGCTCTTCGTTTCCGGCGAACTGAATTCCCAGATGGGCGGAATTCCCATTCGTCCTGAAATCAACCTGGAAGTCGCCCTTCAACCGCGGCAAGTCATGGGCTCTTTTGCCGCCTCCTACGAGGCTTCGAAAACTCCCGAGCAGCGCAACCGGCGGTCCGTCTACGCCCACAAAATCCGCGGACTGCGGAATCCGTTCTTCGAAGTATTCAACCAGCCCTCGCCCGACCTCTCTTGTGAAGCGCGCGATTCCTCAACCGTTACGCCCCAAGCATTTGCCCTTTTTAATAGCGAAGACACTCTCAAGCGTTCAATAGCGCTCGCCGTGGACCTCATCGAAAAAACGGCTACACGCAAAGACGCGATCAAAGAAATCTTCAATCGTGCCTATGGACGCGCCCCGAGCACCTCCGAATCCCGTCTGTGCATCAAGCACTGGAACGCGATGAAGAAACGGCACGAAGGCCTCAGCTTCGAACCGACAACCTATCCGCAATCCGTCAAACGAGAAGCGGTCGAGGAAATGACCGGCGAGTCTTTCACCTTTGTGGAAAAACTCGTCGCCTACAAGGATTACACTCCCGATATCGAATTCGCCGACATCGATCCCAACACGCGGGCCTTAGCGGAAGTTTGCCTCGTCGTATTCAACAGCAACGAATTCCTTTACGTATACTAAGATGAGCAACCAACACCAACACGACTTTCTTCGCAACACCCTTGCCGCCCAAACCCTCAATCGCCGCGATTTCATCTACGGACTTGGCGCTAGCCTAGGAAGCGTCGCCCTAGCAGGTCTATCCGCTCAAGGCGCCCCTCCATCTTTAAACTCCGGCCCGCTATCTCCCAACGCACCCCACCTTCTCCCCAAGGCTAAGAACTGTATTTTTCTAATGATGGAAGGCGGTCCCAGCCATATCGATACATTCGATCCGAAACCAGATCTGGCCAAACTTCACTTGAAGCGATTCCAGCGTAGCGGCGCCACGAAATCGAAAATGGAAAGCGGCGAACGCTATTACGTGCAAAGCCCCTGGGAGTTCAACCAAATCGGCCAATCCGGGGCCTGGATGTCCTCCCAATGGCGCCATTTGCCAGGAGTCGCCGACGACATTTGCTTCTACCGAGGTGCCCAAGCCGAATCAGTTAATCATCCGACTGCCCTATTCCAAATGAACACTGGCAATCGTTTCGTAGGCGACCCCGCCATTGGTTCATGGGTCACTTACGGGCTAGGGTCCGAAAACCAAGATTTACCCGGATACATCGTTCTTCCCGAGGTTTCCTACCCTCAAGGCGGTTCTCCAAACTGGGGCAACGGCTACTTACCCGCTCATTACCAGGGCACGCCTCTGCGTCCCACCGGTACGCCCATCCTTGACCTAAAACCGCCAGCAGGAATTGTCCCCGAACACCAGCGCAAGAACCTCGACCTGCTGAGCTCGCTAAATCACAAACACCTCGAAAAACACCCCGAACAAGACGAGCTCGCCGCCCGTATGGAAAGCTACGAACTTGCATTCCGCATGCAGATGTCCGTTCCGGGAATTCTTGACATCGATCAAGAAAACCAAAAAACGCAGGAACTGTATGGTATTGGCGACGATACTACCGACGCTTTCGGTCGGAAATGTCTGCTTGCTCGACGCCTCGTTGAAAACGGCGTCCGATTCATCCAGCTTTATTCCGGCGGCTGGGATTCCCACGACTTTATTAAGAAAGCCCACGGGTCGCGTATCCAAAGTGTCGATAAGCCAATCGCAGGACTCATCGCCGATCTAAAAGCGCGCGGCATGCTAGACGATACGCTCATCGTCTGGTGCGGGGAATTCGGCCGCAGTCCCGACAATGGAAAACGCGAAGGACAAGATTCCTACGGCCGAGATCACAACGCCAAAGCCATGACCATGTGGTTCGCCGGTGGAGGCGTAAATGCAGGCCACACAATCGGCGCTACCGATGAACTCGGAGCCGAAGCAGTCGACGTCATCCACCCAATTCGCGACGTACACGTAACGCTACTCAATTTGCTAGGACTCGACGACAACAAGCTCACCTACTTCCACGGCGGCCGCTACAAACAGCTCTCCCAGTTCGGCGGCAAAGTAATTTCCGAATTAATAGCGTAAAGGTAGAGCTGAGCGGCCCGCTTAGTCGCAGAAGCCCCCACGAAAAGAATAAAAATTCGACGACGGATTTCACCAATAACACGGATCTTATAAACTCGTTTACACTGGAAACTCCACTCGAGTAGCTACGAAGCGAGGATGGTTGGGCCACTGGCCGTGGATAAACGTTTTGAAGGCAAAGCGAGGGAGGCATATTTCGTTGTTTCCGACATCTCCTATACTGGAGTACCGGCTAAATCATTCGAACCCTAAAGGAGCACAAGCTGGATAAGAACACAGTCGTGTTGTACATCTCGGACGATGGTGGATGTAATAAAGCATCCCCCGGGGCAAGCTCCGGGGATGCTTCATTCATTCAGACTTTTTCCCATACTCCACGGAATTACCGCACCACTTCGATCGAGGAAACAACCCGTTTGCGACATATCTACTTGGGTCAACACATCCCGCAGTAGGCGCACCGAATCTTCGATCTCGTAGATTGCCTGGCTGCCGCCCATATCCGTTTTAGTGTGCCCCGGACGAAGACAAACGTAAGGGATTCCCAGTTCTTTTAAATCGTTTGCGAATATAACTGCCGCCGAATGGGCCGCTGCTTTGCTGGTACGGTAGATATAAATTCCACCTGTTTCGTATAGAGTCAGGCATCCTTGCTCACTACCAATCGTTGCGGCTACGGGTTTATCGGCACAAGAAAGATTTCCAAGCAATGCTTTCGTAAGAAGCACTGGAGCTATGGAATTCACTTTGAATCCTTCAACCCAACGGTCCGTTTCGATTTCTAAAATCCCCTCTACCTTGCTCCGGTCAATAATTGCCGCATTGTTGATTAGCAGGTCGATGGGCACGCCGTCCAGTGATTCGGCGAAATTATTGATCTCATCAAAATCGAGCAAATCCAGTTTTCGAATAGACACATCTGCCTTGGCCAACTCGGTTGCTGTTTCTGGGTTACGGCAACAAGCGATCACTTTCCAGTTCTCTGCTTTGTATTGCCTCGCAAATTCTAAGCCCAATCCTCGATTGGCACCTGTTATCAATACTGTCTTCATAACGGGGTACTCAATTCCCTCCTAAGAATACAATTATTCAAAGCGACCGCAGGGCAATCCTTTTCATAGGGCTTGCTTATCGCACAGCAATACTCGCGTTTTTCGCTATAAGAATCTTTGTATCCAAATATCATGGATATTTTCACTAGCAGTGCAGGTTCAAGTGACTCGCCAAAACCGCAACGTACCACGCGTAAAAACAGCTGATAAACAGATTCTTTCAATTGCTTCTTTTCCATTTAAGTCGATTCTGGCACCTATCAATCAAGTACTAATGAATTTATCCGTGATTATCCGCGCGATCCGTGGTCAGCTAATCCTATTTTCGCTATCCTTCTCCACCATTTTTGCTGAGAGCCTGTCGAAACCCAACATCCTTATCATAGGAATCGACGATCTAAGGCCCGAGCTCAACTGCTACGGAGCCGAGCACATCCACTCGCCAAACATCGATCGTCTCGCCGCTCGCGGTACGCTCTTCGAACGCGCCTACAGCCAATACGCAGTCTGCGGGCCTTCGCGTTCCAGCATGTTCACTGGCTGCCGCCCCGACACAACCGAAGCCTACAACAATAAAACTCATTTTCGGAATAACCTCCCGGATACCGCATCCTTGCCAGAGTTTTTCAAAGAAAACGGATACAAAACTTACGGCTTCGGCAAAATCCTCCACAACACTCAAAGCGACCCGCAATCCTGGAGCGAGCCGCAGCTCTACATAAAAGGCCACCAATACGCATCCCCTGGATACGAAGATAAACAAGCGGGTATCGACGGGTATCACGCGTCCAACAAACTCATTCCCCTCTTCGAAGGTCCCGACGTCGACGACGATGCCTACCGCGACGGACTCGCCAACATTGCCGCAATCGAAAAGCTGAAATCCGCGGCAGAAGCGGAAACGCCTTTCCTTCTCTTCATGGGCTACCAAAAGCCCCACACGCCCTTCAACGCACCCAAGAGATACTGGGACCTCTACGACCGCGCCAACCTGCCTCTCGCCCCCAACCCTTTCCCGCCTCAAGGCGCTCCCGACTTCGCATTGAGTAACTGGCGCTACGTCCATAGTTTCGGCGGCGTGCCAGACGAGGGCCCGTTTCCAGAACCAATCGCTCGCAAAACCCTCCATGCCTATTTCGCATGCGTCAGCTACATCGATTCGCTCATAGGCGAGCTCATCGCCGCTCTCGAAGCAACCGGCGAAACCGACAACACGATTATCGCCCTCTGGTCCGACCATGGCTACCAACTCGGCGACCATGGCATGTGGTGCAAGCACACGAACTTCGAAACCTCCACCCGCATCCCATTCATCCTAGTCGACCCAAGAAGTCACTCTCATGACCAACGCTCTTCAGCCCGAGTAGAACTTATCGATATGTATCCAACCCTAGCGGAGATAGCGGGACTAGAAGCTCCCGCCAACATCGACGGCAAATCCCTCGCTCCTCTACTGGTCAATCCGAATGCATGGGATAACCGAGACACTATGGCCTTCAGCCAATTCAACCGAGCAGGTAACCAAGGTTATTCGATACGAACCAAAGACTTCCGCTACACCGAATGGCGCAATGCCAAGACTGAAAAGATCGTTGCCCAAGAATTTTACAATCACCAAAACGACCCCCAAGAAAACGTAAACGTAGCAAATTCGCCCGAACTAAAAAACCAGCTCCACTACGTCCAAAACCGCCTCCATAAACAGTGGCCGCTAAAGTAGAAAGTAGAGTTGTTCGCCCACGGGTCCGCAGGCTTGCCCGAAGGCCTGTTCCGAGCGGCTGCACGTTTCTCGATTCTTGGAACCCGAAGTCTCCATATGTATTTTTACACACTAAAAAACTGATTGAGTAAAAATAGATTCCAAAAACCTAGGCTATGATAAAGCGCATAAAGCTACCTTCCTTACTCGTAATTGTACATTTATTACTGCCGTTTCTGGGTGCGCAAGATAAACCAAATGTATTGATGATTGCGATTGATGACATGAATGACTGGGTAGGAGCAATGGGTAACCACCCAGATATTCAAACACCCAATATAGATCGGCTAGCGGCCTCTGGGGTACTCTTTAATAATGCTCATTGCCAATTCCCAGTATGTGGTCCGTCGCGAACGAGCGTATTCTCTGGTTATCGCCCAACTACGACAAATGTACTGAATAATGATGGCAAAGTTAAGGACTCTGCCGTTTGGGAGATGGCTGAAGTGCTAGAGAATAAACTGATGCATGAATACTTAAGGGACTTCGGGTACAAAACCATGGCAGTAGGCAAACTGATGCACAACCATATAGCGATTGGTAGTGTAGATGAGTCAGGTGGTCGACTCAAGAACCCCAAGAAACGATCAGAGCACAATTATGATAACGAAAATACAGGTACGGACTGGGGCGTATTCCCCGGCGCGGACTCCGAGATGGCCGATTATAGGCAGGCTGATTGGGCGATAGCTAGACTAGGTGAAAAGCAGGAAAAGCCTTTTTTACTTATGCTCGGATTTCAACTCCCACATGTACCATGGATTGTTCCGCAAAAATGGTGGGATCTCTACGACTCGGAAAGGGTTTCTCTAGCACCCTACAAAAAAGATGATCGTGACGATTTGCCAGGGCCATCCATTGCGACGAACATCTTGAATTTCATGCCGCAAACAGACGAACTGTTGGAAACCAATAAGTTGAGACAGGCGACTCATTCGTACTTGGCCAGCATAAGCTTTATCGATCATCAAGTAGGTCGAGTTTTGAGGGCCTTGGATTCGAGTATCTACAAAAGTAATACGATTATCATTCTCTGGTCTGATCACGGCTATCTTCTCGGTGAAAAGGGCAGTTTTCAAAAACACAGCCTTTGGCAACGGGCGACGCATGTCCCGCTGATAATCTCCAGCCCGGACATGGATAAGGGTCTCATATGCACCAAACCAGTTGAACTATTGGATCTCTACCCAACTTTAGTAGACCTCTGTGGTCTTCCTGAAAATCCAAAGAATGAAGGATTAAGTCTTAAAGGACTCATTGGCAATCCAGATTCAGCATGGTCTAAATTAGCTGTGACGACCTACAGGAAACAAGAAAAACATTCTGTCGCCACCGGAACCGCCTACGATGGAAGACCGAGCCATTCTGTTTTTGACGAGAGGTTTCACTACATCCTCTATCCAGATGGAAACGAAGAGTTTTACGATCTTAAGGCGGATCCAAACGAATGGACGAACCAAGCATCGAATCCCGAGTTCGATGACTTAAAGAATAGAATGAATAAAGCGCTCAAAAATCAACTACACCCCAAAGCGCATACCAACTAAAAGGGGCTGCTGGATGAATTTAAAAAAACGTTGCACGCAGTCGCTACCAAGCAGGCGACCAGAACTAGCAACTGAATAAAAATTCCTTGAATTGCCTCAACGTTTCCCGAAGCCAATATCGAAGACATCATCAATAAACGAATATGGATAAAATATGGGCCTGTCCTAGCTAATCGTTAATGTTTTGTCCTTTTATACCCCTATTTAGGCTGCTTGAGCAGCTCTTTATGTTTCCTTTCATTGAAGCGCCATCCGCACTCCTTGAGAAATAGGTGAAAATTCTCCGGTTCAATGCCGTTGAAGCGGCGCATTTGCATCAACTTAAGCGGTAAATAGCAGAGTCAGTTATAAGATCCACACGAGTCCCTTGCGTAGCTAAGCGGTACAGTGGCGTGTTTTTAGAATATTTTCCAGTTGCCTTGACGCCTGTAGGGCTTTGCTCGATGGCGACTATTCAAGCACTCCCTACCCCTACCCTTGAATTGCGATCTTCGCAGAAGCTTCAAGCGGGATGTCACTATTCCAAATCATATCGAGTTGCAGACCATTAGCTTCCTCGTATTGACCAACCACCCTGTCATTCTCCGGCGTATACGGGCACTCCCCGTATTTTGAATACGGCTCCTGACTCGCATAAACCCGATTGCTCAATGCTGATTCGAAATAGAACTGACTCGTCAAGTAGTCACGGTCTCCGATGATGATCTTAAAGTGTATATGAGGAGTCCGTCCATCGTACCAGCCAGGGAATATCGTATCGAATTCAACGATTCCTTCAGCGTTGGCAAGTTGAGCTCCACGCAAAAAGCGCTTCTCGTTTACCGGATCGACATGCTCCCCTTTCAGCCCTATGAAGTTGAGGGTCTTCCACAGATCGTGCGCTAACTCTTCAGGATAGCCGCTATAAACTCCCTCAGCATCGCAGTGCCAAATTTCGACGATCGCCCCTTCTATCGGCGAGCAATCAGACATCCCTATGATCTGCATTTTCAATTTCAGGTCTTTGCCCTGACGGTCCTCCTTCACGTTACTTCGATTCGGAGCGGATACG
The DNA here is from genome assembly GCA_018700525.1 of Opitutales bacterium. GTDB lineage: Bacteria > Verrucomicrobiota > Verrucomicrobiia > Opitutales > Opitutaceae > Pelagisphaera. Next base: position 19,156 of record JABITN010000171.1, read on the forward strand.
AAAAAAGGCCCTTCGACCTGTTGAGACGTCAAAACGCATAGATCGTCTCCGATTACTGGAGCCATGCTCATTTCCAATTCCCCGTTTCGATTACGCAAAGCAAGCCACCGCAATATACTGTTTCTCCTAAACCATACCAGGAGTCCTCCAATTACAAAAACACCCAGCCACCTGAGGAACTTTCTTCTCGTCGTTTTTTTCAAACCAGCACCCTAACCATCGCTTCTTTTTCCAATCTTGATCGCCTAAACTGACCTGCAACGCCAATTACTTCTCAGTTGGCTTACCTGCGTTTTTCCAGGCAATGATACCTCCGTCTAGGTGGTAAATCTTCGTCGCTCCTGCGGCTTTCAAACTATCTACGGCTTTACGACTGCGGCCTCCGTCTACCCCTGAGGCGCAATGTACCAGGTAGGGCTTACTCTGGTCCAAAGACTTCACGGCATCCAAGAAGCCATCACCATGAATATTGTGGTTAAGAGCGCTTGCGATGCGCCCCATTGAAAATTCCTCAGGCGTGCGTACGTCCAGCACTGCCACATTACCTTCTGCCAACAACTTCGCCGCTGCCTCAGGGCCTACGTCGACTACCTCCACAGACTCTCCGCCAACCGAATTAATCGCGGAAGCGGAATCGCTCTTCGAGCACGAAATCGAGCTGAGCCCTAAAGCAAGACACATTAGACAAACGAACCGGTTCATGAACGGTTTTTTCATAGACCAATCCCATCTTGGAGCGTTTCTCTTGTCGATTCAATTCCACAGAGGAGAGGCATTCCAATCAGTATCCCAGCTTTATGGATACCGGCCTATCCTTACCCAATGTATGGCGAAAAGGCCCATACGATACGTAGGGCTGGTGCTTGGACCACGCCACGTAGTTTGAGGATTATTTCGTAACGCGGTACGGAGGCAAGCTCCGACCCTACAAAGAGGCAGGTGTTTACCTCAACTGGATTCGCGATCGCGGGATAAACCCGCTCCTACAATTAGGCAGGTGCACGGCATACCGAGCATCCTATTTCTAGTAATTCGTCGGCTTAGGCCTCGGTTCTGTAGGAGGTTTTACTCCTTGGGAAAGCATGATTTCGGTAATCGTATCTACCGTCGCGAACGAAGTCTTGAAATTGCCCGGACGATATCCTTCCGCAATGAGAAGCGGCGTCCAACCGGAATTGTTGTTCCTATTCCAAATTTCTATATCCGCGCCCTGCTCGTGAAGATATTGAGCCACTAAAGGCGCATTTTTATAGGCAGCTCCGTGCATCGCCGTTTCGCCATTCGCATCGACGACATTCACATCGGATCCGAGTCCTACCATAAACTTCACGACCGCCAGTCACTCCTCGAGGCTACCGGCCTCTTCTTCCGGAGCGCGGCTTCCCAAACCAGCGGCGACCATCAGCGGTGTGCAACCATCGACATTAGGTATAAACGGATCGGCTCCCAATTCCAAAAGCAACTTCATATAAGGTAAATCGGCACGATCGGCAGCCATAAAAAAGGGCGTCGATCCCACAGCTGCAACATGCCCGTTCACAGCTTTTTGTCCTCGCTTCAACTTGGCGTTAACGGCTGCGCCTCGCTTAACGATTTCCCGAATGAACTGATCGCTGTTGCGTCTTCCGGAACCGTGTGGAGCAGGGTCTCCATTAGCCGACTCGCCAATATCCGGTTTGCGAATCCAGGTCAGTGTATGCAAAATAGTGAACCCTGAGCGATCATCGTTGGGGTCGGCTCCCATATCGAGCAATTCGATGGCCAAATCGTAGTGACCGTTTTCAACCGCAAGGACCAAAGGACTCGTCCCATTCTTAGGAAGCTTGCCCCTGGATTTTTCGAGATGCATCACAGCATTCACATCCACGCCCGCTTCGAGCAGTATCCGAACAACTTGAGCATTGCCCTCCCGAACGGAAAAAAAGAACGGCGTGTACCCTGATCCCTCCAACGGAGTTTGAAAATCCGCTCCCGCATCGATCAAGGCTCATACGACAGCGACATGCCCTTCCGCCGCAGCCCACATCATAGCCGATTGCCCACTACGCTCCGTCGCATCGACATCAGCGCCGGCATCGATCAAAGCAACAACCGCGTCCACCTTGCCCGTCCGAGACGCTGTCATTAAAACAGTCTCGCCTCCTTTGGCCTCGGTATTGGCATCCGCTCCCAAGTCGATTAACGCTTTTACGAGATTAGCATTTCCGTTCACGCAGGCCAAGTAAAGCGGCGTAATTCCATAACGGTTTTGAACAACTGGGCTGGCTCCTTTATCCAGTAGCCGCTTCGCGATTTTCCAATCGTCGTGATAGGCCGCCCAATGCAAAGCAGTCATCCCATCGACCTGCGAGGCGTCGATATCGATTTTTCCAGAGAGCACCGATTGAATCCGCTCAAAGTCTCTCGATTCCACTGCATCGGCTAAGATCGCATCGGCAAATGCCCTGCCTAAGAGCACAGTACAAATAAAAACGAAAATCCATGTCCGCAATTCGATTTTCTTCATGTGACGATCTGTGACTCTAAACTTATAAACCGAGTTCCTCCTGCAAGCTCAGGCAATGCTCCGAGCTCACGTTCTTACTATATTGACAATGGGTCAAACAACCCATCGATCTTACCGGTACTATCTCCAAATTGATCGACTTTCACTCCAACCTTATCGAGTAAGCTAAGGTGCAAATTCGCCAAAGGCTTCGGTTCTTTGTACCGTATATGACGATTGCCCTTCATGCCCCCCGCAGCACCACCGGCAACGATGATTGGCAAATTCGAATGGTTGTGCACATTGGGATTTCCAATGCCGCTGCCATAAAGCAAGATAACATTATCGAGTAAAGACCCGTTCCCTTCGGGCGTATTCTTGAGCCGCTCAAGGTATTCGGCAAACAGCGACACGTGAAAAGCGTTAATCTTCGACATCTTCTCGATCTTTTCGGGATTATCGCCGTGGTGCGAAAGTGGATGATGTGGATCGGAAATGCCGATCTCAGGATAGGATCGATTGCTGGTTTCCCGAGCGATCTGAAAGGTAGTAACTCGCGTTATATCGCCTTGATATGCCAATAATTGCAGGTCGAACATTAATCGAGCATGATCGGCATACGCGGCAGGAACGCCCATTGGCCTATCCAAATCAGGCATCGGTTTGTCCTTTGTATCTGTCTCGGCTTTTTGGATACGCCGCTCCACTTCGCGAATAGAATCAAGATAATCCGAAACCCGTGAACGGTCATTTGCTCCTAGGCCACGCTTGAGGCGTTTCATGTCACCGATGATCGAATCCAGCAAACTAGCTCGCTTGCGCAAATCGGCTTGACGTTCTTCGGGCGTCCCGCCCTCTCCAAACAGACTTTCGAAAACGATGCGCGGGTGAGCTTCCGCTGGAAGCGGCGTGGTCGGCGAGGACCAGGACAAATTATTCTGGTAGACGCACGCATAGCCATTGTCGCATTGGCCAACCACTTGAAGTAAATCCATCGCAAGTTCCAAGGAGGGCAATTGCGTTTGCTGTCCTATTTGCTGGGCCGCCAATTGGTCTGCCGTAGTTCCCAAGTAGTAGTCGGAACTCTCGGTGACCTTGGCTTTGGCAGCACTAAGAAACGAAGAATTCGAAGTAGCATGCGATCCGGGATAAGCAGGCTTCAACTGCATATTGGTGAAAATCGCTGCCTGGTCCTTAACCGGTGCCAATGAATCGAGAATCGGCGAGAGCTTGTCGAGAGTGCCTTCGCTTCGAGGCGTCCAACGCGATTGGTCGCAACCCATTGGCATGAAAACATAACCGAGTCGCCGAACTGGAGTGGCAAGCGTCCTCGAAGCCGCCGTAGCCGCCGGAATCATGGCATCTAGCAATGGCAGGGCAAAAGAGGCCCCCATACCTTTCAAAAACGCTCTGCGAGCGACGGCCTTCTTAGTTATGAACTTCATTTGGTTTTTCTGTCTGTAAGGCTCATCGAGCTCTACTCACTTTCCGATTTCGTTCTCATCTGAAAAGGAACGCTTTTTACAATACCGAGAATCATAGAGGAAAAGCGGTAATCATTGTCGTGAGCTTCTGCGATGATTTTGCGAACAGCGGGAGCGTCATAGGCTTCAACGCCCCTACCCAGGGCAAATATGAGCAACTTTTCGCTCAAAGCGCGAACAAAAAGTTCAGGTCGTTCCAGTAACCCATTTTCCAAATTAGCGACTCCATCGAAAACGCTTCCATCGGGTAGCCCGCCCGATACGTCGATTTCCGCGCCGTACTCGAATTCACGCCAGCGACCAATCGCGTCGAAATTCTCGAGGGCGAAACCGACCGGATCCATAAGGTCGTGACAACTAGCACAAGCAGGATTCGCTCGATGCTCTTCTAGCCGCGCTCGCATCGATAGCGTCGCATCCAAAGTATTTTCTTCCAACGCAGGTACGTCCGCAGGCGGTGGCGGCGGAGCCGTTCCGATAATATTCTCCAAAACCCAATTGCCGCGAATGACCGGCGAGGTCCTCGTTGCATAAGAGGTAACCGTAAGAATGCTTCCCTGTCGGAGAAGCCCTCCGCGATGATCCTCCGGCTTCAATTCAACACGGCGAAAACGACTTCCGAAAACATTGGGTACACCGTAGTGATGAGCCAAGCGTTCGTTAAGGAATGTGTAATCCGCTTTCAGCATTTCGAGTACGCTCCGGTCTTCGGTCAATATGCCTTCGATAAACAGCTCAGTCTCCTTCCGAAAGGCTTGCCTCAAATTATCATCGAAATCCGGATACAAGCGTAAATCAGGCGTCACCGAATCCAAATTCCTTAAATGAAGCCATTGGCTTGCGAAATTCTCAACTAAGCTAAGCGCACGCGGATCCGCCAACATTCTTCGCACATGAGCTTCAAGCGTCTCCGGATCGCTTAAATTACCGGCAATCGCATCGTCTATTAAAGCTTCGTCAGGCAAGCTGCTCCAAATGAAAAACGAAAGCCGACTTGCCAATTCGATATCGCTGATTCGGTAAGCCTCTCCCGGTTTAACGTCAGCGGGCTCGCATTCGACGCGAAAGAGAAACTCCGGATTGACCAAAATCGAACTGAGAGCCGCTTCGATGCCCGATTCGAAACCGCTTTCATCCGCACCTTCCTTATAGAAGGACATTGGCCCCTTCAAATCCGCCTTGGTAATAGAGCGGCGATAGGCCCGCTTCATAAGGTTTTCCATAATCTCCCGAGCGGCCAATGCCTCTTCACTGGGCTGACTCGGCTTGCGAATGAATATTTTCTCCCGACTCGGAGTGCTCATCGCTCCCTGAGCATTGTAGGGTCCTGTAATGGATACTTGATACACCGCGGGAGACAAGCGTGGGTGACGGTGATAATTGAAATGCACCTTGAAGGGCTCACGCTTGTTTTCAAGAAGCGAATACGAATTCTTCAGAAAGGTAACCCCTAGCTTGCGCGGACCGGCTTGAACTTGAATCCGCGTTTTCAAATGCTTGTCGACCATACTATGATCTCTTCGCCCCTTTGGAGGACCCACCGTGAATCGTTCGACCAATACTCGGTCGAGCAGGATCTCCATTTCGTGTTTTCCTTTGAGTCCCTCGACGTGCTCATTGCGATCCCGAGTGAGTGTTACTTCAACCTCGTATTCTCCATCCTGGGGAAACGTATAGTCCAAGAGCAGTCCTCCACGCGTGCCGATCGGCAACCCCTCCACGTGAAACTCTTGCGTATAGTCGGCAGGCAGCCTGACGGTGTAACCCTGAAGCTTATCGCTGCGGGCGCCTACTGCCAATCGGCTGATTTTTTGAGCGGCCGAAATATAACGATCAAGCAAACTAGGCGAAAGCGTTCCAACGGTTACATTGTCAAAGCCATGACTCTCTTCGTCTTTAGGCAACAAGGTATCCGTATCGATTTCCAAACCAACGAGATCTCGAATCGCGTTTCGGTACTCCGTCCGATTGAGGCGGCGAAAAGTTTCTACGCGACCCGGTTTCGGGTGGGACGCAGCATTAGCATCCAAGGTTTCGGTCAGTGCAGCCAAAACTGCTTCATAAGTAGCCTCGCTCGGGCGTTCGCGATTCGGAGGCGGCATCTGCCTCGAATACAAACGCAAAACAACATGCTCCCACAGCTCAGGATCTATCGTCGGGTCGTCTAGCGAGATACCGTCGAGAATCAGATCCCCTTTGTTCTCATCCGCATTGTGGCAGCTTACGCAATACTCACTGATCAACGCATGCTTGGACGATAGCGTAAGCTCGCCCTCGTCCGGAGCGAGCGTTTGCAGTTTCGTTTCCAGCCACTGGCTCGCAGCGTTAAATTCGGATTCGCTTGGTCGCTCTACGTCCGGTTCGTCCTCGGGAGGCATCTCACGCTCGCTCAGCATCCAAGAGACATCATCCCACACATCGAGGTTCTGGCTTATGCCCACCGAAAGGATACTCTCAAGATCCAGTTTCCCCTTCTTCTTTTCCGGGTTGTGACAGCTAATGCAGTGATCATTCAGCACATTCATCAATGGCTGACCAATTGCTACTCCTTCCCCATCCAAATGAGTAGCGAGAAACACTTTAAATAGCACTGCAGCGAGTATTGGGGTACGAAACATTAGCCTAAACTGGTAACCGGAAACGATACCGGTCGGACAGATTCCGTCCCCACTCCCAAAAGTGGACAACATCATTCCTAATTTAACTAATTTCTAACCTAATTTCGTCAAGACTAGATCAAACTAGCCATAATGAAATCAGTTGTATTCTAATCCCCCGAAAAGGATCTCCATTGGCCAATCGCAGGCCTAGTGCCCTACTCGTGATTCAAGGCCCTTAGCTGCTCGCTCAACCAAATTTTGTGCTTCCAACGAAGATTCTTAGAGGACATGTCAATCGAATAAAGACTGCTATCTTCTCCTTGAGGCGGTACTGGCAACTCAAGGATGCGGCGCAAATTCAAGGCCAGCCACTTCTCGATTTTCAAAACGACCATCTTCTTGCGAAGGCGACCTTGAATGTCGCGATTGAGCACGGTTGGAATCGTATTCAGCGTTAGAATTTCATCGATAGCCGTATTCGCCATCTTAACACGCCCCTCTTCGCTTGCATAAAAGTGAGTCAAAGCAAACACGGTTTTGCCAGGATTGACCTGTTTTAGCAACTGACAGGACTTAACGACAGTCGATCCCGTGCGCACCATATCGTCGAATAAAACGATATCGTGACCCTTAATCTCGTCTAAACTCGACTCGCTTTCCTCGTGGATCTTGATCTCAACCTTTCGCTCTCCCGTCCGCTCCTTGTCCAAGAGCACGAACTTGGCTTTGCTCAAGTTCAATCGATTGCACATCTCCTTCACGAAATCGCGAGCGCCTTTATCCGGTGCGCACAATGCCAAACCTTCGCCCTCGTCACCGTATTTCACGATATTCGAATTCAACAGGTAATCCACGTAAATGTCGTAAGGGATGATATTATGGAATTTCCCATCAAACACTTCGCTGAACATTGTCTGAACGGAATGCGAATGATTGTGCACGGTAAGCACTCGATCGACTCCCGCCAACTTGAGCATCTGAGCGTAAAGCTTCGCAGTAAATAGCTGACCGTCGAATTTCTTTAAATCCTTTTGGTCGCGTTCAGCTATCGTTTTCCCCAGGTCTAACCGAGGACCTCGATCCTGCGCGCTGTAATAAAGATCAGGTTCAACCAGGATAACCTCAGAGGCGCCGTTTTCCTTGGCGGCCCGGGCGATCATGATCGTCCGCATGGCCAAACTCTGGCGACTCATCACTAAGCTGCTTGTGCTGACAATGATGATACTTTTTCCAAGCAGTTTATTGCCGATCTCTGCGAAATCCTGCTCATCGGAAATAAATCGCGGGCAAAACTCCGAATTCGCAAAACGTTTCATACTGATTAAATCAGCCACATCTTCGCTCTGCCCCATGGCAAACGCAACGTCGATCGCAAAGGGATCATCCGAAGAATTTCCAACGACAATATATTTCGGTTCGGTCATAGAAGAAGCAATCAAACAGTGGAAGAATTCAATAGCCGGGCAAATGGCTCTAAAAAAAAACAAGCGCCCGAAAAGAAAAGGGCGAGCTTTATTCTAATCAATTTTCCAGAAAGCCATTCGATCCGGCCACCACACTCAAACACGACCGAACGGTAGCGGCCGATCTCCGAGCGGCCATTCATTGCCCTCTATGGCCGCCCTGAGGTCGCGGTCCTAACTCTAAATTGGTTAATCGTACCAGCGACCCAAAGCTAGCGAGGAGAAATCGCTATTGCCTATCCATACCTTAGGCTTCACCATTTCAACATGAAATGCTTCGGACTTACCCCAACCAGCGTCCTAGAGCGCTCCTCGCAAATGACGATCAGACCCGCCGCGACTCAATCGTTTTCGATTATTTTCGGCAGCATAAGCTTCGGACTGGTTAGCCTCCTTGCTTACGCGATCTGGGCCTTCCGCCTCGTACCAGGCCAAGCGGCCATGTATAGTGCAATCGCCGCCATCTATCTTATCCTTTCCGGTTTGGCCCTCAATCGCCTAGCCATCGCCCCGAAAATCCTACTACGGTTTACCCTACTCTTCGCCACTGCCTTTCTAGCCTACGCGATCTTCTGGTGTCTACTTTGGTTCCAGCTCAAAGGTAAGTACCACGGCGACCTATGGGGCTCGCTGCTAGGACTCGCCGCTATGACTTGGCTCTTCCAAAAGGCCTTCGGCTCGAAGCGTGGCTTCCTCGCGGCGTTCTCGATCCTATTCACCTTCCACACGATCGGCTACTACCAGGGTAACGAGTGCTACACTTATTTCGGCGGTACCACCGGACGCCTCCTCTGGGGAGCCTTCCACGGCGCCGGTTTCGGAGCCGGTCTCGGCAATCTAATGTTCCACTGCCAGAAACCCTTGATCGAAAAATCCCAAAATAGTTCTTAGCTGACAAGCTTCGCCTATCAGGAAATAGGCTCCTCAATTCCTAGCACTCAAGACGCTCATGCCATTCGCTAGAAGATTAGTCATCTGCATAGCCGCACTGCTGATACCGCTAATCTTCAAAGCGGCAAATCCCTCCTCTCGGAATTCCAATTTCTAATGAAATTCGGTCCGAACTGCAAAACGGCTTCGAGGCACTCGAGCGAATGATCGAAAGGCTTGAAAACGAAGCAATAAACTTCCCTTTCATTAGGGCTCTGCTCCCCGACGTCGAAATCTACTACAACGCCGTTCGATACGCTCTGATCTACGATCAATTCTATCAGGATTGGAAACCTGATGAATTCGAAGTTGCCGCCATGTCACTGACTACCCCGGGCTTGATTTTACCTGACCAACGAAAGATCCCAGGCACCCGATACCCACCTTCCCAAGTGGTCCCCCTCCCCCTGCTAGCGGAGCAGCAGTTCCCTCATGAGGACCAAACATCGTCTACGCCCCATTGTCGCTCGTAAAAATCACCAGCGTATTCTGATCTATGTTCTGTTTTTCAATGCCTCCATGACCTTCCCGACAGACCAATCGATCTCCTCAATAACATCGCCAAATCGTCCGCCTTCGCTACACCCCTGAAATTCCTTCGAAGCGAACATCGGCGCGTGGGGCATATTGCGAGCCAAGTAGAAAAAGAATGATTTATCTTTATGCTCCGCAATCCAGTCAACCGCTTCCTTGGTGTATCGCTTAGTAAACAATTCTTGATCCGCAGGAGACTCGACGATTTCGCGCCCGCGAATCAATCAAAGGAAATTGAAAAGTGAACTTCTCGGTCACATCGGCATCTGAAGGATTACATCGTTCAGATTGGCCGCTCGGAGATCGGCCGCTACCCAAAAACAAAGCATTCCCAAGGCAACTAGTATCAATCCGGTATCTTTAAATTGGGTACGGGACTCGTACACGTCCATCCACCATCCACTTGCAAGGTTTGACCGGTAACGTGCCTTGCCTTATCCGACGCCAAGAAAAGCACGGCATCGGCGATATCCCCCGGCGTGGCAATTCGCCCATTTGGCGTGGCCCCCGACCAACTCTCCTTGAAATCCGGATCGTCGCCGATCGTACGCTCCGTACCTACGGCTCCTGGTGAAATCGCATTCACCGTAATCCCGTACTGAGACAATTCTCCAACCAGCCCTTTGGCCAACATTCTCAATGCCGCCTTGGTCATCCCGTAAGGCACAAGGTGAGGATGCGATTGGTGACCCGTCACTGATGACATGAACAAAATGCGCCCACCCGTGCCCTGGTCCTTCATACGTCTTGCCGCGCCTTGAGCCAGAAAAAAACTACCTTGAAGGTTCAGCCCTATGAGCGACTGAAATTTCTCAACCGTATATTCCAAAAACGATCCATAGGTAGTGATTCCCGCATTCGCGACCGCTATGTCGATCGCTCCATAACGAGTCACTGCTTCAACAAGCATTTTCTCCACAAAATCCGGATTCCCTGCATCCCCAGGAAACGCATGGCAAACACCTCCCGCAGACACGATTTTTCCCGCGGCTTCCTTCGCTAGAGCAGGATCCAAATCATTAAGTAAAACCGATGCGCCTCGAGCCGCCAGGGCACGACAAATCTCATAACCAATTCCATTTCCGGCACCGGTCACGATCGCCACCTTATTCGTAAATTCACTATCCGCCATATGATCGCAATTCCCTACACACCGTTTACCCTCCTGACAAAAGCTTTCTTCTTCGAGAAAGCGAATGTATCGCGATCAATGCTCAAAGTTGCTATAATAAGAACATTTTTCCGTAGGTTGGATACGCTTTCAATTCGAAACAGTGACGATTCGATAAAGCATCTTCGGGGGATTTGAAATGTAGCGGCCGATCTCCGAGCGGCCACCTCTGCACTGATCCTTTTCATATGGCCGCTCGGGGATCGGCCGCTACCAAAACGAGCAACGAAGGAACCAAGAGACTCAGAATCTGCGACAACCTTCGGAGTATTACACTCAAAAATAAAGCATCCTCGGAGCAAGCTCTCGACTTCGTCGACTGACGCTTTGCGCCAGCGGGGTATTTTTGCAGGTAAGGAGGCCCGGTCCTCCCTACCAAAGCCAAAGCAAGCTTTGGGGTATTAAACCCAAAGGAAATAAACCCAATCTGCAGACGACTCAAACCATCGCCCTGATTCATCAGGGATCAAGCGAGGCACGAGCGATGTTCTTTTCAAATTTCCACCCTCTGCGGCCTCCAACTGCGCTCTTCGAGCTACGACCGACGTGATCGGCAGTACCGCCCTAGCTATTTGAACAGCCCTCCCCGCTTTCTCCGATTATTGTCTTCCGTTTAAAACCCCTTCCCGTATTTCCATAAAACACACATGTTGGGATGGATACAAAAACGCTGGAACGAAGAAGCGGGCTATCGACAATTGCTCGTCGTCGCCATCCCTCTCATTCTCAGCATGGGTTCGTTTTCCGTTCTGATTTTCGTCGACCGCGTTTTCCTCGCCCATTACTCGGCAGATGCCTTAGCCGCCGCCCAACCAGCGGGCATGCTGAATTTCTCGATCCTCTGTTTCTTCCTCGGCGTATCGATCTACACATCCACATTTGTCGCCCAGTACATGGGTGCCAAGCAGCCTGAAAAAGTCGGCCCATCCGTTTGGCACGGAGTTTACATTGGAGTCATCGGCGGCCTAAGCCTTCCGTTCTTCGCCCCCTTCGCCACCGACATATTCGCTTTCATCGGACATGCTCCGGAAGTCCAAAAAGATGAAGCGGCATTTTTCAGAATCCTAAATTTCGGAGCTTTCTTCTTTCTCGCTAACAGCGCCTTCTCCTGCTTCTACTCAGGCCGCGGTAAGTCTTGGCCAATCGTCTGGATGAACATATCCATGACCTGCCTGAACATCCTCCTGGATTACCTATTGATATTCGGGAATTTCGGCTTTCCTCGCTTAGGAATCACCGGTGCAGGCATCGCCACAGTAACATCGTCGGCATTCGTAACGATCGCTTACCTCATCCTATTTTGCCGACACTCTAACAACCTTCGATTTCAAACACGCTCGAGTTGGCGACTGCAAAAAAGGCTTCTCCTACGCATTCTCCGCTTCGGCACTCCTTCGGGAGCTCATTTCTTCCTCGATGTCATGGGCTTCACCGTATTCGTACTGCTAATCGGTCGCATCGGCACCGTCGAACTCGCCGCTAGCAACATCGCTCTCAACATCAATTTACTCAGTCTTCTCCCCATGATCGGTCTCGGCACAGCTGCGAGTATCATGGTCGGTCGATTTCAGGGAGCCCGCCAAAGCCCCCTCGCGGTCAAGACCACCTATTCCGCCCTCCATATGGCCGTTGTCCACAACACAGTCATGGCCTCACTCTACTGGTTCGCACCAGAGATCCTGATCAGTCCATTCATACAGGAAACGAGTGGAGGCGATCTCCCTTTGATCGAATCGACGGCCTCCTCTTTGCTTCGCTACTTTGCCATTATTATCTTCCTCGATTCCCTCATCATTATGACCGGAGGAGCCTTAAAAGGCGCAGGAGACACCCGATATGTCATGACAGTACTCGCGTTCACTTCGATCTTCTTCCTGGTCATACCGGCTTACATTCTCATCGAAGTCCTTCATCAGCCAGCATCCGTGGCCTGGATATGTGCTATTGTGAATTTAGCCGTCGTAGCCCTGGCCTTCTCCCTTCGATTCCGTTCCGGAAAGTGGCAGAATATCGACGTCATCGATAGGTAAGTTAGCCCAAGCTGTTCCCCTCCAGGTTCGCCCAGTACAAATTACCCAGAATAGATGTAAAACTTTGAACACCTTATTCGTTTAAATCCTTGCGAACCTACAACTCCGGCAATTAACTTTTAGCGTGCTTCGAACCCTAGCTATCTCACCTTCTTTCATACTGATTTTGATAGGTCTGGCTTTTTTCGAATCGACTCAATTCGTCCATGGGCAGGACGAAGAGGAAGAAGAGCCAATGGAATTCCAAGCTGTCGAAGCTTTGTACCAACGCGGCCAATACGATCAAGTCCTCGCAGAGGCTGCAATCGGACGTAAAAATCAGCCTTGGAATGAAAAGTGGTGGCAAATCGAATCGCAGTCCCTACTCGACACCGGTCGCTACCAGGAAGCTTACGAGTTACTGAGCGAAGGCGTTTCCGCCCGATACTCTAGCATCCGCCTACGCCTCATGATTCGCGAAGCCGCACTTTACGTAGACGACTTGCAAACGGCAAATTCCGTCCTCAGAGAAATCGATAATATCATTCGGCGCAGCGGACGTTTCTCCTACGACCCGGAATCCCTTGTCTCTATCGGGGATGCCGCAATCCTCTTAGGGATAGAGCCGCGTATCGTTCTCGAAAACTTCTACAAACGAGCCCAAGACGATGCCAATCCCGTTGCTAGTTCCTTTCTTGCCCCTGGTAACCTCGCTCTCGAAAAAAGTGATTTCAGCCTCGCATCGAAGACTTTCCAAAACGGACTGAAACATTTCCCCAGCAACCCCGAACTCTGGTACGGTCTCGCTAGCTCATTCGTCGAGGGCGATCGCGCCAAACTTATCGAATACGCCGAAGGTGCCCTCGCCCTCAACGAAAACCATACCGGCACTCGCATCCTACTAGCCCAGCATCTTGTCGATGCCGAAGCCTACGACGAAGCGCTCGAGCAATTGGAAGTCGCCCTCGAAGTCAACCCCTTGCATCCCGAAGCATTGGCTCTCAAAGCCGTAGTGTCATACCTTCGCAATGACAGTGCCACTGGAAACCAACTGCGCGAACAAGCGCTTTCAACCTGGCAAACCAATCCCCACGTCGACCACCTGATCGGCCGTAACCTTTCCCGCAAATACTGGTTCAAAGAAGGAGCGGCAGCCCAACGCCTCGCCCTCGCCTTCCAACCTGATTTCCTACCCGCCAAAACGCAACTTGCTCAGGACCTCCTTCGCCTAGGACGTGAAACCGAAGGTTGGCAACTAGCGGATGAGGTCCACGAAGCCGACCCCTACAACATATCCGCCTATAACCTGGTTACTCTCCGCGACAAAATCGACGACTTCGAAACCTTGGAAACCGAACACTTCCGTATCCGTATTTCAAAAGAGGAAGCGCCCATCTACGGACAACGAGCCATCGACCTGCTCGAACCTGCCTACGTGTACCTTAAAGACCGATACGGCGTCGAAATCGATCAAAAGGTAACCGTTGAGATCTATCCGAATCCCGCCGACTTCGAAGTACGCACTTTCGGAATGCCCGGCAACCCAGGCTACCTAGGCGTCTGCTTTGGGCCGGTTTTCACTATCAACAGCCCCGCCACCAGCCTCGCTAACTGGGAGGCCGTGATGTACCACGAATTCTGCCACACAATAACGCTCACTCTCACACGCAATCGCATGCCTCGTTGGCTAAGCGAAGGCATCTCCGTTTACGAAGAACGCGAACGTAACGGAGCTTGGGGACAGATGATGACCGTTGACTACCGCGATCGCATCCTTGACGGCCGTATGCAGGCAATCAGCGAGATGAGCGCCGCCTTCCTCAAAGCCCAAACCAGCGACGATACCCAATTCGCCTACTATCAATCCTACCTAGTCGTCGAATACCTATTCCAAACTTACGGAATCGAAGCCATGCGAGCCGTTCTGCTTTCCCTCGGCGAAGGCGAGACAATGAACGATGCCCTCGCCACGCATGTCGCTCCGCTTGACGAACTCGACGAACGATTCCTAGAAATGGCCCGCTCGAAAGCCAACACTCTCGGCGGAAGCTACTCCCTCCAACGCGCCGAAGCTGTGCTTGAAATGGCCGTCGAACTGATTACTCCGGAACCAAACTACTTTAAAGCGATCGAGACCATCCAACCATTGATCGAAGCTGAAGATTGGACAGCCGCCCGCGATGCCCTGGAACCCATCGTCAAAAAGTCAGGCTACTTAGCTGGCGCCGAAAACGCTCATTCGCTTTTGGCCCACATTTACCGGCAACTCGACGATGTAGATAACGAACGCGACACCCTAACGCTCATCGCCACCCAAGAAGGCAACCGCATCGAACCGGTAGACCGACTTCTCGAAATCGCCATCGAACAAGATGACCCACCAGCCATCGTGCGATGGGCCAACGCATCCATCGCGATCAAACCGATGGCTATCGAACCCTGGCGAGCCCTCTTCACGACTCATGCCCGTTTTCAATACGAGGCTTCAGCGATCGAAACCGGAAACATCCTGCTCGAACTCGACCCGCCCGATATCGCAATGGTCCATTATCACCTCGCCCGTCAATACGAACGTAAAGATCCCAAAACCGCCCGGCGCCATACGCTCATGGCCTTGGAAGAAGCGCCTCGATTTAGACTCGCTTACGAACTGCTAAACGCCCTAAAAAAACGTCAAAACAATCGGAATTCGTCCGCGACGCCATCCAGACTCGACGATGCCATACATGAAGCTACCCGTCTATAATTTACCGTTTATCGCAGCCGCCATATGTTTGCTGCCCTTGAGCTTTAGTCAACGCCACCAAAGCTACGACAACCGTGCCGGCGTGCCGGAATGGCAGGTTGATTCCGAATTCAAACAAGACGTATTTACATTCGCTCGGGTAAAATACACGTCCACTCGCGGAGGCGGCGGTCATGGAGGTTGGGGCTACGGCCGACGAGGAGGGCGAGGCGGCGGTGGTTGGCAAACCGATTACCCTGACGCCGAACTCAACTTCGCCTACCGACTCCAGCAGATGACGAGCCTTAAGGTCAATCCAGACTCTACCGTCGTAGAACTTACCCAGCCCGATCTTTTCAACTACCCCTTTCTCTATATCGTCGAACCGGGACGACTCATATTCCTCGAAGAAGAAGTAACCGCTTTGCGCGAATACTTACTCAATGGCGGATTCCTCATGGTCGACGATTTCTGGGGAGACAGTGAGTATGATAATTTTCACTACGAAATCAGTCGTGTCTTTCCAGAACGCGAACCTGTCGAAATCCCCATCGAACATCCGATATTCCACATGGTTTTCGATCTCGAAGAAAAACCGCAAGTCCCCAGCGCAGGTCACGCAATCGGAGCGCGTAGAGCCGGTTACGGCACCGTCAGCAATCAAGGCCCCGGAACCGAAGAAGTACACTACAAAGCAATCTTCGACGATAACGGACGCATCATGTGTATCATTTGCCACAATACCGATCTCGGCGACGGCTGGGAACGCGAAGGCGAAGACGAGTGGTACTTCCGCGAATTCGCCGAAAAGAAAGCCTACCAAATGGGCATCAACATAATCTTCTACGCCCTAACCCACTGAAACCACAATTCATCGAAATAATTTTAGAGACTGTCTAAAACGCCCGTACGTTAAAATTTTCAAAATCCAGACTTATTCAACAATCATCTTAGGAAAATAAATAACCTAGCCGAGATTTCAGAGGCTCCCTTTTTCATCAGCAGGTCTCAACATAATCTTCCACGCAACCCCATTTCATAATTCACACTTTAAACAAATGTCCTTACTAGAATCCACCGAAGAGCAAGAAGCCGTATTCAATCGCCTCCAAGAAGGCCGCAAAAAAGTGGAGGCCGAGCTCAGCAAGGCCGTCATCGGCCAAAAAGCCGTCGTTGAACAGATCATGCTAGCCCTCATATCCGGTGGCCATTGCCTCATCACCGGCGCTCCAGGACTAGCGAAAACGCTCCTCGTTAAATCCGTAGCGAAAGTCTTCCATTTAGATTTTCAGCGTATCCAATTCACGCCCGACCTCATGCCAGCCGACATCACCGGCACGGAGATCTTCACCGATACGCCCGAAGGACGGAAACTCGTATTTGCCAAGGGGCCCATTTTCACAAACCTACTGCTCGCCGACGAAATAAACCGTACCCCTCCCAAAACCCAATCCGCTTTACTGGAAGCGATGCAGGAACACCAGGTCACGGCTGCCGGAGCCACCCATACGCTTTCCGAACCGTTCTTCGTTCTGGCCACCCAGAACCCAGTCGAAATGGAAGGTACCTACCCGCTTCCCGAAGCTCAACTCGATCGCTTCCTGTTCAATGTCCTCATCGACTACCTGCCCGAGGGCGACGAAATCGAAGTAGTCAAACAAACGACCGCCAAAGATCACGACCCGATAGAATCCATTTTCTCCGCCGAGGACGCTATCGGATTCCAATCGCTCGTCCGCAAAGTACCTGTTTCAGACGAAGTCGTTAAGTTCGCCGTCCAACTCACAGCCGCAACCCGGCCCAGTGATCCCAACGCTCCGGACTTCATTAAAGAATGGATCAGTTGGGGAGCCGGTACCCGCGCCGCGCAAGGCCTCGTCCTAGCGAGCAAAGCCCTAGCCCTCTGGAACTCCCGAGCCCATGTCACCAAAGAAGACATCATCAGCCTCGCTCACGTAATCCTACGCCACCGCATCCTCCTCAATTACCGAGCCGAAGCCGAAGGCGAAACCGTCGAAACCGTCATCGACAAACTCTTAGAAGCGAAATCCTAAAAACCTAATTCTTAATTCGCCAAATGCCCACCGCATCCAACACCGGCATAGACCCCCATGTCTTGCTCGCGATTCGCGATCTAGAGCTTCGTGCCCGTGTCGTGGTAGAAGGCCTTTGGTCAGGATTACACCGCAGTCCCTTGCAAGGGTTCTCGGTCGAATTCACCGAATACCGCCAGTACACCCAAGGCGACGATCTGCGCTACCTGGATTGGAAACTCCTCGCCCGCACTGATCGGGAATTCATCAAGAAATTCGAAGACGAAACCAATCTTCGCTGCATGATCCTATTCGACGCAAGCCGCTCGATGCAATTCGGATCGGACGGCGTATCCAAAGCCGAATACGCACGAACTTTAGCAGCAACCTTCGCCTATTTCCTGCTTAAACAACGCGATGTCGTCGGCCTCGCTCTTTTCGATAGCGAACTGCGCGAATACCTACCCGCTCGGTGGCGACCCGGACAATTTCGTCGGCTCCTAGCTCTACTCGGCAAAAAATCCGATGGGGATGAAACCAATCTAGGCAAAGCGCTAGAACAAGCTGCCCATCTGAACTCTAAACGAAGCCTAATTCTCGTTCTTTCCGATTTCCTCTCCTCCCCCGATTCTTGGAAACGCTCTCTTGGCCAACTTGTCGCCGCAGGTCACGATGTTCGTGCCCTTCAAGTTCTCGACTCTGCGGAGCTTGATCTCGACTTTGGCAAAGCTGCCCAATGGGAAGATCTCGAAACCGGTAATCGCCTTTACATTGATCCCTCCGAAGCGCGCAGCGCTTACAAGGAAAGCTTCGAAGCCCATCAAACTCTCGTTCAACAGGCTCTCGAAGAACGCGGGGTTAAGCACCTAGTTGCTCCAACGAACAAACCGCTAGACTTCGTATTGATCGATCTCCTCCGAAGCCAACCTTTAACCGGAAGGGTGGCTCAATGAATGTCCTATCTCCATGGTTCCTAGCCGGAGCAGCGCTTATAGTTGGGCCGATTCTCTTCCACCTTATAAAACGGGCCACAAAGGATCGAATACGTTTCAGCGCGACCCAATTCCTCAAAGAATCGCCTCCAAAGCTTCAACGCAAAAGTCACATCCAAAACCCTTGGCTACTTCTCCTGCGCTGCTTTATCATCGCACTCTTAGCATTTGCCTTCGCTCGTCCGTTTCTAGACTCGAACATCCCGATTACTCCATCCGTTTCGCCTCCAAACGCCCTAGTCATCGTACTCGATACCAGTGCCAGTATGCGTCGAGAAGGTGCTTGGCAAACTGCTATTCAACGAACCATCGATCAAATCGAGAACCTGGAAAGCCAAGATCGACTTTCCATAATTTCAGCATCCAACACTGCTCGCCCGCTTATCTCTTTCGACCGTTGGAAAGAATGGCCTCCCAATGAACGAACAACCCTAACTGCCAACCTGCTCAATGCTCTCGAACCAAGTTGGCAATCAACTCGCTTAGACGAGGCTCTCGGCCTAGCCCTAGCCGAACTGGAGCAATTAACCGACAACTCCGAGACCGACGCCAACAAACGAATTCTCGTCGTATCCGATTTCCAAAAATCCTCTAAAATCGCAGGTATCGCCGGACGCAAATGGCCCAAAGATTCGATTCTCGAATTGGCGAGCATTCAAGGTGCTCAACCAGGAAACACCGGACTCCGCTGGCTCGGTTGGACAGGCGATGAATCCGCCAAGCGTTCGATGCGAATCGGAATCCAAAGCTCTGGTCAACTCGAAGCGACCGAACACACCCTATCGCTTTTCGATGCTCGCTCGGGAATCGCTCTTTCCGAACCAATCACTGTGTATTCAAGTCCCGGCGACGACCGAATGCTCCTTCTTGATATTCCAAAAGATGCCGAAGGACCGTTCAAAGTCGAGCTGACTGGTGACGCCGAACCGTTCGACAACACACTATTCGTTACGCAGGAAGCTCCGCGCAGTATTTCCCTCAATTATTACGGTCTCGAGGAAAACGCCGACAACCCCAAGCAGGCCGCCTTCTACCTTAAACGAGCGACAGCCGGTTGGAGCGACCCTCTCGTGACATTCGACATCAGTTCGAAATCAACGAATTTGCCCATCCCATCCTCCAATGTAATTGTCATCGACTCCGAGCTTGACCGCGCCTCAGCCGAAGCCGTCCGGTCGCGAATCGAATCGGGATCCAATGCCCTAATGCTAATCTCCGACCCGAGCCGCATCGAGTCTCTCGGCACATTGCTAAACGAAACCGACTGGTCCACCAGCGCATCCGATCGGGACGATTCCCGGCTTGGCTCAATCGATTTCCAGCATCCAGCCTTTGTCTTGTTCGCCGATCCTCGATTCAGCGACTTCTCACGTATTCGATTCTGGCATACGTTCGCCGCCAATTATCCCGATGAAACGATAGCATCCGTCATTGCTAGCTACGATGATGGAGCTCCTGCCCTAATTGAAGCCACTCTCGGAGAAGGAACCCTCACCGCCTGGGTCGGAGATTGGGCTCCACAAAAAAGCCAATGGGCTCTCTCCACCAAATTCGTTCCCTGGCTCCAACGCCTCTTCGAACAGGCAGTGGGTGGTCCCGATCAACCGAATATGGCCGAGATGGATGAAGTAGCGACGATATTAGCAAGCAACCAATCTCAATGGAAAGCGATCGAGACGAACGCTTTTAGCAACGCCAATCCAACCGAGCCTGGCCTCTATCGTTTGCAAACCAATCGAGCCGAACGTTGGGTAGCGCTCAATACGCCTATCGAAGAGAGCGAATGGGATACGCACCCCATAGAAGACTGGGAAAAGCTCGGCACTCCTTTAGACAACCCTTTTGCAAAACCTGAAACAACGGATACAGATGAATCCGATAGTCGTTTCGAAAACTCCATCGAACTGGAAAGCCAACAGCAACTCTGGAGATGGATGATTATAGCAGTCGCCGCAATGCTCGCAATTGAGAGCCTCATCGCTAAACGCCTGCAAACAAGAAAGGATGGGATAGCAGCATGACACCGGAAGAACCGCCCAATTCGACACCAAAACCTTCAAATGTAGAACCACGTCTCAAAGGCGAAATTCACGAAGTCGCCAAACACCTCCGTTCGATAAGCTTGATGAAGCGGCAAACGAGGCGCTGGCTTATAGCAAGTGCCATCGGATTAGTCTTCATAACGATCAGCTTCTTCGTACCCATAGCCGGACAATTCTTAATCGTCTTGATGCTGGCCTTAGTTACCGGCGTCCTCTTCCTGAATCGCCGAGCAGCCAGCCGAACAAACTTAGACTACCCTGCGGCTGCTTTAACGATCGAAACGAGTCACCCCTCCCTCCAACAAGCCCTCTCCACCGCCATCGAGCAAGGCGAAGATGGCAATCGCCTAGATTTCCTCCAACAAAAACTCATCGACCAAGTTCTCCTCCATCCTTCGCGATTGAAATGGCACAAGGTCGGTCAAATTCGACGCAAACACGCGCAAACACGAAACCTCGTCGCCACGCTACCACTCTGGCTCCTTCTTTTGGGCGCGTTCTTTTTGAATACTCCGAATTCCCCAATCACACTGTCCGGATCCTATCAGCGAGTTCCTATATCAATCATCGTTAACCCAGGCCACACCGAAGCGGAACGCGGCTCGACCGTGGTAATCACCGCTCGCTTCGCAGGCGAAGCCCTTCCTAAAGAAATTTCGCTCGTCGCCCTTTACCCGGATGGTACTAGCCTCAGCAAACCTATGGGACAAAGCTTGTCCGATCCTGTATTTGTTCACTCTATACAAAAGATCGACTCCAATTTACGCTACCAGGTCGAATATGACGGACAAGAATCCGATTCATATCGGATCGAAATCTTCGACCTGCCCGCATTAATTCAAGCGGACGCGACCCTCGATTTTCCTGAGTACACGAACTGGCCCGATAGATTCATTGAAGATACGCGTCGCGTCAGCGCCGTCGAGGGCTCTCAGCTTTCATATTCGTTTACGACCAACAAGCCCCTCGAAAGTGCCACCCTCGTAGATCGTGACGGAGCAACGCTCCCACTAACGCCAGCGAACCCCGAACGCACCCGCTTCGAAACGACCCTCACTGTCACCGAGACGCTACGTTACGCTCTCCACCTTGCTGACGACAAAGGCCGTACCAATCCCTTTCCACCCGATATCCGCATCGAGGCTCTTCTCAATAAACGACCGGATCTGAAAATCGAATTCCCCAAGGGCGATCAGCGTGTATCTCCTATAGAAGAGGTCGCCCTGGAAGCTGCTGCTAGCGATGATTTCGGCCTCGTCGATTTCGGCCTTGCCTACAGCATCGGCACCGAGCCTCCCGTCTATCTCTCGAAGCTGTCTCAATCAGTCGTTGCCCTGGAAACCGTATTCGAGGAAATGCTTTCCCTGGAAGAACAATCCCTTGAAGTCGATGATTTACTTTCCTGGTGGGCCTGGGCCGATGACTATGGACCCGACGGCTCTACGCGACGTTCCACGAGCGACCTGTACTTCGCTGAGGTCCGGTCCCTAGATGAAATCTTTCGCGAAAACGAAAGCGGCGGCGGAGAAGGCCCCCCTTCTGGTCAAGACGAGCAGAATGAAGAGCTCATCGAAATGCAACGCCAGATAGCTATCGCTATTTGGAAACTAAAGCAACGCGGACAGAGAGATTCGAATTTCCTCGACTACACTCAGGTAATCAATGAATCGCAGCAAGAGATTCGCGGCAATCTCGAAGAGCTCAAAGCTAAGCTTGAAGCAGAACGCGAACAAAACGCCGCCGAGCTAGCTGGAACGCTCATGGATCGTGTAATCAAGAATTTGGACACTGCTCTTGAAGACGAATCTGATGACACATTAGAACTCGCCTGGTCCAGCGCCCAAGGAGCTACTCAAGCGCTTCTGCGTATGCAGCCCAAAGAGTTCAACGTATCCAAATCGCAACAACCCGGCGGTGGAGGGGGAGGAGGACAATCTCGCAATCAACGCCAGCTCGATCAGCTTGATTTCCGTCAAGAGGAAAACCGCTACGAAACTGCGAGCCAAGCCCAAGAGATGACCTCGCCAGAGCAAAAAGAGCAACTCCAAGTTTTGAGCAAACTCAGCGAACTCGCTCGCCGGCAAGAGGACATGAATAAACGCCTCCAAGAACTGCAAACCGCCATCGCAGCCGCCAAAGACGAAGAAGAGCGCGATAAGATTCGCCGCGAACTCAAACGTCTCGAAGAAGAGCAACGTCAAATGGTGGCCGATGTCGATGAAACGCGACAACGCATGGATCGGCTTCAATCAAACGAATCCAATCGCGAATCCCGCGAACGGCTTGATCAAACCCGCGAGGAAATGCGTCAACTCAGCGAAGAACTCGAAGCCGGCGACGTATCGCAAGCCCTCGCTACTGGTTCCCGCGCTCAAGAAAACCTGGAAGAGCTCAGAGAAGAATTCCGAAACGAAACCTCCAGCCAATTTGGCGAACAACTTCGCGACGCTCGGAAAACCGCTCGCGACATGGCCGAAAAGCAACGTTCGATCGCCGAAGCCTTGGATGCCATCGATCAAAACCAAGGTCGCCGTCTCGACAATTCCGAAGAACGCGACGCCATCACTCAAGACCTGCGCAAACAGCAAGCCGACCTCGAAAACTTTCTTGAGCAATTACGCGAAGTCACCGAAGCCTCCGAATTCAGCGAACAGCGCCTGCACCGCGAACTCTACGATGTGCTGCGCAAGCAAAGTCAAAGCGACATTGACCAACGACTCCAATCCAGCTCTGACATGCTCTCGCAAGGCTTCGTCGAGCAAACCCAAGATCTTCAGCCCGGACTGCAAAAAGCGTTCGATGAATTAGAAAGCAATGTCGAGCAAGCAGCGAACAGCGTTCTTGGCGACGAAGAGTCAATGCTCCGATTCGCTCAAGACGAACTGAACGAACTTTCAAACGACCTCCAAGCCAATCGTGAAGGCTCAGAAACCGGTTCACAAAGAACTCCAGGTTCAGAGGAAAATGGCCGTAGTCAAAATGCAGCGACGCCCAACGATAATTCCGAGCAATCCCTCGCGAACGCAAATTCGCCAGGTCAACAACCAGGACAGGGCCAGCAACCTGGACAGAATCTCGGCGAAGGCAGGGAACCTTCAAACTCCGGTCAACCCGGAGGCAATGGACAGGAACCGGGATCCGAATCACTCGCCCAACAATCCAATGGCCAGGGGCAATCAGCCGGACAAGGCGAACAGCCCGGTCAGGGCCAAGGCCAGCAACCCGGGCAAGAACAGGGTCAGCAGCCTGGGCAAGGTCAAGGCCAAGGGTCCGACAGTGAAATAGCTCAAAGCCCCGGCCAAAGGCAATCACCTGGTAGCGCCCAAGTTGGCGGCGGCGGTTCATCCGGAGGGGGCAATGGTGCCGAAAATCTTGCGACAAGCCTCGACAATTTCCTACGCGATTTCTCGGGCGACCCAAACCAGCCCGGCCAATCCCCCATTACCGGTCGCGGTTTCGGCGAATGGTCGGAACGATTGCGTACCGTCGAAGAACTCGTCGACCAGCCCTACATTCGCCAACGCCTTTCCCAAGCCCGCGAACAAGCTGAACGAATGCGAGCGGAATTCAAACGCCACGGAACTGCACCTCAATGGGGTGTCGTAGACGAAGGAATCATCGCCCCGCTCAATGACGCGAGAACGTGGGTTCGCCAAGAACTCGTGCGCCACGAAAACCCAAATGCTTTGCAACCCATCGATCGCAACCCGGTTCCTCGCGCCTACCAGGAATCCGTCAGAAAATACTATGAATCGCTCGGAGAATAAAATCCAACTCCCGTTCAACAAAGAAAAGCTCTCCGCATGCTAGGCACCCTAACGTTCAATGCTGAAAACTGGTGGTGGGTCGTGCTCTTGAGCGGGCTCCTTCTATTGCCGATTTCCTACTTCGCTTGGAAAAGCGAAGGACGACTCGTCAAAGGATACATATGGGGATTCATCTTACGCGCTCTTGGAATCGTCTTGCTTTTACTCTGCCTCCTCGATCCTCACTGGACTGGAGAACGTCCAGCCAAAGGAGCGAACATAGTGGCAGTCGTCGCCGACAACAGCCAAGGCCTCCAATTGATCGATTCAAACCAAACGGAAAGTCGCGGTCAATTACTGAAAGACAAACTCGCCGGTGCCGAAGCAGACTGGCTCGCTACCCTCGGCGAAGACTATCAAACGCGCTCCTATCGATTCGATCGCGATCTACGACGGGTTACCGATTTCGGCAGTCTGGATTTCTCCGGCGACCGAAGTAATCTTTCGCAGGCCCTCACTCAACTCAATGAACGCTTCGATGGACTGCCCCTCGGGGGCATTCTACTGTTCACCGATGGCATCGCAACTGATTCTGACGCAATTGAAACGCTGAACTTAGACAACCTCCCACCAATCTACCCAGTCATAGTTGGCGACTCCGAACCCTTGCCCGATCTTAGTATTGATCGTATAGATATTAGGCAAACTGCCTTCGACGACGCACCCGTATCGCTCAGTGTATCCCTTTCCTCAAACGCCCTACCCACTCAAAGCGCTCGAGTCGCGATCACACCCATTCAGATCGAAGGCGATATTTCACTCATCGAAGACGACCCCGATACCCCGCGCCCGCAAACGATTCGAACACGAAGCGAAGGCTCCAATCACTCGCTAGCCTTCGATTGGCGCCCAGCCAAGACGGGGATTCAATTTTTCGACGTATCCACAGAACCAGCGCAAGGCGTGGAGCAAGAAGCCACAAAATCGAACAATCGCCGACTTTTCATGGTAGACGGCGGCCAAGAAGTCTTTCGGATTCTCTACGTAACCGGTCGCCCGAACTGGGAATACAAATTCCTCAACCGCGCGCTCTACGACGACCATCAACTCCAAATGAGCGGACTCATTCGCGTCGCCCGGCGAGAACCCAAATTTGAATTCAAGGGACGTGCCGGAGAATCCAGTAACCCACTCTATCGAGGATTCGACAAAGCCGACGAGGAAGCCGAAGAATACGACCAACCGGTACTTATCCGAGTCAACACCCGCAATGCCGAAGAACTAGCCGACGGATTTCCCGACGATGCCGAAGAGCTTTTCGAATACGACGCGCTTATCCTCGATGATCTCGAAGCCGACTTTTTCAGTTTCAATCAACAAACGCTCATTCGACGATTCGTCTCTGAACGCGGCGGAGGGCTCCTCGCTCTCGGCGGCGCCGATGCCCTCGACCACGGTGGCTACGACGACACGCCTATTGCCGCCACGCTCCCTATCTACCTCGACAAACAGTTCCAAAGAGCCAACAGCGAAAACCTCCAATGGAAACTCACTCGCGAAGGCTGGGTCGAGCCATGGACGCGCGTTAGGTCGATTGAAACCGAGGAACAAGTGCGGCTCAACGAAATGCCTCCGTTCAGCGTTCTCAACACTATCCCTCGCATCAAACCCGGCGCCCGTGTTCTTGCAGAAGTCGAAAATCTTCTCGGCGACCGCTACCCAAGCCTAATCGCTCACAATTTTGGTTCCGGCAAAGTTGCCTGCGTCGCCGTAGGCGATCTCTGGAGATGGGGCATGCGTGGACCCGCTGAGCAAGAAGATCTCGCCAAACTCTGGCGACAGATCGCTCGATGGCTCGTTACCGACGTCGCTATGCCCGTGGAAATCGAAGCCCACCAAAATGGCGAAGGCGTCGAGCTTATCGTCGAAGCTCGTGACGAAGCCTACAAAGCTCTGGAAATCGGCCGAGCACGGATCAGTATCCAGCGCGTCGATTTAGACCCAGCTGAAATGGCCAACTACACAGGGTTCAAGGAAGTCGATCTCTATGCGGATCCCGTTACCAATGCTTCCGGCCGTTTTGCCGCGAATTTTTCCTCTACCGACGAAGGAGCCTACATCGCCAAGGTTGAAGTATTGGGCCCCGAAGGTGAAGTTGTCGGAACTGCTGAAACGGGCTGGGTCAACGAACCCTTGGCCAATGAATTTCAATCCCTATCGCCGCAAACCGATCTTCTCGAATCGATCGCCGCTAAAACCAAAGGCCGAATCATCCGGTGGGACGAACTCGATTCCCTTACCGAACTATTCGACAAACGTAGTGCTCCGATAACCGAAACCTGGTCGTATCCGCTTTGGCACAACGGTTGGCTCTTTATCGCAGCCCTTTCCTGTTTCCT
Organism: Opitutales bacterium; assembly: GCA_018700525.1. GTDB lineage: Bacteria > Verrucomicrobiota > Verrucomicrobiia > Opitutales > Opitutaceae > Pelagisphaera. The sequence continues at coordinate 45,769 of JABITN010000171.1, forward strand.
CGCCGAATGGGCCCTCCGCAGAAAGCGAGGTCTCGCATGAAAATGACAAATAACCTCACTCGAGTACTTTTCGCAACCGCGCTCGCTGCCACTTCCTGCTTCTTTATTTATGCAGCTGATCAAAACGTACCCGATCACGAGTTGCTTCTCATCGTCGGTAGCCCGGGCGAACCGAAATACAAAGAAGGCTTTCACTCCGCAGCCGAAGCATGGATACGGGCGGCCAACTCTACCAATGCTCGCCTAAAAGTCGTCGGCTTGGAAGACGGCGACGATTCCGATCACGACAAAATTGAAAACTGGATAAACGATCTCGAAGCCAAATCGCCCGTCCCCGCTTGGATCGTCTACATCGGGCACGGAACTCACACGCAAAAACGCACTTCTCTCAATTTGAACGGCCCCGATCTCACCGCAACCGATATGGCTTTCTGGCTCGATCGACTTGAGAGAACCTTTATCTTCATTCATGGGGGCTCCGCATCCGCACCTTTTATCAACAAGCTCTCCAAACCCAACCGTATCCTAATGACCGCTACACGCAGCGGCGAAGAGCTCAACTACGCCCGTTTCGGCGAACGCTTCGCCATGGTTATCGAATCACGCGACGGCGATGCAAATCAGGACGGGCAAGTTTCCTTGCTCGAAGCTTTCGTCGCAACCGCCCGTTCAGTCGAAAGCTTCTACGAAGAAAATAAACGTCTAGCCTCCGAGCATGCTCTTATCGATGACAACGGTGACAGCACCGGTACTCCCGCCGACTGGTTTCGCGGAGAACGTCTCATAAAGACTCCCAAAGACGATCGCTCGCCCGACGGCTTTCGCTCCCGTCAAATAGCCTTCATCGCCTCGGAGCAAGAAAGCCTCCTTTCCCCAGATCAGCGCCAAAAACGTAACCAACTCGAATTAGAACTCGAACACCACCGAGCTAAAAAATCGAAACTAGACGAAGCCGCCTACTACGACCAACTCGAAGCTATTCTCTTAAAACTCTCCAAGATCTACCTGGCAACAGACAGAGATTCCTAGCAACCAAAGGGTAGCGAAACGGTTCCCCACCGGCAAATCGTCATTTCCGATAAACCTCCCCTCCGAATCAAATCGGAACAATTGAATGTCCTATCAACAAGGTTGCGATTTCATATTCAATTAAATTTCATGATAATGTTAAGATGAAATACACATACGCTCTCCTTTTTATATTAAGCATTGGCTTATTTTCTATTAGCTGTAGCACCAACCGGGACGTCCCCGCAACAAAATGGTATCGAGGTAACACACACACCCATACCTCAGCACTTCGCGTCCACGCCAAAACAAGCCCTAAAGATGTCACCGCGTGGTATCACAAACGTGATTACAACTTCTTAATATTGAGTGAACACGACCTTTTTATCGACCCTAAAAAAGTGGAGATGCCTAAAGATAAACGTGATGATTTTATCCTGATCCCAGGCATTGAATTGTCCGAAGAATTGCACGGTACTTGCATGAATGTTCTCGATAAAGTTAAAAAAATAAGTGGTAAAGGGAAAACCAATAAACAAATCATCCAATCACAAGTTGACCGTACCTTAGCCATAGGCGGGCAATTCATCCATAATCACCCCAACTGGTTATCGAAAGTCAAAAAAGAAGATATTGAAGGCATTAAAAACCTCACGCTGTTTGAGCACTACAACGGCACCATGTCTGTAGAACAAACTTTCGGCAGCGATGAATTCGAAAGCACACAAGTTATTTGGGACTACCTCCTAGGCAAGGGCGATGTCATGTACGCCGTTGCCGCAGATGATGCTCACTCCCACGAACCCGGCTCAGATGCGCCAGGCAGAGGCTGGGTCATGGTCAATGCTCAAAAAGCAAAAGAACTCACGCCCAAAGCCATCACCGATGCAATGTTACATGGCGAATTTTATGCAAGTAGCGGTGTCTTTCTTGATAACTGCGATTTTGATAATGGCACCTACCGTGTAGTCATTAATAAGGAAGCAACGATTAAAGAACTCGCAAATTTAGCCCAAGTACGCGGCAAGCCGATCAAAAACGGAAAAGCTGGCTTTCGTATTGAATGGATCGAAAAAAACGGAAAAGTATTCAAGACAACCACAGCCCTTAGCTCTTTTTTGAAAGCCAAAAAAGATCAAATCTATATTCGTCCTCGCATCGTTTACACGCGAAAAAATCTAACATTTGGTTGGGAAGAGTATTTCGCCTGGGGGCAGCCTCAATTCATGGATGGCCGAACTATAAAGTCTAACCATACACACGGTCTTGCAAGCAAGATCGCTCATACTCACTAAAAAATAAATGAGAATAAGTAAAAAAGTAATTCCTTGTGTTTAAAAATCAATCGGGGGTTAATCATCATATTGGCATGAAATATAGTTTTTCTATGTGAATAGGACACCAGCGTCAAAAGTCTAGAGCAGCGTTAATTCTGAGTTGTGAGCCTTACTTTCAAGTAATAAAAACGACTTTTGTCGAAGGCATATAATAATACATTATTCGGGAAGAAGGACTTTTTAGGTGCGGGCTTTATAAACGTCGATTCGTCTTTTATCGCTTGGTCGATGGTAAACTCAAGCCAACCTCCCCTCCCAATCAAATCGGAAAAATTGTACCGAGCGAAGAGACACATTCAATTCCTATCAACCCGCCAAAGCCAGCCCTACCAACCGAGATTCTTCCTCTCCCAAGTCCAACGCTAAAGTAGCCTTTTGGCCCCGTTCGCTCATCTTACCCCAGGTTTTGCGGAGAATGGATATCATTTTCTCTTCGCTCGTCTTAAGGCGAAATTCCGAGAACTGAACTTCGAGGAAAACCAAACATAAGGCGTCTTCCATTGTTTGGGCATCGGGATTCGATTTCAGATTCTCCTTCAAGTTGATCGACCGAACGTGATCGATCGTTGCCGAATCATATCCCGCATCTTCTAATACCTCTGCCGCGACAGTTGCATGGTAACGCTTCAAACCCGAACGCCATTTCAGATATCCCGTTCTACCCATCGGAAAATCGCTCCGGGGCATTTTCCATCGACCAACATGCTGAGCTCGAGCCGCTAGCAACAATGACTCCGATGCATCGTTATCGAGCGAAAGCGTTTTCGCAAACAAGAGCCGACTGAAGTAAAGCTCGTACCCAATATCCCGCCCTTCGTCAGCCACACGTTTAGGATCATCGTCATTTAAGAAGTCGATCGATCGGATCGCTTTCCGGAACCGAGTGGCCTCTGCCATTCGATTTGCCGCGTTCTCAATTCGCTCTAAGTCCATTTCGGAAATCATAAACCCAACCTAAGCACTTTGAACCCAGAGTAAAGAACCGGAATTGGCAAAAGCTAATCGATCTAATATTGATGCCCCTCTGAATATACTGAAGTTAGCGACCGATCTCCGAGCGGCCACCTCAAGAAGTTCCTTGCAGATAAAGCCGCTAGGAGGTCGACCGCTACCAAATTCGAACACACCCTAAGCCAATCCCCCACGCTTTATTCAAAGCTTTCCAACGCAAAACGGTCTTTCCTTTTCCGAGCCTTCAATTAAAAATAATTTTAAATTTTACGCTGTTTCACGTAAGCCTTAACACATCGCAGATCTATGCTGTTCCGTTCCAAAATTTCTTTACCCCTACTCACCTTAATGGTGCCCCCACTCGCCTTGAATGCTAGCCAACTAATGCAAGGTCCGATGGTAGGAGCGATCGACTCCAATGGCGCTACGATTTGGGCCCGTGTCGCTGGCGAGAAGGCATTGAGGATCCGCTACAGCGAGCGCCCTAGTTTCAGCGAATCGAAAAACAACTGCTCCTGTGAAGGCTTCAGCTCAAAACGACTATTGCGTATTCACGAAAATCGAAGGTTTAGAACCGAATTCCTACTACTACTATCAAGTTCTACTTGATGGAGAACCCCTTGCCGACAATCGCGAAAACAAAGGTTACCCGATCCTCACCCCTCCAACTCCCGAAACCCTAGCGAAGTTTTCTATCGGATTCGGATCTGGTGCTGGCGCTGACCGCGATGGACTACAGGCGATCTGTCTTCAAGTGCAAAACGCCCGCCCCCATGCCTTCTTTTGAGTTGGAGAAAACGAAGTAGTTTCTAAACTCGCTCCTGAGTTCCAGGCCGAAGCCTACCGCAGCCAACGAAGCGTTCCATTCCTGCAACCCCTCCTAAGTTCCATTCCCCAACTCGCAACCTGGGATGCCCCAAGCATCTCTTCCGAAACCAGCCGCAAAGAATCACTCGGGATTTTCCAACGCTACTGGGCGAACCCTTCCAACGGAACCAAAGAGGCTAATGGCACCTACTTCACCTATAGTTACAGCGGCGTAGATTTCATTTTTATCGATACCTACACTTACCGCGACGAAATCGAGCAATCGACAATTCTCGGCGAGATCCAAATGGCTTGGCTGCAAGATGCGCTCAGCCAAAGCTCCGCAAAGTTCAAAGTATTGCTCAGCGGAAGCAGCTGGACCGATCGTTCTATCACAAAAAAGAATACTTGGACCGCCTATTCCGAAGATCGCAATGGGCTATTCCATTATATCCGTGCAAAAATTAAATCGAAGGCGTTGTGCTATTGTCCGGCGACGATGATGAAGCTGAAATCAAAGCGATTCTGATGTCACGAGAAGGCGGATACGACTTATACGAACTTGTTGGTAGCCCACTGGCTCAAGAGCCGACTCCCGACTACACTGAAGACAATGAATCGATCATCGCAATCGAAGAGCCTTATACCGACACGATGAATTTCGGAAGGCTCACTTTCGATATGTCCGAAGCCGACGCCAAAGTTTCGCTTAAAGTGATCAATGTCTTCGGCGAAAGCGTCTTCCCTGATTTTGAACTGAGAGCAAGCGAACTCTCGAATAGAAAAGCATCCTGGAAAAATAAAGTACCGAAGGAGGCCGTCGCTCACATAGAGGCCAGAACCGCTTCAGCGCTCTAATATTCAAACCTGCCACGACAAAACAATACGTTGGAGCAATCTGCCAGCATCGAAGACAGACAGTACGTCTGCCGAGCATGATAAGTTGGTGATTGCCAAGGTCAGAGCGAGGCGCAACAACGAGGACCATGACTCAGGTCCGACACCCATTGTTGTCCCTCTTGTTGTTCTGTGCCTTGCCGATCATCACAGCTTGCAACCAAGACACTCAAACCGCCGCCACTAGCGAAAACAGCCTGCCCATTATCGACTTCGGCCACGCTCAAGTAGAGGTCGAGCTCGCGATCGATCGAAACACACAGGCCAAAGGGCTCATGTACCGCAAGGAAATGGCAGAAGACCATGGAATGCTCTTCATCTTCGACCAGCCCAAAGAAATGTCATTCTGGATGCGCAATACGCACCTCCCGTTGGATATTGGGTATCTCACCGCTGACGGCGTCCTACGCGAAGTCTACCCGCTTTATCCTCACGACGAAACCTCCAGAAAATCAATACGCACCGACCTGAAATTCGCCCTCGAGGTTAATCAAGGCTGGTTCGCTAGACACAACGTAAAGCCGGGCGACGCTTTCGATTTAGAAGCATTGCGCTAAAAATTGGAATCAATTTTCTAGCACTGCTTTAGCGATTGCTTAAAACGCTTTCCGAACGGGAAAATTGTCTACGCTGTTGAACCCCCGGTGCTGAATCATTAAGATGTAAATCGTCTACGTTAGCGGGTCGTGTCACACTCGCTACGGATTCGATTGATTCGACAAATAGGAATAAGTCTCCAAAATCATTTTCGAATCGAGTCTCATTCATGGATCGCCCACCAACCCCAGTCATACATATTTGGGCCATTACTAGCGCTTTGGCTCTGATACCGCTTGCATTCGCAAAGGTCGCAGAACTCCCGACGTCGGCTCTAACGTTCCTCGAAGACCATTGTCTCGATTGTGACGATTCGTCCGAACAAAAAGGTGACTTGGATCTAGAGAGCCTCGGCTTCGACCGACAACATGCCGATTCTAATTTCGGGCGGCAGCTTCAAACACGGACAGCACATCGCATTCGATCGCGACCGGAACTACCCTTTGCCAAACCTGTTCGTCAGCATGCTGCAACAAATGGGAATCGAGACAGAAAAATTCGCCACATCCACTGGCACTCTCCGTGGATTGGATTTTGCATAAGCGGCAATCGAACTCTTGTTCACGGCACTCCTCGGTAGGCACGATTAGCCACTCGCAAATCGTGCCGATTCCTTATCGTCTTCGAATTGAATACTCATTCTTAACTACATCGACCAATCGACCTCGCTATGCCTTCTCAATCCTTTCGTTTCGCCATTCTCGCCTTATCCTTTGCTCTCGCGACCTCCAACGTCTTGGCAACGAGCAAAACCGCTCTGAAACCCTTGCTAGCCCAGCCCGACGCCATCGTATTGGAAAGCTCATTTTCAAAACCCGCTCCGCTTGCTAAAGGTGTTTGGCAGCAACGCCAACACACACGCTGGGCGATCAAAGACGGCATCCTGCTCGGTATCCCTTCTACCGACGAATACCAGAAGTCCCGAGGAGATCACCAAGGATTCGAGCCACGCGTCAGCGTTCCCGCTACGCCCGCCGAATGCATCGCTCAGTTTTCCGTTCGATTCTCGGGTGGCGAGGAAACACCCATCGCTCCCTTCGTCGAAATCGGTCATCATGTAGCGCGTGTCAAATTCAGCGAAAACGGCGTATTTCTGATAGCGGATGGTGAATCCGTCAAAGTAGCCGAGGCCAAAAACTTCAAATACATTCAGGGGAAATGGTACCACATTCTCGCCGAACTGAAAAGCGATGAATTCGTCATGCAATTCACAGACGGCCCCACTCTCTACGCAAGACACCCATCATTCGCCAAACCAGTAAAAAGCGGCGGCAACGGACTTGGTATCACTGGACCCAAGGGCGGAACTGTCGAAATCGATAACCTCACTCTCTGGAGCATTAAGCCCAAAGAACGCTCTACTTGGGCCAAGACACGCTCTGCGTTTCCTCATTTCAAACCCGTCATTCTGAAGAAAAAAAAGCCAGCTAAAGCGACGCAATAATTCAGTATCTATTCAATTTCGATGTAGGGCTGGCACTTGTGCCACGCAGTGTAGTTAGAGAATTTTTTGTATCGCGGCACGGCGCAAGCGCCGGCCCTAAACTGCCTTATTTAACTGTCTCGCAGAGAATTTGATAACCACTGACGATTTAACCCAGTTCAAAAGCATCAGCGTTCATCAGTGTCCTCAGCGGTCAAAAAAATCTAGTGTACTGTTTTCCAGCCACTCACTACACCAGTACGACAAATCAAAAGAGCCTCATTTCTTTCCCCGAATGGCACGCCAGAATTATCATTACCGCTTAAGCACCTTGACAAGCGGGTCGATACACATACTCGTTTTAGCAGCTCAATGAACTTTAGCGTCCTGTATTTCCTACGACTTACGAATTTTGACAGCCTCCTACTCGGTTAGGAAGGACTGTCGGACGCAATTTCTATTCTCGTGCTTTTCTGATTGTTTGCGAGAAATCGGCCATAAGCCACGATAAAGCTTTTGTATTGCGTCAACAGGTTCGCCTAACTTTCGTTACTTTCAACCCGATACAAACATGCAAAAATCGCCTATAACCAAATATCGTCCTCATCCGGCCATCGAATTGCCGAACAGGCAATGGCCAGATCGCGTCATCGACACTGCTCCCATCTGGTGCAGCGTCGATCTACGAGATGGTAACCAGGCGCTCGCAATTCCAATGAGCGTCGAAGAGAAGGTCGAAATGTTCAATACACTGGTCAAAATCGGATTTAAGGAAATCGAAGTCGGCTTTCCCTCCGCATCGGATACGGAGTTCGCATTCTTACGTCGTCTCGTATCGGACAATTTGATACCCAATGACGTAACTATCCAAGTACTCGTACAATGCCGTGAACACTTGATTCGCCGTACATTCGAATCTATAGAAGGCATCAAGAACGCCATCGTACACATCTACAATTCGACAAATCCGCTTCAACGTAAAGTGGTCTTCGGCAAAGACAAAAAAGAGATCAGAGAAATCGCTGTAGCAGGCGCGCAATTGGTCAAAAAGTTGACTCCTAGCCTTCCCGGAACGAATGTTCGCCTCGAATACTCGCCAGAAAGTTTCAGCGACACCGAATTGGAATTCTCACTCGAATGCTGTGAAGCTGTATCCGATGTTTGGGAACCTACTCCAGAGAATAAAATTATTTTAAATTTGCCCGCTACCGTCGAGCTATTCACGCCCAACGTACACGCCGACCAGATAGAATGGTTCTGCCGCAACCTTGCGCGTCGCGATAGCTCGACAATCAGCTTGCATACCCACAACGACCGAGGCACCGGCGTCGCGGCAACCGAGCTTAGCCTCATGGCTGGAGCTGATCGCGTAGAAGGCACGCTTTTTGGAAATGGCGAACGTACCGGAAACCTGGACATCGTAACGGTCGCCCTCAACATGTACACGCAAGGGGTTCATCCCGAATTGGATTTTTCGGACTTGAACGGTATCCGCGACATGTACGAGCGCACGACCCGCATGGAAGTCCATCCGCGCTGGCCCTACTCGGGCGATCTAGTATTCACCGCCTTCTCAGGCTCTCATCAGGACGCCATCAAAAAAGGCTTTGCACAGCAACCGACCGAAGATAGAGACCTCTGGCAAGTTCCTTACTTACCGATCGATCCGGCAGATATGGGCCGCAGCTATCGAGCGATCATCCGTATCAATTCCCAATCCGGTAAAGGCGGCGTCGCCTACATAATGGAAAAAGAGTACGGCTACCAATTACCTAAAGAGATGCACAAGGAATTTGGGAAATCGGTGAACCGAGTAGCTGACAAAACAGGCGCGGAAATAACACCCGAAGGCGTCTACACGTGTTTTCAAAACGAATACATCGACATCAAGGAACCGATCGAATTGATCGAATTCCGAAGCGAACGCATCGACGAGCGCACGGTTGAAGTATGGGTCGTCATTTCCCACAACGGAACGAATAAGAATCTGAGAGGAACGGGCAACGGACCTATCGCTGCCTTTTTCAACGCTCTGAAAGAAATTGAAATCGAAGATTTCGAGCTACTCGCATACAGCGAACACTCGCTTGGTCGAGGCGCCGACTCCAAAGCGGTATCCTATATCCAACTAAAGAATACCGTCACAAGCACGGTTTGCTTTGGCGCCGGTATCGACACCAATATATCGCTAGCATCGATCCGAGGCGTCATCAGCGCTCTCAATCGATTGATGAAATGATCGAATCTGTAGGAGCGGGTTTATCCCGCGATAACGCTAGTGGATCGCGGGATAAAACCGCTCCTACAGGACTATTTTGCACGGTGACCGCCACCACCGACGTAATCGATTTCCTTCAAGCCTGGTCCGAAGACTTCATAAGACCGACCGAAGCCAAGGACAAGCCTGCCTTCAATCGGGTTTAGTTGAAAAAGGTCGAAGTCAACATACGACTTAAGCGAGCTCATGATTTCTCCATGTCGTTCTTCCATCGCTGCGATTCCCTCCAGCCAAACCTCCGAGTCACGCTCCAGTACCTTGGCTTCGCAATCGATTGTTAGGCGCTTTCGAGCGAAAAGGTTCTCCGCGACTGACTCGTCTTCGATTAACATCACGCTCGCCTTTCCGGAGCGACGGATCTGCGAAGTATGCTTTGCCATTGAGCTGATGTATACGTGACACCGTCGTTCTGCATCTACGTAAACCGGAGCGTAACTGGACAACGGGTCCCCTTTAGAACTAACGGAGCCGAGAACTGCCGACTTCACTGTCCCGATCAAAGACTCCATTTCTTCTAACGCTTTTTTAAATTCTTCCATAATAAGGTTCTTCTCCACAACTTACTGTACTCGGTCGCACTTGAGCAACAGTCGCTGCTCCGATGCATCTGTCGTTCCGATGGCAAACCAGTCACCGCCGTCGCCAAGCTTGAGTTTTCGCTTCAAGGCGTCGCTGGTTATACCCGCATTCCGAGCGAAGGTATTCGCTTTCCCATCAGGGAAAAGCGTCCGAGCGACTTTCGATCGAATCTCCCCAGTATCCACTATTTCAAACACGCGTCCAGGAAACTGCTCACGCAGTTCGTCCGATGTATAAAATCGCGTTCTCGGGTGGAGCGCCGGCAAGCACATCGATTTTCCGAACGCCTTAAACGCGCCAGCTTTCATGATAGACGCATTGGGTTCGTACAAATAATGCCCGCATTTTACGAATTCTCCGACAAGAGCTTTTTCCTCGGATCGCAAAAATGTAAAACGATCCCAATGACCGCTGGATCGCTCATTAACACACGTTATTTTCGCTTCATCCTTATAAGCATCTTCGGCTACGCAAAAGGTTTCTTTGCATTCATTGGCAACCGAAATGACGTGAATTTCTCGAATACTGCGAAGCTCGCTTCTAATCGAATCGATATCCAATCCAGGCGATAGTTTAACAGCCACGCGTTTCGCTCGCTTTAGCAATTGCTCCCAAACCAGCGTAAGGTTCGGTTCGCATTCCGCCAATGCGGAAACTTTCAAATCCCGACCGTCTCGTCGGGCAGGATCAACGTATAGTAAATCCAATTCTCCATCGTACGTATCCAACCATTCAAAACCATCTCCCGTAATGGTCTCCACAATCGACGTTTTCCCAAGCACTTCGACATTCGCCGAGACGATCTCCGATAGTTCCGCAGATCTCTCGATATGAAAAACACGTTCGAATTTTTTGGAAAACGCAAGCGCATCGACGCCCAACCCGCCCGTCAAATCCGCCATGGTACCGCCTTCGAACAATCCCGCCTTATAGTCAGCGGCAGTTTCGGACGAGCATTGCTCCAACGAAAGGCTTCCGGGGAAAACAACATCGTCGTTGCCATGCCAAGTCGGCAGCTTTTTCTGAATACGTTGGCGGGCTTTTACTTGCCGAGCGATAAACGCCATCGGCAGATCCGAATACCGTTTCGACTGCAAGGCCAAGGTTTCCGGATTTTCATCGGCATGTTCGCGAATGAATGCTTTAATCTCAGGATTCAGCAAACCCATCAATGAAACCCTGGGCTCACAGTAATTCCTCCATCCACGACCACCGTTTGACCTATCATGTAGCTATTCAGATCCGAAACCAAAAAAGCGGCAAAACGAGCGATTTCAATTTCATCACCCATCCGCCCCATTGGAACGATTTCCGCAAGACTGCGGCGACGTTCCTCGCTCAACATCGACTTGGTCATATCGGTCAAAATAAACCCTGGAGCAATCGCATTTACTACAATTCCTTCGCGAGCTAACTCAAGGGCAACCGAACGCGTAATTCCCGCAAGTCCCGATTTCGTAGCCGTGTAGCAGTGACGATTGGGACGACCGATCACTCCGAACAATGAACTTACATTCAGGATACGCCCCTGCGTACAGGCGTTCTTCATAACCTTTGTCGCCGCACGCATCAATTTCATGGGCGTGGTTAGATTCACTTCCATCACGCGATCCCAATCTTCGTCCAGTAATCCATCCACCGAATCGACCTGATTGATGCCGGCGTTGTTTACCAGGATATCAAGTTTCGGCAAATCCAAGATTCGAGCCTGACATTCAGCGACACTTTCGCGGCTCGTTGCATCCATCTGCCAATATTCCTTGGTTTCGCCAGAAGCCACATCACAAAATCGCTTCGTCCCCGTATAGATCACCCGCGCGCCCAGCTCACTCAACAGGTCGGCAATCGAGCGACCAATACCCCTGGAAGATCCAGTCACAAGGGCGGTTTTGTCGGTAAAATCTATTGAACAGCCTATAATATCCATTCGAGCAGTCTCACTGTCCGAGCCGAAAAGTGAATCAGAAAAACGAGAATTCGGGATTGCCGTACCAATTCTTATTGTGCCCGCGTGCAAATTCCACAGTCGACGTGTCAACAGAACTCGTAATCGCTCCACTCCCTAAGCGTTACATGTATCACCCATGATACGAGAACGGCATCCGGATAAACGTTGACCCCCGCCATTCAAGTTCGATCATCGAGGTTTCGCACCCTTTCCCAACTTTATGCGCGCGCTCAAACCAGTCGACAGTTACGATCCGCCACGAAACGCGACCAGACCCTCAAAACTGCTCGCTTGGGCAATCGCTGCAATAGGACTCGCGCTCGCAGCCAATGCCCATTCCTACCCGGAGCGTCCTATTAAGATAATCGTGCCGACCAATGCCGGAGGAGAAGTCGATACGCTCGTTCGAATATTCCAGCGGGCATTTCAGGAAAACGACCTGCTTCCAGTCAAAACGGTAGTCGTCAATATGCCCGGAGCCGGCGGCACTTTGGGAACGCGTAAAATCAAGGACTCGCGAGCTGATGGGTACACAATCGGCGTATGGACTCCCGGTATCGTTACATCGAAAGCGATGGGCATCGCCAAATACGACCACTCTTCCTTCGAGATCATCGGACGGACTGGTTATTCCGATCTTGGGTTTGGCGTAAACAGCGATTCCAAATTCAATTCCATTCAAGAGCTCATCGAACAATCCAAAGCCAATCCCAAATCACTCCAAGTCGCCACGAATATAGGACTGCCCGTCCACTTAATTCCCTTAATGTTCGCCGAATCGGCAGGGACCGATTTCAAATTCATCCAGATTGGCGGAGGCTCCAAGCGGTTAAGTTCGATTCTCGGAGGACATACCGATATGGCGATGTTCTCGCTGCTCGCCTTCATCCAATACAAAGATGCTGGCATCAAACCGCTCGTGGTTCTTTCAGAACAACGAACGTCGCTATTTCCCGATGTTCCAACCGCTAAGGAGATCGGAGTCGATTTGGTAATGCAAGATACACGCATCTGGCTCGCTCCCAAAGGAACCCCTCCCGAACGTATCGAACTAATTGCGACAGCTCTACGCACGGCAATGGAATTACCGGAAGTAAAAAAGGAATTTAAAACGCTCGGGATCCATACCACTTTTGGCGATGCCGCCGAACTTCAGCCATTTCTTGACAATATGTTGGAGCGCGTCACTCCGCTCGTAGCCAAAGCCAGAGGACGATAGTTCCGAATCGACTATGCCCACCCGTTCCCAAAAACCAACATTAGATCTCTCCATTAGTGGAGTCCTAATCGCGCTTTCCGTATTCGTCCTTTGGGGAGTCAAAGAGATACCCCCACCCTTCTTCGACCCCATCGGCTCCGCAGCATTTCCGAAATATACCGCTTACATAATCATAGCCCTCGCGCTTGGCATTGCTCTACGGGCCAGCTTCGCGCTTCGCAATACGGTTGCCCCCTCCAAGGAGTCTTTTCGAGAAGAACCTCTCCTCGCAGTTTCGGTCGTCGCGCTTTCCGCTCTCTACACGCTTTCCATGCAGTTGGAACTGTTGAGTTTTCGCTGGGCTACCATCGTATTCATTTTCCTCTTAAGCACCGCTTTATCGAAATTCGAAAAACGCGTAATGATCATCAGCGCGGTCATCGGCTTCGTCTTTGGGTTCGGCGGCCAGTATTTATTTACCGAAGTCTTCTACATCGATCTTCCACAGTAGTCCGATAGCTAATATGGAAATCCTAAACGCCTTTCAATACGCACTATCTCCTTATCCCATGCTTTGGATCCTCATTGGCGTGGCGAGTGGGATATTCGTTGGCGCTATCCCTGGACTGGGCGGCGGTATGCTCATGGCGCTTACAGTTCCGCTCACGTTTTCGATGGATAGCACCCACGCGATATTACTGCTGATGGGTATGCATGTCGGTTCCGTAAGCGGCGGGCTCATTAGCGCAACTTTGCTCAAAATGCCTGGTACGCCGTCGGCCATGATGACTACTCTCGACGGCTACCCCATGGCCCAAAAAGGACAACCCGGCAAGGCCCTCAGCCTGGGTATTGGAGCGTCGCTTTTCGGAGGTATCGTTTCGGGCATTTTCCTACTGGCGCTAGCTCCGCCACTATCGAGCTTTGCTCACAAGTTCGGACCGTGGGAATATTTTACAATGGTCCTAATGGCGCTGGTCCTCATCGCATCGATCACTCAAGGATCGATGCTCAAGGGGCTCATGGCCGCCACGCTCGGATTGCTGGCCGCGATGCCAGGGCTCAACGAATCCGACGGTCAGCTTCGATTGACCTACGGCTTCGAAGCAATGGACGACGGTTTCAATCTGCTTCCCGTTCTCTTAGGCATTTTCGTGATGAGCCAAATTATCAAGGACGCCCTGCAGATCAACAAAAAGGGCGTCAGTGTCGTCATGAAAAAGGGCGAACGCATTTTCCCGAAATTCCAAGAATGGAAAAAACACACCGTCAACATCCTGCGTTCTTCTTGCATCGGAACCTGGGTGGGAATCCTACCAGGGATTGGAGCCAGCATTTCTTCGATGGTCTCCTACGGCATTGCAAAAACTTTTAGCAAAACGCCCGAGAAATTCGGCACAGGCCACGAAGAAGGAATCGTCGCTGCAGAATCGGCCAACAACGCAAACGCAGGCGGTGCCCTCATCCCGCTCATAACCATCGGTATTCCAGGCGCGCCCGTCGACGCCATCCTACTGGGAGCGATGATCATGCATCAGATACAACCGGGACCCCTCTTGTTCGAAACCAATGGTCCCCTCGTTTGGTCGCTCATGACCGGATACTTGGTAGCGAACCTCGTCATGTTTCTCATCATGGTATTCTCGGCCCGCTTTTTGGCCAAGGTCGTCACGATCAACCGGGCTTACCTCATTCCCATCGTTTTCGCCTTCTGCCTGATCGGCGCCTACGGTCCTTCCAACCGCATGTTCGATGTCTGGGTCGTCCTTGGTTTCGGCGTTCTCGGCTATTTCCTCGATCGAGCCAAATTCCCGCTCGGTCCCTTCGTAATCGGATACGTCTTGGCGGGAATCATGGAATCCGAACTGCGTTCAGGACTCCAAATGTCGGAAGGTTCATTCGCTCCGATGATCACTCGCCCCATAGCCGGGAGCTTCACTGTTATCGCGATCGCATTCCTCGCCTACTCTATTTATCAAGAATGGCGTTCGCGGACGCGCGTCAGTTCCGAGGACCTCTCCATTGATTAGAAACGCTAACGCGTGAATACGCTTCACATTATTGCCGGACTTCCCGCTTCGGGAAAAACCACCTACGGCCAAAGTCTCGCGAGGCGTTTGGACGCAGCGTTTCTGGATATCGACACGACCACCGAACCGATCGTCAAAGCGGGTTTACGATTGGCAGGACAAAATCCAGACGATCGAGATAGCCCACTTTTCAAAGAGACTTTCCGTATTCCAATCTACGATACTCTTTTTCAAATCGCCCAAGAAAACCTGCAGCATATCGACGTCGTGTTGGTCGGTCCGTTCACCTCGGAAATACAGAACCCCAATTGGCCGGAAGCGCTTAACGAACGGTTTCAAGTCCCCATCGAAGTCCACTACGTTCGGTGCCTACCCGAACAGCGGCGCCAGAGGATGCAGCAGCGAAACCAGGCCAGAGACGAAATGAAACTCGCCGATTGGGCTAAGCACCTCGCCTACTACCCAACCGAACTACGTCCAGCCTTCGAACATCATTTCGTCGATTCCAGCTAAACTGGCAGGGAGGCATCGTCGAGGCTACAACAGAGCCTAAATCAAAAACCAGGGTTCTGCGGCAGTCTCGGCAATGCTGCCTTACCCATCTCCAACGAAGGGCAAAGCGATTTTCGTAGACACGGGAGAGAGCCCGCGTAGCGTAGCGGCGTTAAATCAAGAGGATTTTCAATGCCGCACGAACTACAGCCCAATATCGATCTCGAACGTTTCGAGGCTTTGTCCCTAGAAGGCAACCTCATCCCTGTCTATGCAGATATGATGGCGGATCTCGAAACCCCGGTCACTGCGTACGCCAAGCTCAAATCCGAAAGTCCCGCTTTTTTACTCGAATCGATCGAAGGCGGCGAACGCCTCTCGCGCTACACTTTCATCGCTTGCCGACCGCGCAAGATCATCAAAAGCTTCTGGGAGACCACGTTTATCGAAGAGCAAGGTGAGCCGACCAAAGAAATCCCCACTCCCGAAGATCCGCTCACGCTGATTCAGGACGAAATCGATCGCTATCACCCTATCGACTTCCCCGAGCTACCTCCATTCACTGGCGGAGCGGTCGGGTATCTTTCCTACGAATACATTTCCCGCGTCGAAAACACCGTTCCTCGCGCAAATACCAACTGCCATAGTTCGCCGCTTACTTACTACATGCTAGCCGATTCGATGGTCATCTTCGATCGGGCGAAACAAATCATCCGCCTTTTGGTCAATGCACGCCTCGACGCCTACGATTCTCCCAAAGCCGCGTACGAAGCCGCTCTCGCGGAATTACAGAGTCTTAAAGCAACGCTCGATTCGCCGAACATCGTAAGCCCAGCCTCCCTCGTCCCGCAGTCGGATATCAATATCCCCGACGGCAATTTCGTCAAAGAGGACTTCGAAGCGATGGTCGAGCAGTCTAAGGAGTACATTCGAGCCGGCGATATTTTCCAAGTCGTACTGAGCCAACGCTTCGAAAAGGATTTCGAGAAAAGTCCCCTCGATCTCTACCGAGCCCTTCGCACGGTAAATCCATCACCCTACATGTTTCTCCTCGAAGCAGATGGATTCTCCATCATCGGCGCCTCGCCTGAAGTTCACGTGAAGCTAACGGGCGACCAAGTGGAAATTCGCCCAATCGCAGGAACGCGCCATCGCGGCAAAACCGAAGCCGAGGATCTCGCTCTTGAAAAAGACCTGCTCGCCGACGAAAAGGAAAAAGCCGAGCACCTGATGTTAATCGACCTCGCTCGAAACGACATCGGTCGCGTTTGCCAATACGGCTCCGTCCACGTCCCCGACTACATGATTGTCGAGCGCTACTCGCACGTCATGCATATCGTTTCGCAGGTTGAAGGCCTAATTCGTCCTGACCAAAATGGGTTCGATTTGATGCGAGCAACCTTTCCCGCTGGTACCGTCAGCGGCGCTCCGAAGATCCGCGCCATGCAGATCATTTCCGAAAGCGAACCCGATCAACGCGAATTCTATTCCGGCGCTCTCGGCTACTTCAGCTACAACGGTAATCTCGATTCCTGCATTACGCTTCGGACCGCCATGATAGCGGACAAAAAGGTAATCATCCAAGCCGGTGCTGGCATCGTAGCTGATTCCGTCCCGGAAGCCGAATACCAAGAAACGATTTTCAAAGCCTCCGCTTTGTTCAAAGCCGTTTCTCTAGCCGAATCGTTTTAGGGTTCACTCTGAAAACGCGGGCTCTGTGGCACGATTTTTAGCGGTTCGTTTATAAATCCGGCGTGAATGCCGCAAGGCTCTGCTATCTACTTGGCTTTAGGCTTTTGCAGCTTCCAACTCAGGATTAAACTCCTCCTCGTAAATCGGTTTTGCTGCCTAGCCTGCCCACCCCCTTTTAGAGGTTTCGAATCCAAATGAACTAATCGGAAACCTAAAGCGATTTGTTGGGGTCAAAGAAATCAGCAATCGAACACTCGAAGCCATTCTGAAGTTATGAACGCGACAATCGACGGACCAACCGCGACCGGCAATCGCTTCGCGGAAAACGGAATCATCCAGGATTCCGTCAGCGCCACCCCAATCGAAACGGGGATGCTTTCATTTTCAAAATCCGCTCCTCGTCCGGCGCCAGTCGACACGATGCAACGAAACTGCATCAAGCATTACTTGAATGAAATCGGCAAGATCCCGCTACTCACCAGAGAGCAGGAAATCACCTTAGCCAACCGTATTAAGAATGGCGATCTCAAGGCACGGGAACTCATGATCAAATCCAACCTTCGTCTCGTTGTTAAGATCGCCTACAACTATCAGAGCAAAACGATCCGCTTACCCATCCACCTCGTCGATAAAATCTCCAAGATCCACAAAATCGCCACCCAACTCACCGAAGAGTTCGGCCGCGAACCGAGCGACGAAGAACTCTCCGAGGTCCTCGATATGCCGGTCAATAAAATCGCTCACTTGAAATCGGTAAGCGCCCGACCTGCATCGCTCAACGTTCCAATCGGCGCCAATGGCAATCTAACCGAATTCGGCGAAATAGTGGGCGACGACAACGCGATCTCTCCCTACCAGCTCTTAAGCGAAAAATCCCTTCGAACCGATCTCTCGGAATTGATCTATGATCTTGAAGACAGGGAAAGCTCAATAATAAAAATGCGTTTCGGAATCGAAGCCGATTCACCCCTCACTCTTGAAGAAATCGGAAGAATTTTCAGCATAACGCGCGAGCAAGTCCGCCAAGTGCAAAACACAGCCCTTTCCAAATTGTGCCGTATCATGTCCCGCAACGAACGCCAACTGACCCTCGAAGAAGTCGAGCAAGTCAACCGCATGCAAGCTCGCATGAAAATTTTCAGGGAATACTACGAAGAAACGGCCCACGCCCGCTAGCGAACATCGCTCCCAACGTTCATCTAAGCGCTTCGCTTCTGCGAACGTCGAGCTCTCGTGCGTATCGGGGAGATGTGTTAGCACTGGAGTGGTTATCATGCCGAGGCTTGAAAGTCGGGGCGCTTGCAAGCCGTTATCAGAAGCGACTGGTTCTGCCTCTTTTTACCTTTCAAATCTCATCATCCGAATTAGATCAAATTTCTCTAATGGATTCTCGCGAATAGAAGAATCCTACTTGGTTGTCAGGTAGTACAAACGAAATCAATCTCGGATCATGTGGGCATCCTAAAAGTGTAATTCCAATAGCCATGCCAAGTTTTGCCTTATGTCCTTTGATGGATGAATTATTTTTTGCAGAGAAAGTAATTCTATGATTTTCAGATAACATGCATGTATTAAAACGCTTGCTGCCGTTTATCGCCGATTGCGTCAGTCTAGGTTTCCGAACGGGTGCCTTGCGTGAACAATCTAGCACTGCGAAGCCTGATTCCTAACCTGTATAATTCTTGTAAATCACGACTGAGGGGATTCAGCGAAGATGCCTATCAGACGTGTAAAAGAGAGGAGAAATTCGCTCAGCAAAAATCCAAAATAAAGAGACAGGTTTTGAACAAAAAAATTCTCATCGTCAGAAAAGAAGAGGATGACGCTATCGTGCTATCCTTTCTCTTGTCGGGAACCGGATACCGCACCAGCTCCCATTCCACAGCCCAAACAGCCCTTGATGCTGCCCGCTTAGAGCAATACGATTTGGCGATCATCGATTGTTCGATTGCTGAAAACCGTCGAGATCTGGACTTCGTTTCCAATCTTAAGGAAACCCAACCTAAGCTCCCGGTGTTTCTCCTTTCGGAAAATCATGAACTCGACGACGTCATCAGTTGTATTCGAGCAGGGGTTACGCAGATCATCGACGAACCAGAAAACTTGAAACGCATTTTCGAAGTGACGAACGATTTTTTCGGCAACGACAGCACCGACGGAGGAGATGTTACCTGGGAAGACATACTTGAAGTCGAACGAGCCCTGGGCACTCTTATCCGAAAGAAAGACGGCGATGTCGACAGCCCCGAAACCGTCGCTAAACGCCTAAGCGAAGAACTCGAACAAGCCCAATCGAAAATTGGCGAACTCGAGAAGTCGAATAGCTCTTTAAAAATGGCCAGAGACAAGTCGGAAGCGCTTGTCGCCGATATCAAGAATAGCGGCGATGGATCCGAAGTTGGATCAGCTGACTTCGTAGAACGCCAAACGCAGCTTAAAGAACGCGAACAGCGCTTGAAAGAGCACGAAGCCAAGATCGGAAAACAAAAAGCGGAAGCGGAAATCATGTTCTCCGATCTGGAAGCCCGCCAACTCGAAATTGAAGAAAACGGGCACTCACCCAGCGAGGCCGAAGCTGCCGAGATACAAAAGGCCCTCGATTCCGCTCAATTGGAATGGAACGAGACCCGCCTCGACCTGGAAGCTCAGATCACCGATCTCAACCGCGAAGTAGAACGGGCCAAAGCGAACTCTAATGTTTCCCAAGAATTGAAGGAGGAGCTTCGCTCGCTTCAGCAATTGCTTCAACAAACCAACGAGGAAGTCGCCGAAAAGGATTTCATCCGCGACCAGAGAGCTAAAGAAATCGAAAACCTCAAAGCGCCCACCTCGAAGTAGGCCAAGTCGCCGTTCAAACAATCGAGGACCTCGAAGAAAAGAAGCGAATGCTCGAGGTCGAATGTCTCAAGCCCCATTAAAAGAGCAACAAATTTGAAGAAGACAAACGAAACTTCGACGAAAAATTCGACGCTAGGCAACGCGAGATCGACGCCAATAAACGCTATGCGGAAATTTCGCCTCGCGAACTCCAAAATCGCTTCAAGGAAGAGCAATTAACCCTCAAAGTAGACTCCGCTAAATTTAAAGATCAATCCCGCCAGTTTGAGCAAACCAAGCAGAACTTCGAAGAGCAGCTTGGGATGTTCGGGCCCTTCCAAGCCATCCGGAGCCTGCACCAGCTCTGACAACCCCTGAAAAGTAGCAAAGCGCTCCGACTGTAGTCGCTCCAACCGAAGTCGCTCTCAAGTTCGAGCCATGCGTCGCCCGCCAAGATGACACGCCACCGCCACCTTCGACCGACGACAAATTCCAACCGAAAACTTGGGATAGTCCGCCGAAGAAAAACCGCAAATGCAACCGAGGTCCCCTCCGTATCGGAGGCCGTCCTCCTATCGCCTAAGCATCCATCGCCGTCCGGAAACCCATATTTCCGGTCGACGTATCCGGAGTATTCGAAGTCCTCGCCGCAACGCGATAGCGATTGCAATAGCTGTTGTGGCACAGATACGACCCGCCTTTCATTACTTTCCGATCACCTCCGTCTGGACCTTGGGGATCGAGCCCATTGCGGCTCGCTGAATTTTCGGTCGCATACCAGTCGTGGCACCACTCCCAAACATTACCCGCGACATTGTACATTCCGAATCCATTGGCCCGAAAAGACTTCACCGGCGCAGCACCGATGTAGCCGTCTTCCGCTGAATTCGAATTCGGAAACTGTCCCTGCCAAATATTGCAGCGATGCTTTCCTTCCGGGGTCAACTCGTCACCCCATGCGTAAAGTTTTTGCTCCAGACCCCCACGAGCCGCTTTCTCCCATTCCGCTTCGGTCGGAAGACGATGTCCCTTCCATTTGCAGTAAGCGACCGCATCATTCCAAGAAATATGAACGGCTGGATGGTCCATTCGCTTCTTTATATTCGAACCTGAACCTTCCGGTTTTCTCCAATAAGCGCCCTCTATCCCGTACCACCACTCTAGGCCTTGGACGCTTTGAGGCTTCAAGCGCTTCAACACCGACTTCGAAAGCAAAATTCGAAAAACGTAGGTCCAACCAAATCGTTCGGCTTCGGTGACAAAACCCGTGTCGTCGATAAATTCCCCAAACTCGCGATTCGTTACGCAACATTTGGAAATCCAATACGACCTGAGGTTTACCTCCCTGACCGGCTTCTCGCCGTCCGCATCCCAGCCTTCCTCGCTATCCGTTCCCATCAGGAACGCTCCGGAATCGACCAACACCATCTCCGAATGGTCTCCGTAATGGGAAGCGCGTTTCGACAAAGCCTCGTCTACGCTCTTCGCCTCTCCACCGCAACAAGGAGCCGGAGCTGGATTTGTTGGCATGCAACAACTTTTCTTTTCTTCTGAGGGCATAACGGAAACGGACTCAGCAGTCATGATCGACTTGCATGAGGTCGCATGTCAATAATCCTCCCGATTTGGATACAAAAGTAGCAGTTTCGCACTAGCTGTGTCGGAGGAGCGGCCTGGTCATCTTAGGAGCTTTTTGATGAGTAACACCCCGACGTTGAAAACGTTTAAGACAGGGACCTAAATAAAGCATTCCCTGGGCAAACCCCGAGATATTTCAAAGGTAGCGACGAAGCCCTTCGACAGGCTCGGGATCTGCGACAAGCTGCGAGGAATTTACCCAGAGGAAATAAAGATGTCTTTCGACAAGCTTTGAGCTATTTAACCAAAGCTGGAACAAACCTCAAAGAGGGAGCGATTCGTTTTCGTTTACTTGATCGATCATTCTGGAGTTTTCGCCTAGAACGCCATGAGCCGACGATGAATTGGATGCGTTGCGAAACAGTTCGCGGTTCAGATTCCAAATTCCCAACTTTGCCGCTCTAGCTTCGTCTTCAGCCGTCAAGATCGAGTTCATCAATCCAATTCCGCGAGACTCGAAGCGGGCAAATCCTTTTCGAAGCATGAGTTCGTTTAGCGAATCTCCGCCCAATACCTGCAGATCGACATACATAACCCATCCCACCTCTTTTAAGACCGCCATCCGGAATTGACCGTCTCTCGCAATTCCGTCGATAAGCTCGAAAGCATCCTTCAACGCTCTTTCGTCTCCGGGAGGAAATCCAATTCCTGCAAGGATAACACGCCAATTTCTCCCTTCGTAGCCTACCTCCAGGCTATTGCCGTCTATCACCTCTATTACCTGCACGTTCACAATTCGATTGCCCAGTTTGGTCCATGGTAGCCTTTGCTAAACGCATTGAAGGTGCTGGTCGAGATTACGCGAACAGTGCCGCTTGAATAGTTAGTCTGGGCCTTTAGAAGGACCCATACAATGAAAGGCAAAAGATACACTACAGAACAGAAGATCCGCGTTCTGCCCGAGGCGGCTGCATCGCAGCACGTTCGCCTACCGGGCGAAACAGCTGGATGCCTGGCTCTCGAAGCTGAAGTCCGCGGTTCGTCGAGGCCCCTCCAACGGCCTTCCGACCAAGGCGACGCACCGCAATCACGTCTGGACTTGGGACTTCGTTCACGACACCACGATGTGCGGCGGAACGCTTCGCATGCTCAATATCCTCGACGAGTACACTCGGGAATGCCTATGCGTCCACGCGGATCGCCGGATCAACGCCCGCAAGGTCAGGCGGATTACGTCCGCGTTGATCGAGCGCCATGGAGTGCCCGAGCACATCCGCAGCGACAACGGTTCGGAGTTCATCGAACGCGGGCTACGCCACTTGCTTGCCGAGAATAGGATCAAGACGCTCTACATAGAGCCGGTAAGCCCTTGGCAGAATGGATACGTGGAAAGCTTCAATGCTCGCTTCCGAGAGGAATGCCTTGACCGAGAGTATCTTTGGACTCTGACCGAGGCTCGAGTGGTAATCGAAGACTGACGATGGAAGTACAACAATATACGGCCCCATCGCTCGTTGGGCTACATTACTCCACTGGAGTTCTCCCAATAACTGCTGGAGGAAAGCTAACCAAACCAATGTCTGGCCTCCAGTCGGCCTACGGCTTCCTTGCGACCCGACATTGACAAACTATACAACATTAACCACATCCTCAATACGTCCAGACTAACGAAAGCAATGGCTCATTTTGGATAACTCGACCAGGACGGAGCTATAATAATAACGAAAATCACTTTTTTGCAAAATTTAAGAATCAATAGCCGAACTTTCCGACACCATTGTTATCGGTCTTAATCCGTGAATTTTTATAGCGTATCGTCTAGTATTCAGGTTTTTCGCACAAATAACAATATGACGCTATCCAATTCATCGCTCGCCGAACCGCCCACCTAAACTCCAATAAAGCCTTTCCCTTAAGCGCTATTCAGTACAACCAGTAATCCTAGGGGGCTGTTTTTCGAATGAACTCGAAATTATCCCTCTTGAATCGCGCAAATTTCCAAAAAGACTTGTGAAAAAGAAATGAAGGCATTTTCGTACTGACTCGCTCCATTCTCATTCCAGTGATCAAACTACTGGTTCAGCGATTTCTCCTTCAACTAGTCTCCTTTTATGTATCGGCTCAGCATTTTCCTACTCCTTTGCGGAATCTGGATAGTATTTTCGGGACAATTCGACGCCTTTCATCTTGCCCTTGGTGTTCTGTCTGCAGCTTTTATTACAGCGATCTCTTCGAGCTTCCTGTTCGTCGACCGATCAAAGGGATTCGGAGCCCGATTGAGGCAAATCACCCTGCTTCCGGGATTCCTCGTTTGGATGCTCTATCAGATCCTCCTTTCGAACATCCACATTCTTAAGCTAGCCTTCTCATCCGGCGAAATCCCGGAGGTCAAACCGTCTCTCGTTCGCATCAAGACGAATCTGAAAACCGATTTCGGCAAATGGATGCTAGCCAACTCCATCACTCTTACCCCCGGAACCATTACGATCAGTATCGAAGGCGATGAATTGCTCATCCATTCTATCAGCAGCGAAACCACCGAAGGGGTTTTGGACGATTCCATGGAACGCAAGATCGCTCGAATCTTCGAACCGGAGAGCCAGTAAACGATGGAAAACTTCTTCATTCTAACCGGAGTCGCGATCTTCGCCCTTATGCTCCCAATCCTTTATCGGATCATCGTTGGGCCAACCGCAATCGACCGAATCGTAGCCGTCAATATGATCGGAACCAAGACGATGGTCTTGCTCATTATCATCGGGATGCTTTTCAAGCGCGTGGATATGTTCGTCGATTTCGCACTCACCTACGCTCTGCTAAACTTTATCGGTTCACTCGCGGCTGCTCGGTTCTTCGACCGCGTAAATCCTGACAAACAAATCGCCAACCTCGAAACCAAGGAGCAAGAGTCATGATAATCGAAATCATCTGCATCGTTTTGGTGCTCAGCGGCCTCCTTTTTTTAGTCGGCGGAGCAATCGGCATTATCCGTTTTCCCGATTTCTACACCCGCATGCACGCGGCTGGTAAAGGTGATACGATGTCGGTATTTCTCATCCTTATTGGGGTCGCGATCTACCAACTAAACGACTTCTCAATCGCTAACCTCTTGGTCGCAGGCAAAATATTCTTCATCACGATCTTCATCATGTGGGCAGGTCCGACCAGTACGCATGCCCTTATAAAGGCCGGTATAGATGAAGGCCAAAAAGTTTGGACCCGCGAAGACAAGAAAGGAAAGCCCGACGCATGATCTGGATATTCGATTCCATTATTCTAATTTTCTTGGTGGTCACGGCGATTATCTCATTGCAGGTAAAAGACCTGCTTAGTGCTGCGATGATCTTTGGCGTTTACAGCTTTCTCATGTGCTTGCTTTGGGCAGGCATGGCGGCAGTCGATGTCGCTTTCACCGAAGCAGCGGTGGGCGCGGGCGTTAGCGCCGTATTCCTAATCGCTACTGTGCTGCGCACGTCAAGGAGGTCATCAGATTGAAAATTCTAGCACTTATCGCCATAGCGCTAACAGGTTGGCTCTTAATGTCTGCTGTAAGCGATTTTCCAGATTGGGGCGACCCCCATTCTCCCGCCAATAGCTATCGCTTGTCCCAGGGGTATATTACGGAGACCTTTCCGGAAACCAGCGTTCCGAATATGGTGACTGCCGTACTCGCCGATTATCGTGGATACGATACGATGTTCGAGACCGTTGTTATCTTCACAGCCGGAATCGCAATCATCGCAATTCTCCGCCGCTACGGTCCGAAGGACAAAGTCGTGCCGGAACAAAAGCTCTATAAGAAGGAACCCGATCTGATCGTGGAAACGACTTGTCGCTTGATGATCCCCATCATCCAACTATTCGCCCTCTACGTCGTCGCGCATGGGCACCATAGTCCAGGAGGCGGATTCCAGGGCGGCGTTATTTTCGGAGCGAGTTTCATTTTACTCGCCCTCGCTCGCGACTTGCAGGCCGCTCAGAAATGGGTGCCCGAAAACCGAATACTCAACCTCGCAGGCATTGGAATTTTTATATACTCAGGATTCGGTTTTCTTTGTCTGCTACTTGGCAGCAACTTCCTTGACTACTCCATCCTCCACAAAGTGATGGGCGTCACACCGATCGAAGCACGCTCCCATAGCATGCTGGGAGTCGAAATAGGCGTGGCCTTCACCGTTGCCGCAATCATGTTCTCGATTTATTCCAACCTAGCCTCCAAAGGCGAAATGAAGGAGGGCCTCTAATTCAAATGGAAATATTCGAAGCTATTTCAACGAAGATCAATTACTGGGTCTACATAGTAATCATGATGATCGGACTCTACGCGATGATCGCGAAGAACAACATGATCAAGAAATTGATCGGCATGTCTATCTTCCAGACCGCGATCATCCTCTTCTACGTTTCCATTGGAGTCAAAGAAGGAGCAACCATTCCGATCCTCTATCACGACCAAGTGCACGGAGCTCACGACGATCACCACGAAGCGGATACGTCTCACGGCGAAAACGGAGTCGTGGAAAGCCACGCAACGGATATTCACATCAACCCAGACGAATTCACTAATCCGCTTGTTCACGTCCTCATGCTCACAGCAATCGTCGTTGGCGTCAGTACTCTCGGAGTCGGCCTCGCTATCACCCAGAAGCTACATCGAGAATACGGTTCGATCGAAGAACACGAAATCCTTGAATTAATCAAGTCCGGCAAATGATTGAACAGTCTCCTGCCTTAATTCTCCTCCCTCCTTTCCTTGTCGCCATTATCGTGGCATTGGTGGGCTTTCGCTACCAGAAGGTATGCTTTCCTCTCACGATTCTGAGCCTCGCAGGCTCGGTTGCGGCGAGCATCGTCACTTTGATGCGAGTCATCGAAAGTGGAACGATTCGCTACTTCATGGCGGGATGGGCTCCTCCGTTTGGAATCGAATTCCGCATAGACGGATTAAACGCCTTAGTGGCCGTAGCCGTTTCCAGCGTCGGATTGCTCGCTGCGATCTATTCGAAGAATCGCGTTCCTGAGGAGACCTCAGACAAGGTTTCCCAGTACTACACGCTCTTCCTGCTGCTCTTAACAGGACTGCTCGGCATGGTGATTACCGGCGATGCGTTCAATCTTTACGTTATGCTAGAAGTGGCCGCCCTAACAAGCTATGCTCTCATTGCTATGGGCCCCAAGCGGGCTACGCTCGCAGCTTACAAGTATGTCATCATGGGAACGATCGGAGCATCGTTCTACCTCTTAGGAGTCGGCTACCTTTACATTAAGACCGGTTCGCTGAATATGTTCGATATCCATGAGGTATTGAAGGCGAACGATCTCTTCGGATCTCCAGCGATTTTAGTCGCTTTCGTAATGATCACGGTCGGCGTTTGGATCAAGATGGCGTTCTTCCCTTTGCATGCGTGGTTACCGAACTCCTACGCTTACGCACCTACTACGAGTAGCGCCATACTCGGGCCACTTGTCACGAAGGTCATGATTTACGTCATGATCCGTCTCACTCTCACTGTATTCGGAGTTGAATACACCTTTGTTCAGCTCGACTGGAGCAACATCGTCGTCTGGATGTCCGTTCTGGCGATTTTGGCTGGATCGATTTCCGCTCTCGCTCAGACCGATCTGCGAAAGATGCTCGCCTTCCTCATCATCGCAGAAGTCGGGTACATGGTCGGCGGCGTTTGGCTGGCTGACGAAACCGGCATGATTGGCGCGATTTACCACGTCATAGCCGATGCGTTCATGACGCTTTGCGTATTCCTTTTCGCTGGTATCCTTTTCGCCAAAACCGGCAAAAGAGACCTCTCGGCGATGGACGGCCAATTCAAAAAAATGCCGCTCACGCTTGTCGGTTTTCTAGTAGGAGCCTTCTCGCTCATCGGCATTCCGCCAACGGCTGGTTTTTTCAGCAAGTGGTACCTCATTCAAGGTGGCATCAATTCAGGACATTATGAATATGTGATAGCATTGCTCATATCGAGCCTGATCAACGCCGTCCTATTCTTCCGCATGATTGAAATCGCATACTTCGGGGTAAAACCTGCGGAAGGTCACGATCATCATCAATCCGACGATCACGATACCGGACGATCCGAAGCTTCAGCATCGATGCTGATTCCATTGCTTGTCACCGCGGCCCTACTTCTCCTTATCGGCATCTTCAATAAAGACATCGTCGTGATCATAACCGACTTCGTCTCTCCCTTTAACATAGCATCCGGCGCTCGCTAATATGTCACCGACGAACATCACCAGCTTCACTCCGGTCCTCGCCTGCATCGTTTCCCTCCTGGCGGTCCTTCCTATCATTTTGCTTAGGAGCAAACCGAATCTTCGGGAAGGCGCGACATTTGCGGCAGGAATCCTCAAATTTGGACTGGTCGTCTCCATGCTGCCGACGATTCTCGCCGGTACAACGATCTCGTATACGCTTTGGGAGATCGTCCCGAATTTGACAATCGGGTTTCGTGTCGATGGACTGGGAATGCTCTTTGCGTTGGTAGCCTCCTCTCTGTGGATCGTCACTTCGCTCTACTCGATCGGCTACATGCGCGGGCTTAAGGAACATTCGCAAACGCGTTTCTACTCCTTCTTCGCCGTTTCTCTATCGGCCACGATCGGCGTAGCATTTGCGGCCAACCTCTTCACCCTCTATCTCTTCTACGAAATGCTTTCGCTAGCGACCTATCCGCTGGTGACGCATCATCAAGACAAGGAAGCGCGGACCGGCGGTCGTACCTATTTGACCCATCTGCTTACGACCTCGATTGGTTTCGTTTTGCCTGCTCTCATTTTCGTTTTCTTAAAAACAGGCGGCAGCATGGAATTCGCAAGCAGTGGTTTCCTAAAAGGCTACATTGGCGAAACCGAGGCCCTAGTCCTCCTGCTTCTTTTCACCTTTGGATTCGCGAAATCCGGGCTCATGCCCTTCCACTCTTGGCTTCCCGGAGCCATGGTCGCTCCTACTCCGGTCAGCGCATTGCTTCATGCAGTGGCTGTGGTCAAGGTTGGCGTCTTTTGCATTTTGCGCGTCTACTCAGGAGTATTCGGAATTGACTTTCTAAAGGAACTGGACCTGGGAACCATTATTACCTGGATCGCTGCCTGCACGATCATCGTCTCGTCTCTGATAGCTTTGTCGCAAGACAATCTAAAGAGACGATTGGCGTTTTCCACAATTGGTCAGCTTTCCTACATCATATTGGGAATGGCTTTGCTTACTCCCATGGGAGCTACCGGCAGCATGATGCATATTGCGATGCATGCGTTTGGAAAAATAACCTTGTTCTTTTGCGCTGGAGCAATCTTCGAGGCTACGGGAAAAAAGAATATAAGCCAAATGGTAGGAATCGGGAAACGCATGCCGATTACCATGATCGCTTTTTTTATTGGTTCGCTAAGCATCGTCGGCATTCCCCTCGCGGGAGGTTTCTGGAGCAAATTCCACTTGCTTTATGGAACCGTGCAGGAAGGGCAATACGCCATGCTGGCAGTGCTGCTGACTAGTTCGCTACTGAATGCCGCCTACTTCTTCCCGATCGTTTTCAAAGCGTTTTTCTGTAAACCTGGGGAATCTCAATTCGAAGACAAAGTAGAGGAAGCCCATCCGGCTGCAGTCGCCGCGCTTTCCTTTACTGCTCTAGCTACAGTCGTGTTCTTTTTCTATCCCGAACCTTTTTATTCATTGGCGGAAGCCGCAGCTAGCCAATTCACAAACTTTTGATTCCATTCATTATGCATCAAGAAGAAGAACAAGAAATAAAGATACTTTCACATGAACCTTGGGCTGGTTTCAAAAAGGCTTTCATCATCGTTTTCGCCCTACTTTCGATCTACCTATTGATCATATTGCTGTCCTCGCCAGACGGAGGAGCGGCCCACCTTCACCATTAACCAGTTGCCCTCCGAAAATTCTATTAACGCATTCAACAATGAGCGATTCATCTCATAAGTCAAAAACCGCAAAAGCCATCATCGTAGGGCTATTCATTACCTGTGCCCTGGGAGCGTTGGTCGACCTTCTATTCCTATCCGATTCATTCGATAAACACGCTGCTTTCGAATGGGAAAATTGGCCTGGATTCTATGCGGTTTACGGATTCGTGGCCTGCGTTCTACTTGTATTAGTGTCAAAATACATCCTTCGCCCACTGGTAATGCGAGACGAGGACTACTATGAATAATCCACTTCCTCCACAGTTGATTATCCTCATTGGAGGTTTGCTGATTCCACTTTTCAAAGGCAAACTGAGGTTAGTATACATGCTGGCTCTGCCATTATTCGCTTTTTTCAATTACCTAAAATTGGAAGAAGGCATTTATTGGACCTACTCTTTCCTTAGTTTCGACTTGGTTCTGGGTCGAGTGGATAAATTGAGTCTGATTTTTCTGAATGTATTTATCGTGATCACCGTTATCGCGGTTATCTACAATAGCCACGTGAAGGGGAAAATGGAGCATTTCTCAGGTTTTCTCTACGCAGGCAGCGCGATGGGAGTGATTTTAGCTGGAGACTTGATTACATTTTTCATCTTCTGGGAACTCCTTACCGTTGGGGCAGCCTTCCTTATCCTCGTTCGAAAATCTTCCCGTTCGCTCGGGGCAGCGACACGTTACTTATTGGTTCACGTGGTCGGGGGATTGGTCTTATTGGCAGGAATCGTTTTATATATCAATGAGAACGGATCAGCGGATTTCGGCCATATCGGACTAAATGGCATTTCCAGTTACTTTATATTCTTTGGCTTCGGGGTAAATTGTGCCTGGCCGATTGTGCACTCCTGGCTATCCGACACCTATCCGGAATCCACCGCGGGAGGGATTATATTTATGGCCACGTTTACCACGAAGGCCGCCATATACGCCCTGCTCAGAGGTTTCCCCGGAGAGCCATCCCTTGTTTGGATTGGAGTTGGCATGGCTACGTTTCCCATCTTCTACGCAGTTATTGAAAATGACCTTCGAAAAGTATTAGCCTACAGCTTGATCAATCAGGTAGGTTTCATGGTAGTTGGCATTGGTATCGGGACGGGCCTTTCGATGAATGGTTCGGCGGCTCACGTCTATAGCGACATTCTATTCAAGGGCCTCTTATTCATGTCCGTCGGTGCAGTGATGCATCAAACAGGCAAGGTCAAAGCAACCGAGCTAGGCGGCCTTTTCAAGAGTATGCCGTTTACTGGCACCTGTTGTATGATCGGGGCAGCGTCTATATCCGCGTTTCCGCTCTTCAGTGGATTCGTCAGCAAATCCATTATCATGTCTTCGGCTGCGGAAGGAAATCGACCCATAGTATGGCTCGCATTGCTCTTCGCATCTGCTGGAGTTTTCCACCACGCAGGTATCAAGATTCCATTTTTCGCATTCTTCTCTCACGATTCGGGCATTCGCGTAAAAGAAGCGCCGATTAATATGCGTATAGCCATGGGAATAACAGCGGTGGGGTGTATTGCCATTGGAATCTTTCCAGATCAAACGATCTACCCGCTACTGCCGTTCGAGGCTCCCGTCTACGAGCCCTATACGCTTGCCCATGTCACGGGCCAAACCTTGCTATTGTTGTTCTCCGCTCTCGCCTTTACCCTTCTCCTTTTGGGCGGTATTTATCCAGCTGAAATCCGTGCCATCAATATCGATTCCGATTGGATCTACCGCAAAGGAGGCAAGGCGTTCTACGCGGTCATGGACAAGAGCCTCAACTATATCAATGCCCTCGCCTACAAAAGCTTGATAGCGGGAGTAACGAACAATCTGTGCAAGATGGCCAAAGAAGGCCCGACCAGAGCGATGATTCTCATACTCACTCCAATCTGGGAAGTCTCCGGAGTCAGCGCCGAACAGCAGACCGACCTAAAGAAAAACCTCCGCAACCACGTAGAAAACGGCGTCTTCCCAATCGGAATCACCGCATTCCTATCAGTCGTATTGCTCGGGATACTGTTCTTCTTTTAAAGGTTTAACACGCCGATTCAATCGTAGGGCTTGCGCTTGCGCCGCGTTGTCTGAGTTCAATTTGCACCTTCCATCGCGGCACGGTCCACGCTGAGCGGGACCGGCCCTACGTTAAAGTTTAAACCCGTGACACCACTTTCCGTGCTTTGCGGATACTGACGCTTACGACTTTGTACTCGGGGCACATAGCTTCCGTGTCGTGGACATCGGATGTGAGATCGTTGACCATTACTTCCGGGAAATGGAAGGTCGTGCTTAGGACGCCCTGTTTGATCTCGTCGGAAACTTTGGCCTTTATATCGATCTTTCCGCGTTCCGATTCGACGCAGACGATATCCGTATCTTCGATACCATGTTCGGCGGCATCATCGGGATGAATGAATATTACATCTTCTGTAACAATCTCTACATTCGCGGTACGACGCGTTTGAGCGCCGCAATTGTAATGTTCTAGATTTCGATTCGTCGTAAGAATGTACGGGAAGCGATCCTGGAGGTTCACGATTTCTTCGCTTTCTTTGAAAGCATTGAAGGCAAACAATCCTTTGCCTCGTCGAATGGTGCCTTGGTGAAGAATCTTCGTGTCCTGTCCATCGGCTGTTACCGGCCACTGCTTGCCGTTATCGCCAAGCTCTTCCCATTTGATTCCTGCGAAAAATGGAACGATGCGTGATACTTCTTCGAGAACTTGAGCAGGGTCGTAATCCGGTTGATCCACTCCCATCCGGTTCATCATATCCACTACGATTTGCCCGTCTGGCTTCGTTCCTTCAAGCGGTTCGACCACTTGATTTACGCGCTGTACGCGTCTCTCACCGTTGGTGAACGTTCCGCTCTTTTCAAGGAAAGATGCTCCGGGTAGCACGACATCCGCAAGCTCAGCGGTTTTCGTCATGAAGAGTTCTTGGACAACCAATAGATCCGTCGAGCTCAATGCTCGGGCCACTTTTTTACTGTTCGGATCGGTCTGGACCACATCTTCGCCGATTATCCAAAGGGCTTTCAGTTTTCCTGCCAAAGCCGCATCAAACATTTCCGGAATCTTGTATCCGATTTCAGTTGGCATTTCCGTTCCGTAAAACCCTTCGTAACGACTGATCATCTCAGGATCCGTCACGTCTAAGTATCCAGCGCCCTGATGCGGTTGAACGCCCATATCAGCTAAACCTTGAACATTGTTCTGTCCGCGAAGCGGATTAACCCCTACTCCACGTCGACCGATGTTTCCGGTCAGCATAGCCAGATCCGCTATTTGCATAACGGCGAAAGTCCCCTGCGAATGCTCGGTAACTCCAAGGCCATGAAAACTCATCGCGTTGCCGCCGCTCGCATAGGCTATGGCCGCGGCTTTTACCTCTTCGCGAGGAACGCCGCTTATCGATTCCATCTCGTCGATGTCGATATTCAGCAATGAATCCTTAAACTCTTCGTAACCTTCCGTCTGCTCGGCGATGAATCCACTATCAACCAATCCTTCTTTGATGATGTAATGCATCATCATATTCAATACAGCCACGTTCGTTCCTGGACGAAGCTGCAAGTGATGAGTAGCATAAAGGGCCAATTCGGTCCTTCGCGGATCGATCACGATCGACGTTTTTCCGGATATCTCAAACTGCTTCAGCTTCGCACCCGTCACGGGGTGTGCTTCCGTTGCATTTGCACCAATTACGAGAATCGCATCCGTATCCTTGATGTCGTCGATTGAGTTCGTCGCCGCTCCCGTACCTAGAGTACGCTGCATTCCCAAGGCCGTAGGGGAATGGCAAACACGGGCGCAACCATCGATATTGTTCGTTCCGACAATTGCTCGGAAAAATTTCTGCATGAGGTAGTTTTCCTCATTGGTGCAACGGGCTGACGAAATACCAGCCATGGAATCCGGTCCAAACTCCTCTTTGTATTGCGTTAGGCGCGATGCGATAAAATCGTAAGCCTCATCCCAGGTCGCTTCCTCGTGGACGCCGTTGCGCTTGATCAGAGGCGTACGAATACGATCTTCGTGATTATAGAACTTGAAAGCGAAACGCCCTTTCAAGCAGGTATGACCCTGGTTTACCTCGGCATCGTAAGGAGCTTGAATTCCTTTAATTACGTCGCCCGATGTAGCCACATCTAAATTACAGCCAACGCCGCAATACGTGCAGACGGTGCGCGTCTTTTTCGTATTCGCAATCGACTTGGACTGGAAGACATCCGAGATGGCCGCCGTAGGACACGCCTGAGAACAGGCTCCACAGCTAACGCACGCACTTTCGTCGAAGCTTTGATCGAGTCCTTTGACTATACGGCTATCGAAGCCACGTCCCGCCATGCTCAATACAAACTGCCCCTGGACTTCGTCACAGGCACGGACGCAGCGGTAGCAATTGATACACTTGCTGAGGTCCGAGGTCATGTAGGGATGACTCAAATCCTTCTCTCGATCGAGATGGGTCTCGCCCTCTGGATAGCGTACTGAATTAATGCCGACCCGAGCCGCCACGGTCTGCAACTCGCAATTGCCATTCACTTCGCAGGTCAAGCAATCGAGCGGATGGTCGGTCAATACGAGCTCGATGATGTTCTTGCGAAGGCGTTGGACGTTTTTGGAATCCGTGTAAATGTACTGCCCTTCCGCAACTGGCGTATGGCAAGACGCGAAGGTCTTGGCCGGACCGTTCTTCTCGAGCGCGACATCTACGCTGCAAACGCGGCAAGATCCGAATGGTTCAAGATTCGGAGCATCACACAATGTCGGAATCACATCCGAACCGAGCGCCCGACGGGCGAAGGTGATCATCGTCTCGCCCGCTTCGATTTCGTGGGGCTTGTTATTGAGGTAAGCTATCTTAGACATGTGAACCCTCCTGGTTAAAGTATTGCTTCAGCTCTTCGCCGAAATACTGCAGCGCGTTTTTGACCGGTAACGGAATGCCGCCCCCGTGGGCGCAAAGCGATGCGGTTTCAAGTGTGTGCAAAAGGTCATCGAACAATTCCATATCGATTTTATAATTACCCGAATTCGCCGACTCGAGCATTTCATGAGCACGTTTCGTACCCAGACGACATGGAAAGCACTTCCCGCAACTTTCCACTGCCGCAAATTCCATGAGTTTTTCCAAGTAAGTCATCATTGGGAACGATTCCGGAATACACACGACTGAAGCATGCCCGAGAAGAAAACCTCCCGAAGCGAACGACTCGAAATCGATGCTCAATTCGTCAATCTTGCTAACCGGAACGATTCCGCCCAATGGGCCGCCGATATGCAGCGCTTTGATTGGTTTAGTGAAGCCGCCGCCGAGATCGTTCACGACCGTTGAAAGCGACGTTCCCATTTCGACCTCGTAGATACCAGGGCGATTAAAATAACTATCCAAGCTAACGAGTTTCGTTCCGTTGGATTTTTCGGTTCCCAGCCTCGCGAACGCCGAGCCGCCATTTTGAATAACGTAAGGCACCGTTGCGAGCGTCTCTACATTGTTTACGATGGTCGGTTTATTGAAGAGTCCCTTCTGAGCTGGGAATGGAGGCCTCACGCGCACTTCCGGGCGCTGGCCTTCTATGCTGCTGATCAATGCGGTCTCTTCGCCGCAAATGTACGAACCCTGCCCTGGCACGATCTTGAAATCGAAATCAAAACCGGCCCCGTTCACATTCTCGCCAAGAAGTCCCGCGTCGCGGAAATCCTGAATCGCCGCCTCCACGATCGGAAAGGCCTCCGGATATTCCGCGCGAATGTAAAGCACGCCCCATTGGGCTTTCATGCAATAAGCGGCGATGATCATACCGGAAAGTACCGCATGCGGCCTTTCCTCGAGCAGGTAGCGATCAGAATACGCGCCAGGATCGCCTTCATCCGCGTTGCAAATAATGAACTTGAGATTGCTTTCCGTATTTCGAGCGAACTCCCATTTCACTCCCATTGGAAACCCTGCTCCGCCGCGGCCACGAATGCCTGCCGCTTTCACATCGTCAAGCACGTCGCTCGAGTCTTTGGCCAAGGCCGTTTTGAGCAACGCCGCATAGGAATCCATACCAGGAAATTCCGTCATGAGCACCGACTCGCCTTGGCTATGCATCGCGTAGCGATCGACATTCATCTCTTCGCCGCCCTCCAGGACTGCATCGAGCTGCCCTTCGCCTAAAGCGCTGTAGTTCTTTCCCGCAAAATGAAACGCCCCATTCTCATGACAACGCCCGAGACACGTCATGTGACCGATTTCGTCGGGCTTAAACCGTGTCTTCAGCTCGTCAACCAAACCATCTTGAGTGCCTGCGCACAAACACGCTGAGCCATTGCAGACATATACCTTCTTGCCCTTATTTTCCGGTTTAAGGAAATCATAGAAGGTCGCCGTACCGTAGACGTTGGCCTTTCCAACGAGAAATTCCTCCGCGAGCCGCTCCATATCCTGCGGCGAAGGAGTGCCTTCTTCTGCCGCTGACGCGTCGCCGATCTTAGAAAACAGATTTTCCAGGACGCCTTTACGGCCGCCCAGTTCGCTTAAGTTCTTCGACATAACGGTGATATAAGAGAGCAAATCGTATTTTTTAAAGAATGAACTAACATAAACCCCTCATTCGATCCCTTTTATACAAAGTTATATCCCAATTATACAAAATGTCCAATTGAGAGCTTTCTTCGCCGATATCCACCAGCCAAATCGAATCCCGCTAAAAATCACGCTGCTCCGCCCTTCAGCTAAGCTCATGAACGCCGCCCCGCCCTAGCTACGCGAGGGACTCGCGTCGATGCCCTTCTTTTCGAATTTCGAGCCGCTACCCCCAAACCGCTTTTTCGTCCTCACGCATCACTTAAAGCTCAAGCCACTTCTTGTAAGCATCGATCTTCAAAACCGGATCGTTGCTGGTTTTCATTTGATCCACCATCGAATCGGTCAGTTCTTTCCGAATCGCCGCGTAATTAGGATCCAATGCGTAATTCACTAACTCCTCGGGGTCTTTTTCCAAGTCGAACAACCACGGGTCATCCTCCGTCGAAAGCACTAGCTTGTAGCGGTCGCTAATAGCAGCGACCCAACGCGAATCGTATTCCGTCGATCGAATGTAAACGATACGATCCGTATTCGCTTCAGCTTTCTTACTTCGAAATTCATCTGCAAGATCCACTCCGTGAGCTGCGGGCAAGGTTCCTTCGAATCCCATTAAGTTCATCATCGTCGGACCAAAGTCGGTTGTAGTCATCGCCGAGCGAATAACTTTACTCGGTGCCACTGCTTTCGGATACTTTACGATAAACGCCACGCATGCGGATGTTTCGTAAGGGAGCCCTTTGTTATGCAAACGGTGCTCGCCCATCAAGTCGCCGTGATCCGAGGTGAATACGACAATCGTATCTTTTTCGAGTTTGTTCTCTTTCAAAAAGCCCAGCAGTTTTCCTACGTTGTCATCGATTAATTGCACCATTCCAAAGTAATTAGCCATACTCTGCTGCTTCAGCGCCTGGGCCCAAATGAAGTTACTCGATTTTTGAGAAACCCAAGCGGGCGTTTCCGATTCGCTTTTGAACATCGTAGCGGGCGAATCGAACTTGAGGTGATTGAAGCGCGTGTCATAGGGAGCTCTTACCGTATTCGGACCATGGGGATCCGGCAGGCTCATCATTACGCAAAACGGTTTATCCTTGTTTGCTCGAATAAAGTCGATGGACCGATCCATCAAAAAATCCGTCGCATAGCTCTTTTCATCCGCTCCATTCAAGCCATATGACGGCAGCCCCTTTTTATCGACCGCTCCAACCTTAGGCCCCTGAGGCGTATCCACAAAACGCTTATAGTGCCCTCTGTTATACATGTACGTATTATCTTCGAAACCAAATTTGCGCGCTGGAGCCCATCCCGGCTTAGCGTTTCCATCCAAATGCCACTTCCCAACATAACTCGTCGCATACCCTTTTCCCTTCAAGACTTGAGCAAACGTTAGAACATCGTCATTCATCGGCATATTGTTTTGCGGCACCCCAGTCGCATACGGGTACAAACCACTTAAGAGTGACGCTCGCGAAGGTGCGCAGACGGGAGTCGCCGCGTAAAAGCTCGTCAAGAGCGTCCCTTCCTTCGCTAAAGAATCAATGTGCGGCGTATCCACTTTGACGCCCTCACCCCAAATAAACGACTCCGCATCGGATAGCTGGTCACGGTAGCACCCCAGAGTTCGAAAGTTGTGCTCATCCGTGTAGATAACCACCAAATTTGGCGTCTTCGCCGCAGCGGCCCATTGAACTGCCGAAAATAACGAAAGTAAAACCAGGGGTAGTCGTCGTTTGATCATACAAAATAAATGCGACAAGCAAGAGACTAAGCCGAGAAAATTATCATCAAACCTGGCTATTGCCAAAACTCTCCCAATCCCTTCACCTCTACTCCATGAATTCTCGTTTCTTTCCCCTCCATTTTATTGGGCTGTATTTGGTCTTCACTATCGCGGTCGCCAACGCCCAGGTACGCCCCACATCCATCAGTCCCATTTCGAAAATGGAGCAATCCTGGTGGAAAGAGCGTCATATCGAAAAACTGGCCGAGGCCCAGGAGCGTGGCAACAAGGCACAACTTCTCTTTATCGGCGACTCAATAACTCACGGTTGGAACAAAGGTCTCTGGGCTGAAGCTTTAGGAAGATACGAACCATTCAATCTCGGCTTCAGCGGCGATCGGACCGAACATGTTCTCTGGCGGATCCAAAACGGAGCTCTCGATAATCTCTCTCCAAAAGTAACTGTATTGATGATCGGGACGAACAATACCGGTCAAGGCGAAGGACAACCGGCGGACGAAACCATCCAGGGCATCGAAGCGATTATCGACGAGATCAACCAGCGTCTTCCAGATACAAAACTCATCGTGCACGCTGTTTTTCCGCGGGACCACAAAGCCGACGGCAGAAAACGATTAATCAACGATTCCATAAATCAAGCCCTACCGGATATCGCAGTCGCAAAGAACGCCGAGTTTCTAAACATCAATCATCTCTTTCTCGAAAAAGACGGCACGCTTCCACGCAACATCATGCCCGATTTCCTGCATCCAAACCAAGCAGGCTACGAACTCTGGGCCAAAGGTCTACAGTCCACACTTACCCATCATTTTGGTGCACCCCACAAAGCGATCGATCCCATTGAAATCTCGCTCTGGCCAAACAGCGTCCCCAACCCGCACGATTCGAATCTTATCCAATCCAATGAAACCAGCGGAGGTGTAACCCGCATCACCAACGTAGCGAGCCCAAGTATCACTCTCTACAAATTAAATGGGCGGCGGCTCATACCCACCGTCCTAGTGTGCCCAGGCGGTGGATACAGCAAATTGGCATGGGACAAAGAAGGAACCGAAATAGCCAAATGGCTTAACTCCGTTGGCATAACAGCCGCAGTGCTCAAATACCGAACTCCCAATAACCGCGAAGGAGCTCTGCAAGACGCTCAACGAGCCTTTGGCCTTATCCGAAGTAAAGCGACCGAGTGGAATCTCGATCCTAATCGAATCGGTATACTCGGCTTCTCTGCAGGCGGTCACTTAGCGGCTACATTGAGCCACAACTGGAAGACACGCGTCTACCCCAAGACAGACCGGGCTGACTCAATCTCATGCCGTCCCGATTTCACAGTGCTGATCTATCCAGCCTTTCTCGGTGACAAAGACCTTAAGCTAACATCAGAAATAGACATTGGCCCAGAAACGCCTCCCGCATTCATCGCCCAAGCTCAGAATGATCGAAAACATATCCCCAGCGCCATCGCTTATTTCACCGCATTGTACAAAGCCAACATCCCATCAGAAATTCATATTTTCCCTACAGGCGGCCATGGTTTCGGACTCCGGGACTCAGCCTACCCCGTCTCCAACTGGCACGAACTCTGCCGCGATTGGCTATTGAGACTTTAGGCAACAGCTTAGTGGAATCAGTTTTTTAACAACGCTTCGCTTGTTGTTTCTACGAAGCAAATAGGTGCCCCTGCGGGCCAATAGGTCTCATCGTCTACGAAAACGCTTATCGAATAAGCCCTTTCGAGCTATCAATACTACGTTGCCAGGGTACTATAGTATACCGGAAAAGCAGAAAATGGGATATCCGTCATTCAAATACGACCGCCTATGAAGGGATGATTTCCGAGCTAGGTCACGTAAATTCATTTCACGCACCCTCGATCTTCAGCGATGAACGATCCAACGAGATCGCTAGATCGCAAAAAAACAAACTCTATTTCTTTCGGACGCCGAAAGTCTAAAACTTCAACTCTGCCTTTATTGCATCGAATCCCGCAGGATCGAAAAGCGTCTTTCCTTCATTCATTTGATTCGGACCGGGCGTGCTCCTACCCTTTTCAACATAGCTTTTCAAGAGAGCGTACAGCTCTCGAGTTTTGTCCGGATTCGATTGATATACATTCTTCGTTTCAGATGGGTCTGTTTTCAAATTAAACAACTGTATCGGCGGGAGATCCATTTTCTTCGTATCCGCTGGCCTTGGATAACTCCAACCGCCAGAACCTGGGCACAACGCCAATTTCCAATCCCCCTTCCGTATAGCAAAAGAGCCATTGATAGAATGATGAATCGTAGCCTCGCGGACCTGGCCGGACTTGCCCTTCAACGCTGGGAGGAAACTCACGCTATCTTCGCCCGCATTCGCAGGCGTCTGAGCACTCGTAATTTCGGCGACCGTCGCGAACAAATCCGTCAGGCAAATAGTAGCGTCCGACTTCCCTGTTTTTCGAATTCCTTCCGGCCAATGAGCCACAAAAGGTACCCGGTGACCAGCCTCGTAGATATCAGCTTTATGCCCACGGTACACAGCGCCCGGCTTGTGTCCGACTGCATCCAGTTCCTCGAAAACCGCCCGAGGAGAACAGCCATTGTCGCTCGTGAAAATTAACAGCGTGTTTTCAGCAACTCCATTGCGCTTCAACGCATCCATCACTTGACCGATATGCCAATCTACCTGCTGAACGAAATCGCCATATCCATTAGTACCGCTTTTTCCCTGAAACTCTTTCAATGGAAGGATCGGGGTGTGAGGACTCGGAAGCGGTAAATAGAGAAAGAATGGCTTTGCGGTTTTCGAGCGCTCGTCGATATAATCGATTGCGCGATTGACGAAATTCGGGGTCACCTGCAGATGCTCGAAATCCGCTCCAGTTGGACCTTCGCGCCAAAACCCTTTGTAGTCTTTATTAATGGTAATCCGATTTGGAGCAGCGGTTACTTTTCCGTTTTCAACATATACATACGGATCCATATCGAGAGAGCCGCAATGTCCATAATAGTAATCGAATCCCAAAGCATCTGGTCCATTGGCAACGGGTTTCGAATAATCAATTAGGCGTTTGTTTTTCTTACCCACTCCCACGATGCCATCGTTCGCCGCTCCTTCTTTGAATTGAAAATCCCAACCCAAATGCCACTTGCCGATCATCGCAGTGTGATAGCCCTGCCCTTTCATCAAATCGGCCACCGTGTAGCGCTCGGTATCAATCAGGTGGTCAGACGACCCGCCAAGCACTCCGCGCTTCAAACGGCTACGCCAGCTATAGCGCCCTGTAATCACTCCGTAACGCGTAGGCGTACAGACAGCTGATCCAGAATGCGCATCCGTAAACCGAATACCTTCCGAAGCAATACGGTCGAGGTGGGGCGTATTGATTTTTCCGTCCGCGTTATTGCAACTCAAGTCGCCATAGCCGAGGTCATCCGCCAGAATAAAAACGACATTGGGCTTCGCCGCGCTCAGATTCAAAGCGGCTCCTACTAGCCCCAATAAGGTCAAAAGCATTGATTTCATGGTAACTCGCATCCGTTCACACAAACGCATTTTCCACTTTGGCCAAGCGTGAAACGAAAGAATCGCTCACGTTACCGCGCATCAGTTGCCGTCAACTCTCAACAACCAATCGCGGCAAAGGTCTTTCCACCCGGCAACCGGATAAGCCGAAGGCCGTATCCTATAGCCATGACCACCTGTTGGAAAGGTATGAAGTTCCGAAGAAATGTTAGCTTTCAATAAAGCCATATTATAAGCGATGGCGCTCGGGAAATAACGTTTATCATCCTGCGTTTGCACGATAAATGCAGGCGGAGCTCCAGAATCGAACTTGAAGTCGTCAACCATCTTGAAATTCGCATCGCCTATGTAAGCCGGATAAACCAACACCGTATAGGGGAGCTTTCTCACGAACTTCGCTGGTCTCGACAAGACTCAGGGTATGAGGGGAAGGCACCGCTTTGGGCCAAAGGGATATAACCCGAGGTTTCGCTGCTTTCTTCTCGCCAAAATAACGCGTAAGCGACGGAGCCAAACCTTCAGCCCACAGCTTATAACCCGCTTCATTCGGGTGCAGCAAATCGGGCATAATATTCCGGCGCAAGGTTCCGTCTCTTTCTAAAAAGAACCGATTGATATCCAAAAACTCCGCACCCTTTGCTTTTGCTACCGTTGGGAGAGCTTTGTTAATTTCATCATTCACTAAACGCAAGCGATCGTCCGTTTTAGCTCCTCGAGGGAATACAGCGTGAAGAATAATTTTCGTTTTCGGCAAGCGTTCCTTGATCTCGTCTAAAATCGCTTCAATCCCCCGAATCGTATCAGCCGCAGGCTGACCTTCGTCATGTCCGGTATTATTCGTTCCTATCATTAAAACCGTCACTTTCGGAGCCAGATTCCGAAATGCTCCGTTCTCAATTCGCCATAATACATGCTCCGTGCGATCGCCGCTGAAGCCCAAATTAAACGCATTGCGCCGACCATAACGTTCAGCCCACAATCCTTCCGCCCAGTAATGCGTAATCGAATCCCCTACGAAAAGCAGATCGACCTCCTCCCCCCGTTCTTTGGCCTCGGCAAGCTTTTCCTCCTGCCGCGGCATCCACCAATTGACTGCCCATTCAGCATCCTGCCGAATAGGCTTAAGCGAAGCCGGCAAGCCTCCCTGGCCCCAAGCCATAGGAAATAGTAAAAGAAGCGAAAAGATCAGGAAACGAGTCAAAGCAAACGAAGTATTCACAATTTCAAAACAACCTATTGAAAACGCCGCCACTATTCCCTGCATCCGAAAAAGAGCAATCTCATAAGAAACACGCTCATTCAGAAGAACGCCTTCGAATCTTGCCATTTTGCCAATCTCCATCCTTCATTCCCTAAATCACGCTAATACCTATGAAACGTCGTCAATTTCTAAGAACCGCCCTTGCTTCATCATTAGCCTCGTCTGCCTCATTCCAGGCCTTGGCTCTAAGCAAAAACAATCGCTACCGCAAAGAAATCGGAATTCAGCTTTATACGCTGCGTAACGAGCTCAAAGCGGACACGATCGGCACCATCAAGGCCGTCGCGCAGGCTGGCTACAAACAGGTAGAGCCCTATGGTTTCCCTGATGCCGGACTCATGATCCAAGCCTCCAAAGACAATGGCATGGCCGTTAACTCTTCGCATTTCGCATGGGAATCGGTTACCGACCCAAACAAGAAAGGAACCATACCATTCGCCAAAATTCTCGACGAAGCGAGAAAGGTAGGCCTGACTCACCTCGTAGTCCCCTACCTTCACGAGCACAATCGACAGGATCTCGATGACTACAAGCGTCTCGCTGAGAACTGCAACCGCGCGGCTCAGCTATCCAAACAAGCCGGCGTTCAACTCTCCTATCACAATCACGCATTCGAATTCCAACCGCAAGAAGGCGGCAAGATAGGCTACGACATCCTCATAAAGGAGTTCTCGCCCGAGATGAAATTCGAAATGGACGTCTTCTGGGTAGTCGTTGGCGGCGCAGACCCTGTGAAGCTCATAAAAAAGCTCAAAGGGCGCGTTTCTCAACTCCATCTCAAGGACGTCAAAAAAGGCATGGCCCTCCCGAATTTTGGAAGCATTCCCAAGGACGCTTTCAAGGAATTGGGCAATGGTTCGATCAATATGGAGCCGATCATCAACGCAGCCGACAAAGCGGGTGTGGCTCACTGCCACGTGGAGCAGGACCAATCGCCGAATCCCATCAAAAGCATCCAGCAAAGCATCCAACATTTGGGCACGTTTTAAACGCATTGTATTCAAATCCGAACGCCTCAAAATCTCGTTTCATTTCAACCGATTCGAGCGTCGACCTGGACCTATACAGCGACCTCGGTATAAGTAGTCGACAAAGAATACATTAGTAAAAAACACTAGCTTCGCCAAAACAGATCTCCAAGAAATCGCCGTTTTTATCCAATACATTCAATCAATAGTTTGCGAAAATTAATAGTGTGGAAACGGATGGCTCCAACTCGAAAGACCCTCACGAGTTTGCAAAGCATTCAAGTCTCTATCGGGAATTCCTAGCAGAGAGAGAGGAAATCTTAAGGCATAAATGGCTCGAATCCGAAAGGTCGGGAAAAGATATCGGATTCGAAAGAGCCCTAATC
Source organism: Opitutales bacterium (assembly GCA_018700525.1). GTDB lineage: Bacteria > Verrucomicrobiota > Verrucomicrobiia > Opitutales > Opitutaceae > Pelagisphaera. The sequence continues at coordinate 89,750 of JABITN010000171.1, forward strand.
GACTGGACGCGCAACCACAGAGATGCTTGGCGTGCCGAACGACGAACCGCCGGTTAATCCGAAGAGCAGATCCCGCAGCAGCGTCTTTAAGCAGAATTGTCACCCAGCGGGTTTGCTCGGTACCATGAGCAGTGCATTCAGGACCCGCTCCACCGTAAAAAGCCGAATTTCTGAGCACCATCGCAATCGAGTCGAAAGGTCGCTGGGGTTCCTCGCCCAAGCAATTGGAGATCTGCAGAAAGGCTCTTCGATTTGAGCCCTATTTCATCGCAACGAATACAGTCTAAACGATATGGCGGGATAGATCGATAATTGGCTTTTTCGCCATCATACTTCCTCCGGAAGCGCTTCTTGATCATCTTTGTCCTTTGTCTAAAACCATAGGTCGCGGGTACGGAAAATTGGCATTTCAAAAAATCGTCGATTTATCCCAAAAATAGGGCTTGCGGCACCCTTACCGATTTTCGACTTATTCAATATTTTTAACTTTTTCTGTAACATTTAATAGAGCTCGCATATATATGATGGAGCCCGCCTAATTTATTGACTAAAAGAATCCTCCCACGCCCCTTGAACTCCAGCGCCCAACCAATCGATTTCTACGAAGAACTGCTCGGTCGGCTCCAACCCCGACTTTACGGCTATATTCTTTCGATAACCGCCAGCCCCACCGACGCCAAAGACGTCCTCCAAGAAAGCAACCAAGTCATCCTCGATAAAATAGGCGAATTCCAACACCCCGCGAAATTCGATGCCTGGGCATACAAAGTAGCCTACTACCAAAGCCTTTCCTTTCTTCAAAAACGCAAACGCAGCAAATTAACGTTCAGTGATGATTTGCTCCAAAGCATCGCCGACGAAACCGAAACTACCGACTCTCGTATCGAAGGCCAATTCACCCAACTAGAAGCCTGCCTAGGCCAACTTCAAGACCGCACTCGTGCAATTGTAAGCGACTACTACTACCGCAACCTTTCAATTAAACAAATCGCGGAGGAACGAACCTTGAAAACCAATCACATAGCTCAAGTGCTTTTCCGAGCCCGCAAAGCCCTTTTTCAATGCATGACCGCACAGGAGACTGACAACCATGAATGAACTGCATCAATTAATCGCCCGAATGCTGGAAGATCAGCTTTCCACCGCTGACGCCGAGAGCCTCAAAACCCTTCTCGCCAACGATCCTGAAGCCCGTCGAATCTACACCGAGCAATGCCAATTGCACGCCCGCTTCGAAATGGACGCATCTCTCAAGGAAACTCTTGAGGCAGCCCCTCCAATCGATCTAGACGACGGCGAAAACTCCACCCCCGCCGAGCGTCCTAATTCTATCTTAAAACGCTTCCCCTCCTACGCCGGTATCGTTGCAGCTTCAGCCGCGATTAGTTTCATAGGCGTCCTCACAGTCTTAAACTTCTCCTCCGAAACAATTCCACACAACCCAAGCGCATCAAAGACGGCTTTGCTCTCGCCACAAGAAGTTTACGAACAAGCCGATTTCCCAGAATCCGGAAACCTCAAACGGCCCCCAACGAACTTCGCGACAATCACTCCTAGCGCTGGCGAGAAAACCGTCAGCTTCAATCGCGACATACGGCGGATTTTCTCGGAAAATTGCTACAATTGCCATGGCCCCGACGCCAACTCACGCGAAGCCGAACTCCGTCTCGACATTGAAGCCAACGCGTTCGCAGTGCACGGTGACTTCGATCCGGCAATCCAGCGCGGCGACCCGGAAAACAGCCCACTCTACAAGCGTATTACCAGTACCCTTAAGAGCGACATCATGCCGCCGCCCAATTCGCACAAACTCTTGAGCGACGACCAAAAACAGAAAATTCGCCAATGGATTGAAGAAGGCGCCGAATGGGAGGCACACTGGGCGTTCCTACAACCTAAAAAACATCCAGCCCCCAGATCGGATTGGGGCAAAGGACCGATCGACTCATTCCTCTTCGAGGAGATGGAAAAAGCAGGCCTCCGTCCGAACCCAGAAGCAGACAAAGCCACCCTGGCCCGACGCTTAGCTCTCGATATAACAGGGCTGCCGCTTAATCCGCAAGAAGTAGACCGTTTCGTTGCAGATACTTCTCCAAACGCCTACGAAAACCTCGTCGACCGACTACTCGACAATCCGGCTTTCGGCGAGAACCAAGCTCGTTACTGGCTAGATGCAGCCCGCTATTCCGATACTCACGGCCTCCATCTCGATAACTACCGAGAAATCTGGCCGTACCGCGATTGGGTCATCGATGCTTTCAACGACAACAAACCGTTCGACACATTCATCGTCGAACAACTCGCTGGCGACCTCCTTCCGAATCCAACCATCGAACAACGCGTGGCAACAGGATTCAATCGCTGCAATCCATCCACCAGCGAAGGCGGAGCCATCGATGACGAGTACCGGGCTATCTACGCCAAAGATCGCGTCGAAACGACCGCCACTGTTTTCCTCGGACTCACCATGGGCTGCGCTTCATGCCATGACCATAAATTCGATCCACTCACCCAAACCGATTTCTACCAATTCTCGGCTTTCTTTAACAATATAGACGGCCCGATCATGGATGGAAACGCATACGATACAAAACCGGTTGCAGTCATGCCGCCACCAGAACACGAAACTGCCTGGGCAAAAATCCAACCAGAGTTCGAAGCTTTCGAAAAACGCTTCAACCTAATCAAGAAGGAACGAAAAGCTTCTTACCAATCATGGCTCGAATCAAGCGATCCTGAGTTTCCAGAAGATTTGGACATCCCTGCTTACAAACTAGCGCTTTCCAAAGAGAAATCGTCAAGAAAAGACGAGCAAATCAAGGGCGACGCTGAATTCGAAATGGGTGATTCGGTAGAGCTACCAATCGAATTCAATCAACTTGACCCCAACGGAGCCTTCACCGTCGCCTTTACCTATAAAACGCCAACACTTAATCAAGGCGTCGTTCAGCCGATCGTTTCCAAATTTGACGGCGATCGTGGTTGGCGCATCTCTCTCGTTGGAGGCGACAATAGCCAACGTAATCGCTATCGCGTCAAATTCGAACTAATCAACTCCCTCAAAAGCGAAAGCCTCATTTCGCTCACAACTAAGAGTACACGTAGAGGCGGTCCTCCCACTCCTGGCAAATCAATCAAATTCTCCGTTTCATACGATGGTTCCGGCTTAGCATCGGGCATCACGATCACCTCGCCAAGCCGTCAAGCTATCGAGAAACGAATGGTGGTAGATAACCTTACCGGCAGCTGCCAAACCAATGCGCCACTACAATTCCACGAAGCCTACAGAAGCGAGGATGATGCCTCAGACAGTGGATTCGTTAGTCGACTGGATTTCTTCCCCTCTCATGTTCCAGCCTACCTCTTTTCGCAAATCGCCAATTCTTCGACTTTGAAGAAAACTTTCGAGAAACCCGCAGACGAACGAAAGGAGCGGGAGAAAAACAACCTCGAAGCTTATTACTTCGATATGATTGATCCGCAAACCAGCGAACTCAAAATCGAGTTAGCGTTATTGGAAAATCGATACAAATACATTTACGACCAGTCGAACCTATCTCTCATAATGAAAGAAAAAGACGAAGACGCCTTCGCCTTTATGCTTGAACGGGGAGAATACGATAAACAAGGCGACAAAGTATACCCTGAACTACCGGAAGCTCTCGGCTCCTTACCAGCAAATGCTCCGAGAAACCGAATGAGCCTCGCCCAGTGGCTTATCGATTCGAACAATCCGCTCACCGCCCGAGTGACCGTGAATCGTATCTGGCAAAACTTCTTTGGCATTGGACTGGTCAAAACATCCGAAGACTTCGGCGCAACTGGGGAAAATCCCTCTCACCCGGAGCTTCTCGATTGGCTTGCCATCAGTTTCCAGGAAAACGGTTGGGATATTAAAGCGTTCATCAAAAACCTCGTTACAACAGCTGCTTATCGTCAAGATTCCAAAATCGCCAAAGACGCCCTGACAATCGATCCGGAAAACCGATTGCTAGCCCGTGGACCCCGGTACCGCCTTGATGGTGAAACCCTGCGAGACCAAGCCCTTTACGTTAGCGGATCGCTCAGAGACGACCTCGGGGGACCACCCGTTAAGCCTTATCAGCCTGAAGGCATATGGGATGCCGTTGCCTATTCCGGCAGCAATACTCGCTACTACCAAGCCGATTCAGGCGACGCCCTCTATCGCCGTAGTCTATATACATTTTGGAAACGAACAGCACCGCCGCCAAACATGGTTGTGTTTGACGCACCATCACGCGAAAACTGTTCAGTCCGTCGTGACCGTACCAATACGCCTCTTCAAGCGCTAACGCTCATGAATGACCCGCAGTACGTCGAAGCTGCTCGCAATCTAGCACAACGCGCCTTGAGCGAAAGCAAAGAGTCATCTGGCAAATCGATCACGACAATGTATCGACTAGCGCTCGGAATGAATCCGCCTAAGAAACATCGTGAAATTCTGGAACGCTCGTATTCGAATTTTCATGAGTCGTTCAAGAAGACCCCATCGAATGCCAGTGACTTGATATCCCTGGGCGATTCGAAACCCAATTCTTCGGTCGATCCTGTAACCCTGGCTTCATTAACGATGGTCGCTAACCAGATCATGAATCTCGATAGCTTCATAAATAAGTACTAAAGAGCCTTAACGACTTCCCTTTTTTAAACCCCAATTATCAATCAATCCGATGAATCCATTAGACCAATACGTTAACCTCGAAACACGTCGCCAATTTCTCGGCAAAGCGGCCAAGGGCCTGGGTATGGCCGCCATCTCTTCGATCGCAGGAGGGTCCGCCATTTCTAACGCTGCAACTGGCAATCCATTCTCGGGACTCGGCCCCGGAGCGCTTGGATCGTCCCACTTTCCCGCCAAGGCCAAGCGTGGGATCTACCTTTTCATGTCAGGTGCTCCTTCCCAGCTGGACATGTACGATTACAAACCGAAGATGAAGACGCTTTTCGATAAGGATTTGCCCGAGTCTATTCGCAATGGTCAGCGACTAACAACAATGACATCCGGCCAGTCGCGATTTCCAATAGCCCCATCCATCTACGATTTCAAACAGTACGGGAAATCCGGAGCATGGATAAGCGAACTACTCCCGCACACAGCAAAAATCGTTGACGATATTGCCATCATAAAATCGATGTGGACCGAGGCTATCAATCACGATCCGGCAATCACCTACATCCAAACTGGCAATCAAATCCCCGGTCGCCCAAGCCTCGGCGCTTGGCTCAGCTACGGTCTCGGCAGCTTAAACGACAATCTGCCTACTTTCGTCATTCTCAATTCCACTTGGACCGGTCGCAAGGAAGCTCAAGCTCTTTTCTCGCGACTCTGGGGTTCAGGTCCATTGCCTTCCCAGCACCAAGGCGTCGCTATGCGTTCGGACGGCGACCCGGTTCTCTATCTATCCGACCCTCACGGAGTAGACCGCTCGATGCGTCGCGACATGCTCGATGGCGTCAACGAAATCAATAGCGAATTGTATGAAGAATTTGGGGACCCTGAAACGCATGCCCGCATTTCTCAGTATGAGATGGCCTTCCGTATGCAAGCATCCGTTCCCGACCTAACAGACCTCTCGGACGAACCGGACTACATATTCGACTTGTACGGTCCCGACTCGAAGATCCCGGGAACGTTTGCCTACAATTGCCTCATGGCACGTCGCCTTGCTGAAAAAGGCGTTCGGTTTTCTCAAATCTTCCACCGAGGATGGGACCAACACGGTGCATTGCCCAAGGATCTCCCAAATCAATGCAAAGATGTCGACCAAGCTTCCAACGCCCTCATAACCGATCTCAAACAACGAGGAATGTTCGACGACACCCTAGTCGTTTGGGGTGGAGAATTTGGTCGCACTATCTACTGTCAAGGTACGCTTACGGAAGAGAACTACGGACGCGACCATCACCCCCGCTGCTACACGATGTGGATGGCCGGAGCCGGAGTAAAGGGGGGTACCGTTTACGGCGAGACCGACGACTTCAGTTACAATATCACACAAGACCCTGTTCATATTCGCGATCTGAACGCGACGATTCTCAATCGCTTCGGCATTGACCACAAGCAACTCAATTTCAAGCACCAAGGGCTCGATTTAACCCTCACAGGCGTCGAAGAAGCTCACGTTGTCAAAAGCATCCTATCCTAGCCCGACACACAATTCCTCCATGCGAAAACGCTCCTTTCCCATACTGCTCACCATTTTTGGAAGCCTAGCTCTAATCTTCGCCGGCATTATTATTGCCAATCCCCTCGATGGTGAACCACGCAGCGATTTGCTCCAATTCTTCGGGCGATTTCATCCGACCGTATTGCACCTTCCAATCGCATTCATTCTTTTGTTAGCCGCGCTTGAAGCGAGAGTTTGCTTTAAACCGAATTCTTCGCTCTCACCAGCTATTCCACTCATTCTAAGTCTCTCCATCGTCTCGGTCCTCATTGCCGTTCTGACTGGTTTCCTACTCGCTTATGCAAGCGGCTCCAACGAACCACTTGTCATCGAACACATGCGAATGAGCATATTCCTAGCCATCGGCACACTGGCATTAGGTTCTCTAAAATTATTCTGGGAGAAAAGCATCGCGAAGAACACCTACCGCGTATTGCTATTCGTCAACCTCGGCCTTTTGGCTAGCTCTAGCCATGACGGAGGCTCCCTAACGCATGGACGAGATTACCTAACCAAATACATGCCCGATACCCTTCGACCGATTTTTGGTTTAAGCGTAGATTCGAAAGAAGCAGCTGATTCCGCGGCAGATCTCATAGTATTTAAAGATCTAGTACAACCGATTATCGAACAAAATTGCCTAACCTGCCACAATCCCGACAAACAAAAAGGAGAGCTCAATCTTGAGACATACGCGGGTCATATCGAAGGTGGCGATATGGGACCATCTGTCGTCCCCAATGACCTAGACAACTCCGAACTAGTATTTAGAATCACACTACCCGAAGACGACGAAGAATTTATGCCGACCGAAGGCAAACCTCCCCTCTCAATCGAAGAAGTCGCCTTCATTAGTTGGTGGATCGAAAACGGAGCATCCGATACCGCGACCGTAGCATCCTACGAGTCAATCCCTGCCGACATTGAACAGTACATCGTCAACGTATTCGACGCGATACTTACTCCAGAAGAAATCGAGGCTCTGGAAACCGCTAGAGTCGACCTCTACGCCGCTCTGAATCAACTCAACGAAGAACTCGGCGTACTCATCACCCCAATTGAAACCCATGCCACGAAATTCCGTATCGACACATTCTCGGCTCAAAAGAGCTTCGATCAAAAAATGCTAAAACGTCTCGAGCCATTTGCGGAATCGATTGTCGAAGCTGATTTCAGCAGTACCCAACTTTCCGATTCCGCCATCTCTACAATTTCTCAATTCAAAAATCTCCGCTCTCTAAATCTTAGTAAAACCCAGATCGAAGGCTCCACTCTCGCATCTCTAGCTAAGCTTGAAACCCTGGAATCCCTCAACCTCTACGGCACCCAAATCAATAGCGGGCAAATGGAACAACTTTCTCAGCTTACGCAACTAAAACGCCTCTACCTCTTCCAGACTGAGCTCTACTCGAAAGATGCAATCGAACAAATACGAGCGGCACTTCCCGATTGCCAAATCGATTTGAACGATAA